>PNLN01000024.1 GCA_013823055.1 Cyanobacteria bacterium DS2.3.42
CGAGCACGGAGGATGGATCACATTTGAAGATCTGTTCTTGATTCGCTCGATTATTACCAGTACCAAAGAACTCTGGGATAACTGCCAAAGGCAGGCAGAGCTCGAAGCAACCAATGTCATAGTCGAAGCAAAAGTTGAAGAGCGCACGCGCGAATTGCGTGTCACAGAAGAAAGATTTCGATTGCTGAGTTCTGCATCTCCAATCGGTATTGTTCTCACCGATGCGTCAGGAAATTGCTTGTATGTCAACCGTCGCTGGGAGGATCTGTCCGGTCTTCTGCATGACAGTTGCCTGGACAGAGGATGGCTGCAGTGTATTCATCCCGATGACAGAGAAGACGTGATTAGCAAATGGATGACTTCAAGCGCTCAATCAACGGAGTATGTTACGGAATTTCGAGTGGAAAAGGAAGACAAACCTATTTCCTGGATGCACTCGAGGGTGACCTCGATTGGAGACTCAGACGGTGTTTCGCGCGGACACATTTGGACATTTGAAGATATTACCGAGCGTAAGAATGCAGAAGCCAATCTTTTGATGCAATACGCAATCACCGATGCACTCGCTGAAGCATCTGATTTGGCTGACGCGTCGCCCAGGTTGTTGCAAGCCATTTGCAACAATCGTCAATGGTCTCTGGGAATTCTCTGGATGTTGGACACGCAGGATGATGTGTTGCGGTACGAAGGAAGCTGGTGTGATTCTGAGAGTAAGTTGAAACAACTAGTGGATAACTCCCGGCGCATGACCTTCGGACGTGGCGATGGTGAGCTGGGTATACCGCTGGTAAGTGGTCAGCCATTTATCGCTCAAGCACCGACCGAGTCTGGTCTTTCAGGACGGATTGAAAATTTGCCGGAACGGTTTGGATACATGTCCTTTCCTGTCAGTGAATACGATCAGGTTTTCGGCGTTCTTGAATTCATGAGTGAAGAGCCGATTAAAGCCGACGGCGAATTTTTTCTGTTGTTGAATTCCGTAGCAACCCAGATCAGTCAGTTTGCAGAACAAATGTCTGCCGAAATGCGTTTAAAGGACAGCGATGCTCGTATTCGTGCCATGTTGGAGAGTGCCATTGACGGTATTGTCACTTTCGATTTGGACGGCATAATTGAACTGGTCAATCCGGCTTTTGAGCGCATTCTTGGTTTTGATGCCGATGATGTGTTGGGAAAACCAGTTTCCGAAATTATTCCAGGTGAAACCACCGTAGAAAGAATTGCGGATCGCAAAATCAGCACGATTCAAAATGTTCTGGACGATCTGAAGGCACATAATTATTCAGATCGAGAACTGATAGTCAGGCGTGCCGATGGAAGCTTGATTCCTGTTGAATTTCGTGTCAGCGAAGTTGTATTAGGTACGCGGAACTTCTATTCCGGTATTATTCGCGATATCACAGAAAGGAAAGAAGTTGAGCTTCGCGTCAGCGAATTCTATTCGACTGTTTCTCATGAATTAAGAACACCCCTTACTTCTATTCGCGGTGCGCTTGGTTTGATGGAAGGAGGAGTGGTCGGCGAGATTCCTGATGAGGCGCTGGAATTAGTCACTATCGCACGCGTCAGCTGCGATCGATTGATACGCTTGATCAATGATATTCTCGACTTGCGTAAAATTGAAGCCGGCAAGTTGGAACTGAAATTGGAATCGCTCGATTCTGAATCGATGGTCAAAGCCACCGCTGATTCCTTAAGAGGCATGTGCGAGGAATATGGAGTTTCAATCGCTGTGCATGTCAATGACAAACGCCCTGTCAAAGGCGATCACGACCGTGTTGTTCAGATTCTCACCAACCTTGTCTCCAATGCCGTCAAATTTTCCGGTCCGGAAGGCAAATTGGATGTTCGGGTTGTTGGTGGCGCAAATGGTGCCGTTCGCTTTGAAGTCGAAGATAATGGTCCAGGCATTCCTGAAAACGAAATGCACAGATTGTTCGGAAAATTCCAGCAACTGGACTCCTCCGATACTCGTGCACAGGGCGGAACAGGTCTTGGTCTGGCAATCTCCAAGGCCCTTGTTGAAAAGCACAACGGACGCATCGGCGTCAAAAGCATAGAGAAAAAAGGCTCGACGTTCTGGTTCGAGATACCCGCCGAAAATTAAAATCCTGTGTCGCCACCTTTGTCAGTTGGAGGAGCGCCAGGCGGCAGGGTGAAGGCATCGTCTTTTTTGTCGCCGGCAGTTTGCCCCTGAGGTGCGTTAGCATTTTTGATCATTGTAAAAACAGGAGCAAGTTGTCGCCCTGGGCATGCTTTCTCGTATCCTTCCAATGCATACTTGGCTTTCTCGATATTGCCTTCTCGGAAGCGGCTGAGAGCAAGGTAGAGTTTTGCAGAATGCCATTCCGGTACTCTGCTAATCACCTTTACGAAATCTTCCGACGCTGTTGCAAATTGTCCATTTGCCAGATGAATAGTACCGCTTTGAAAACGTAGATACGGATCATTTGGAGTAGTGGAAAGAAGGTTTGTCAGTTCGGATAGTGCGGCGTCGGCTTTTCCTTTTCTGGCTAGTTGGGCACGTCTGGACTCGCGTTTTGGCAAATCAACAAAACGTGCTTCTATCAAACTTTCATTGTCAAAAAAATCTTTGGAAAACGGATCAAAGTGAAAATCGTGCTGTGGCAGATATCCAAGCGAAACCATGTCGAAAGTTGGTCTGCCTTTCTTTGATGATTTTGAAACTGCAGAAAGTTGTTTGGGAACGGCGGAGAGTTGTTTTGAAGCTGCCTGAGCATTGCCTTGCAGAAATTCCATTTCCGCCAGCATCAGTGGGACTTGTCTGCCGCTTGCAGAACCAGCCTGCTCTCCTGCTGAGCGAGCAATTGGGAAGTTGCCGTTCAGGTAATGCAACAACATCAATCCCCGATATGCCGGCTGCGAATAGCTAGAGCGTTTTGCGCACTCGCGCAAATTAGTTTCTGCATCTTCCATTTTGCCGTCGCGCAAATAGGCATAGCCAATGTTCGTATAAATCTGCACTAAGTCTGGATTTGATTGCAGTACCTTAACCCAGATGCTTATCGCTTGCTCAAATCGTCGCGAAAGATAATGGCTAAATCCTACCGTCAAATAGGTTTCTCTTGCTTTACTGTCTAAAGAATATGCTTGCTTCAGAGCATCAAGTGCTTCTTGATAGCGTCCTTTCATATTCAGTGCCATGCCTAAAAGCATAAACGGCAAAGGATCTGTCGGATCTGCTCTGGTACCTTCTGTAAGTAATGGAATTGCTGAGTCGGCCTTGCTCAAAACTAGTTGATTCAAGGCTGCTGATGACAGTTTTTGTGACTTCTCTCTTGCCTGTGTCTTCCAATGTTGTGTTTGTGTAAACGCAACATTTGTCGAGGAAATTGCCAGCAACAAAGATGTGACTATGCAAACTTTTACTTTTGTGGCTGTTGAGATTGGCTGAAGTATTTTCATTGATTTGTCTCCAATCAAAACATGAAGACCGGGCGATCTGGCAGTTTTTCAAATTCCTCAAGGGAAAACGTGTACAGTCTTGCCGGACGGAAAGAACCTTCCTGTGAGGTTTCGTTTAGCTCTTGCAAAACACCTGTATTGAGAAATTTTTTGCGAAAGTTGCGGTTGTCGACGGCTTTTCCAAGAACTGCCTCGTACACCGATTGTAAGTCGCGCAGTGTGAATTTTTCCGGAAGCAACATGAATGCGGCTGGGGAGTATTCGAGTTTGTATTTCACTCTCTGGCGCGCATAAGAAATAATGCTTGCGTGATCGAACGCTAGTTCCGGCAGTTCGTTTACTTTCCACCAGGCGACGCCACGCGCTTTCGAGCCGGCTTTCAATTCCAATCCTTCTTGCCTGAGCAATGCCAGGTATGACACAGTCACTGTCCGCCCGCGCGGATCGCGTCCTTTGTCGCCAAAAGTGTAGAGCTGTTCCAAATAAACATCGCCCACATTCGTCTCTTCCAAAAGTTCACGCGTCGCCGCTTGATCGAGCGTTTCATCACTTTCAGTGAGTGATCCGCCCGGCAATGCCCACAAAGATTTGAACGGCTCGAATTTCCTCTTGACGAGAAGCACTTCCAGCGCTCCTTGCTCTACGGCAAGCGCCACTGTATCTACTGCTACTTTGATTGATTCGCCGGCCATCCGCCTGAAATTCGCTTTTCGAGTTTCCTGAAAACCAACCCAATCATACACTCTAAGGAGCTGGACGAGTTGCTCTTAGCGAGGCTGTTTCCCCAGTACGAAATCCAATCCTTCCGAGTAATATTCAGCAGGCGGAATGCCGTGTCCGGAATTCACCTCAATTAGGTGCGCGTCAAGATTTCTGTTTTTGAGAACAGTCATTAGCTCCTTCTGAAAGGAAGGCGGAACAATCGCGTCGCGGGTTGCCGAGATGATGGCAAAACGCATGTGTCCTCTCAACTGTTCGATATTGCTCAGAAAACTTTGCTTGGCATAGCGCTCGGGAACCGCTTCCGGTCTGCCGCCAAACGCGTTGATTAAAGCATTGGGGATAGAAGTGTTTTTCGTTTCATGGAACAGTCGAGCGAGATCGCCTGCTCCTTCCACGCTGACCGCACCGATGATTTTTTCTTTCACATCATCCGGTGCCAGAGCTGTGTACGTCAGGGACGTGCAGCCGCCCATCGAGGTTCCGATAAGTATGATTCGATTGACCGGATATCGCTGCATCAATTCCCGAATGTTTTGAGTGATGTCGGCAATTGCTGCATCGTTGCCCCAAGACCAGGCGCGGCGATAATTGAGAGAAGAGAAAATAATATCCGGATGGCTGTCGCAGATTCGTTTTGAAATCGGCGAAGACTCGGGTGTAACGAACGGCTCCAGAAAGGTGGAGCCCATGCCATGCAAATAAACGATAAGGTCATAACCCGCTTCCGGTTTTGGTGAGCGCGGCGGCAGAACCGCGAAGCTGTCCTCTTGTCCGTCAAAGTGACTGACAAAAGTAGATTTGATCACCTGGTCGGAATGCAGAATCTCATTTACTTTGTTTTGACCCTTTAGCAACGCGAGATTTTGAACGAAGTTATTTTTTTCGCGCTTCACGCTTTTGAGGTGACTGGCTGTTTGCAAAAACAAGACGAAAAAAACTATGCCCGCAGCATTGAGAAGGACGGAGACTGTGAGGGCGGCAATGACTATATGTGTTTTTCGAATCATCTTTTATGACGGGTAACTTCTGGATTCTACAGTTTTGTTCACCCCTTTGCTTGCGCCGATGTAAAGCCGCAGGCGCCGGGAATAAAATCGTTGAGGTAAAGAATGGCAAGGGTGAAGCGAATCGGCACATTATTTGTCATAAGCGCGCTTATGGCAGTACTTCCGTCTTTTGCCGATAATGTGGAACAGGCCAGAGAGCTCAATCGGCAGGCTGCCTACCTGATGGGTGATGGGCAGTTGACCGCTGCTGCGCAAAAGTATCGCCAGGCGATTCAGCTAAATCCTCAATCAGCCGGCTATCACAGCAATCTTGCCCTGGTGCTTAAGGACTTGAATGAGCTTGGTGCAGCAGAGCAAGAGGCAAGGCTGGCAGTAAAACTGAATGGAAAAAAACCGTCTTATCGTTACAATCTCGGCGTCATTCTGCAAAAAGAAGGCAAATTCGCAGAGGCTGAGACTTGTTTGGCTGAGGTGGTGAAGACCAATGCGCTGGATGCGGATTTTCGATATCGGCATGCGCAGGTTCTCTTCAAGCTCGATAAATTTCAAGAGGCGCAAGAAGAGATGAAATTGGCAATGCTCGTTAAGCCCAACGAGCGGGATTATCATCTACTTCTTGGCGATATCTATTACAAGCTCGGCAAGCAAGAGGAGTCTCTATACGAATACCGGCGCGTCCTCGATGGGCAAAATGAGGCTGAGGTTACGCCGGACTTGAAGGCGAGAATTGACTATCTCAAGCAGGTCTTGAATACTCGGTAGCCTCTGATTTGCTACTGTTACTAATGAACATTCATTTTCAGTGCAAGACAGTGTGATAGCAGTTCAGTGAAAAACAGTGCGATGGCAGTTCAGTGCAAAACAGTGCGATAGCAGTTCAGTGCAAAACAGTGCGATGGCAGTAAAAACATGGCGGACCAGGAAAAATCAAAAATAGATGACAAGATGCAAGAGAAGTTGGTTATGCTTGCTCTTGTGCAGCGGCAGCTTACGATACTTGCACTTGCTTTTGCCGCGTTCTTTTTGTGCTGTCAAGTGGCGTCGTATTTCGCTGACATTTTGCGTATTCTGGCCATTTCGATTCTGCTCTCTTATTTATTCATCAATGTAGTCGACTGGTTGGAAAAATATGTCCGCTCTCGCGCGGGCGCAATTTTTATCGTTTATTTCGTTCTTGGTGTAACAGCGATTGTCGCGGTGGTGCTGGTAGTGCCGGCAATGATCTATCAGGCTGCTCAATTGGGAGAAACAATCTTCCAGCAGATTCCGCAGATTGTCGACAAAGTGATAGCCGCGCTCCATCCGCTTGAAGAAAAGCTCCACGCCGCTAAGATCGAAGTTAAGGCGATGGATATATTGTCGACATTTGCAGCGAACCTGCCTCGACCTGATTCGACTCAAATTCTTGCGCGCATTCAAGACATGGCGTTTTCGACCATGACGATATTCATGTATGGGCTGAGCGTGCTTGTTGTTTCCTTCTACTTCCTGCTTGACGGTCACAACATAAAAGACTCAATCATCAAGCTCTTTCCGCGAAAAATCCAGGCCCAGTGCCAGATTATGGCCGGGCAGATGGACACCACCTTGCAAGCGTTTTTCCGTGGACAGATTGTGCTTGGTCTTTTGTTTGGCGGAATCATGATCGCGGTTTACTTTATTCTAGGGATGCACTATGCACTGATTCTTGGAGTATTTCTTGCAGTTTGGGAAATTGTGCCGGTAATCGGGCCGCCAATTGGATTTATTCCGGCCATAGTAGTTGTGGCTATAGACGGTATGGATACGTTTCCTGGAAATCGGTTCGTACAGATTCTCATTCTATTTGCAGTATTTAACGGGTTGCAGTGGCTGAAGGATAATCTGGTGGCACCTCGCTATATCGGAAACGTAATTGGTCTGCATCCAGTCATGGTCTTCATTGCCATCATGATTGGTGCGCGCTTGGACGGCATGCTCGGCATTATTTTCTCTCTGCCGGCGGCTTGCGTAGTAAATGTACTTTTCAATAATTTGGTTTTGAGCGGAGCGACCGAGGAAGGTCATTCGTTTTTGCCTCCAGAGGAAGTCTGTCTTGTGCCGGAAGAAACTGATGGTGCGGCGGCTGGAGTGAATGATGCGGGGGGCGGTGGACCGGAGGGGGCTGGTAGCTCCAACGGAGAAACTTCTATAAAAAGCGAAGTGGTTTTGCCTGGTGAAAACGAAGCAAAAACCGGGACTGTTTCGCAAGGTTAGAGAGATTTTGCAGCCCGGTGTGGCAAAAATTTTGCTTGTTGCATGTAGCAATTATGGACATTCATCATGATGACGAAAAATCAGAATTTTTCGGAGTAGAGAAACCCTAGAATCAAGTGGTCGTCGGGCTTTTGGCGATTTGGAATTTTTGCACTTTGAAATTCGCTCAAATGCATTGAGGGGGTTGGCTTTTCGGCAATTGCGACGACGAAAAATTTGTGTTTTTCGGCGTAAAGGTGCAATGTCAAATTCGAGGACAGCTACAAGGACGCTGGTACGTTTTGGCGGCGAGGCGATTGCTAACTCAAATTCGATTGAAGTCTTGCTTTGCTGATAAAGTCATGGTATACATATGTATGGTATCGGTGAGAACCAAGCCGGTACTGCAAGAGGGGCGCGCCTAGCTTGCTGTATCAACACGAGCATCTAGAAAAGTATCAATAAATATGAGCACTCAAGTCAGTGTGTTTGCGTTAAAGCAGCAATTAGAACAACTTTTCCCGGGGAAATGGTTCTCTGCGGAAAAGCGACATAAAGCTCTTTTGACTGGCGTGCCAGAGGTCGATGCGCGCCTGGTCAACGGACTTTTACGCAGGCGTATCACTGAATGGGCCGGCAGTATTTCTTCAGGCAAAACTACATTACTTAGAAAGGCGGTTGCGAATTGGTGTTCATCCGGTTTGCATGTCGCCTATGTAGATCCATCTGGCCGTCTAACTGCAGAAGACTGGGCTTTTGTTGGTGATGGTAATTTTGCATCCACTTCTACTCCCAACCTTGTTACTCCAAAAGGCAAGTTTTGGGTAGTTAGAAATTTGAGTGAGAATCCAGAGTTGAATTCAATGTGGGCAGCTGAGCAATTGCTACTGTCTCAAGTTTTTGATGTGGTTATTTTTGATAGTGAAAATCTGCGCATTACAAGTCGTTTGTATGCCAGGTTAAAGCGTGCACTTGATCGCTCAAAAGCAGCATTGATTGTTCTTAGAGATGAAAAACGCGGCAGCAACTCATTTAGTTGGGGCTTTCATACTCAGTTGAATTTTTCTTGGGATTTACCTATTGATTTGCAAAATGGGTTGTCCGGATGCGCCGCGTTTATGCCGGCAATTAAAGGAAGTGTGCTCAGGGATGGACTCTCTCAAGCTATAGAAGTACAGGGAAAATCAAATGTCTCGAATAGCCTGTATACGCATTCCCCGATTCCCGATCGCCGCACAGCAAAAGTATGATCCTTCTTTGAAAAATAAACCGCTGGTTCTTGTTACCGGCGGTGAAGGCAAAAAGACTCTCAGTCAAAAGATCGTCGCCTGCTCGACTCAAGCAAGTAAGGAATATATACAGCCTGGCATGCGGCTTTCCGAAGCTCGCGCTATTTGCGGAGATCTTCTTTCTCAGCCTTATGACACGAAATTATATGAAGAAGCTCAAACAGAAATTGCCAGACAACTAATCAATCTTTCGCCGCGTGTTTCAGTTTTTGAACCTGGAATATTTTTGCTGGATGCTTCAGGTCTTTCTCACTTTGGTGGGGAAAGTCGCTTTGCTGCCAATGCTCTCAAAATTTTGAGCAAACTCGGTTATGTTGAAGCAAGAGTAGGTATAGCCGACAGTGCTTTTGCCGCTTCGGTCGCCACTAGATTGAAAGGACGCCGCTGGCATTTGGTGCCTTTTGGCACTGACAAAAAATTCATCGCCCCCATGCCTGTAGAGTATCTTCCTTTGATGGGCGAATCCGTAGAAGTTTTGCGAGATCTTGGTATCAAAACCATTGGCGATTTTGCAGGACTATCACTTACATCTGTGGCTGAGCGCTTCAACGAAGAAGGGAGAAGAGCTCATGAGCTTGCGCTAGGTCTCGATCATCGAAGACCGACTTTGCCTCAAGTTTTTAAAGACCGACAGTGCTCAATGGAAATCGGTGCACCAATTGAGTCTTTGAATCAGACATTGTTTATTTTGAAGTCGCTTATCGACAGACTGACTGCCGATTTGAAAAGAGATGGATTATGTGCGGAAGAGCTTTCCGTCAGTTTTTTCAACGAAGAAGATTTGTTTGACGAGCGTCCGATTAAACTTATTGCTCCAACAAACAGCGCTAAGTTTCTTGTTGAAGTGATCAAGCTATCTCTGGAGACATCAAAACTTCAGCGAGAATTCACAGGTGTGCGGGTTACTGTTCAGCGTTTTTGCGATGAGTCCTGGCAGCAATCGCATCTTTCGATTTCAGCAAGTGCAGACGAACAGCTAGTGTTAAATGAGCCATCCATGCTTCTCTTGCAGCGTCTAACCACCAGACTTGGCGAAGGAAAAGTTGTCCAGCCTCAGGCAAGTGATGGATATGGATTGGGAGGAAACGGCTGTTGGATACCGGTCATCGATACGAAAGCAAGAAGCGTCAAGCGCACAGTGTCTGAGACTTACAAACAGGCAATTACACCTGTTGATGTGGATTATATTTTAAAACGAGCTGGTGCCTCTGGGCTTGTCTCTAATCTGGTTTTGAAAAAGCCGCAAGAGCCTGTCAAAGTGATGGTCGAACTAAAAGACGAGCAGCCGGTTTCACTTGCATACGGAGGCAATTGGTATCGCATTTCGCTGATCACTACTCCTGAATGTTTGTCCGGATTTTGGTGGGACAAAATGATCAGAAACTCCTATTACGTGGCCATGATCCAGCCTTCTCAAAAGTCTGAGATTAGCGAAAGCCTGGTTGTACTTCTGGCAAAAGAGCACATCCAGGACACCTGGCAGATTGAAGGAGTCTATGACTGAATTCGTAGTGCCGCATTGCATGCGTCTCAAGATTCGGGCGCATGCAATGCACCTTTTCACCGTAGTGGCGCATTGCATGCGCCTGTTCTGCGTAGTGGCGCATTGTATGCGCCCAATTTGAACCAATAACCAGAATATACTGCGCTTTTAGCGATTAATCTTGGTTTTGACCAAAAATGCCTTACGCCCGTATATATACGGTCCGGCAGTAGGTCTATAACATCCACCCATGACTTTACCACTCGAGCAGTTTGCACCTGCTCAAGCACCACCGCGCGATGAAACCGGCGAACGTCTCTTCTGGGATGCGCGCAAATTTGGTCAGCTCGAAGCGCCAAATGCACAGGTTCGAACTCACGAGCCACAACTTCGAACTCACGAGCCACAACTTCGAACTCACGAGCCACAACTTCGAACTTACGAGCCACAACTTCAAGGTTTTGCACCAGCAGAATTGCTCCTGGCGAAAGTCGAGTTTACTTCATCCGGTCTAAATCCAAAGGACTCGCTTACCAGTGCTGTCGATAAACTAAATCCCGAGCGCCGCGACAGAATCTATCGCCGCATGGAAGAGTTTGAAACACGGGCGCGCAATGAGCATTTGACTGCTGCCCAAGTTGATGCGACATACGAACAGATTCAACGTTTGATTCAAACTCCATCTGCTTCTCTAACCGAAGAACAGCGTTTGAATATTGCCGAGCAAACTATCTCCATGGCTGCCGATCCGACCTCGATCGATCAGGGGATGCACGATACGTGCGGCGCTGCCGTTGTTGAAGTAAGAACGTACATGAGGCATCCTGAGAAAGCAATTCAGCTGGTTGCAGACGCTGCTTTGACTGGAGAGGTTTGGACCAAAAGCGGAAAGACGTTGCCGATTGATGTTACGCCACACGACACTTCAAAGTTGGACTTTCCAAAATCCGGACAACGCAGTCATGCCAGTGAGCTCTTTCAAGTTGCGGCAATCAACTTGGCTTTGAATGCTAGACCCGGCATCCAAGAAGGTTCGCTTGCTTATCGTCAAAATGACAGACGTCCGGAAACCATAAATTTCGGAGAAAGAGTAATTGATTATTCTCAGCATCCGCCCACAGATAGAAAGTTTGAGGGTCTGTATGTTTCCGATGTATTGCTCATGAACAAACTGGTAACCGGTGAAGACGAGCCGGATTTGGTTATGTGGCGATCGTCGGTGAAGAGAGAACGCGCGTTTGGAAAACCTTTTACTACAGAAACTGAGATGGAAAATGCACTGTTCGAAGCAAAACGAAACGGCAAACTTCCAGCCATCATGTTTGTCTACAGCGGTAGTGACCCGCTATGGCAAGACGCGCCAAACAATGCCGATGGCGGTCGCGGCGGCGGGCATTTCATCAACGTCACCGACATACTTCCCGGCCGTCCCCCAAAAGTCGAAATTGACAGCACCTGGTGGAGACGCGCAGATCATACTAAGAACACAGGCAAGTCGCTCAACCTTTCAGACCTCTACATGGCCTCCCTTGAGCCCAAAGATGCCGAAGCCACGCTGAGGCAACAGGTAGCCAACGACGTATCTGCCGGAAAAACCGACACTGCACGTCTAGTCGCTCTAGCCCGCCAAGAGTGGGTAAACGGCAAAATCGATACGGATGGATTGGAAAGTTCTCTCAGAGAGCTACTGCTTTTTGCCGACATGCGCTGGAAGAACGAAAGACTGGCTGGAAAGTTGGACATAGACGAGCAGCGCCGTTCGTTGTCGAAGACCATGGAAGCAGTCGACCGTCTGCCTTATGCAAACAAGCTTCGTATGCTGGAAACCCTCAAGAATAGGGGCGTCATCGATGATAAAGAATATAATTCGGCAGTAGTCGCAACAGCCAACGAAATGAGTGAACATCGCATGATGATGACTTTTGCCGGTGAGCTGGATCAGCAAGCTGAGTTGGGCTTCAGACGGGCTCAAGATGAGCTTGGCCAGCGCTTAAATGCCATGACTCCGGAAGCAAGGCGGGGTGTTGACGAACAATTAAAACGTGGGCAAAACACCGATAACACCGGCTTTTTTGCATCCAGAGCCAAAGAAAGACGGGACAGGCGAAAATTATAAGAAATAGAGCCAGCCGGTCATTTGCCTGGAATTTTCAAGAATTAGGATAAAGTTTTCACCCATTTTTATGGTCAAGATGGCAGTCTATTGCTTGCTATGCGGCTGTCAAGTCTGCTACGTTTACTATCTACCAGCTGCCGAGTAAAAAATGCCACGCTTTGTGGATGCACTGCCAACTGATCGACAAATTCTCAGCCTCTTTGCGCCGCTGGGAATATTTGCTCGCATCCTTCCGTGCCTCATAAACCCTAACTGCTATCGTCGCATCGATATTGAAGAGTTCAAGCGTATTTGCAATTACCTCGGTCCGAAATCTTTGCCGCTGATTTTAGCGACGGCTATTTTTATTTCGCTAGCGCTCACCATCGAGACGATTCTTGAGACAACTCGCTATGGGGCGCAGGACACTTCAGGTGCCGCTATTTCTATAGGTCTTTTGCGCGAATTGGGTCCGCTTACAGTAAGTATTTTCTGGGCTGCTCGAGTAACTGTGTTGCTTTCATACAACGCAAAGCTTTACGTAGACGCGCATGGTCCGACAGACTTTATTGAGGTGTTTGTTTTTCCGCGCTTTCTGGCCGGATTGATCATGGCAGTTCCGCTGGCTAGTTATGGACTTGTTTTTGGATTTGCTACCGCAGCAATGTATGCGCCGACACTTGGTGTCAGCTCCGCGCAGGAATTTTTGGAAATCGCGCGCGTCTCGATTCATGAAAAAGACATTGTTTGTTATTTTGTCAAACTGATTTTGCTTAATCCGATCATCGCGGTCATTGTCGGCAGTGCCTGCGGACTTTATTCTAACGAAGATGGCGGCAGTACCGCTTCTCACGCGGTATCGAAGATGTTTATTTATGCCGTAATTGCCAATTTTGTTTTCACTTATTTCATGTTTCCCATCTAAGCAGAAAGGAAGAATCGCTCCCAATGTCAATCACCACCGATTCCAACTCGGCAATTCGCGACGGACGAATGGGCGTTTTTGTCCTCATCGCTATCGCTTTCTTGATGGGCTCGTATCTCTGGTTCAAAGCGATTAATCCTTGGAACCCCCAACAAAGATTTGATGTTCACTTCCAAGAAGTTGCCGCGCTCAATGACAATGCACCGGTTTTGGTCAACGGCGTGCGCGTTGGATCTGTTGAAAGTATCCATTTGAAGGGCAAAGATGCTGTCCATGTGAGAATGCAGATCAATAGTTCGAAGATAACCATTCCAGAAGGTTCTGTTTTCAAAATCTTGAGCAACAACGTTGTCGGCGTTAAGTATGTAGACATCACGCTGCCCAAACCCGACCCATCAAAACCAGCTCCAAAGATACTGGACGATACGATGGAAATCGTTGGTCAGGATCCCGGCAGACCTGAAGTTGTCATCGATAATTTGACGACAAGTATGGACAAGATCAATTTCGAAAAGCTTCAGAAAAAGGTGAGCGAAAATCTCGACAACTTATCTAAGGCAACGAAAAATATTTCCACGGCATCAGAAAAATTTGGTCCAGTCGCGGACAAAACCATCGTCATGGAAGGCAAAGTCAGTGGGCTAGCCGACGAGTTCAAGATAACTTCGAAGCGGATCAACAAGATAATTGATAATCCTCAGCTCGTTGCGGACTTGAAGGAAACCACCAAGCGCGCAAAAGACGTAGCTCTGTCAATTCAACGAACGATGGACCAGGTTGACGACATGCTCAAGGACAAGGAGCTGCGAACGGACGTGAAGGATACGCTGGCTCGCTTGAATGAAGTCACTTTGCACGTGCAGCATGGAATGGAATCATTTGAGAAACTTGCGCAAGACAAAGAAGTGCGCGGGGACATGAAAGCAATCTTGGTTGATGCCAGACACGCACTCGATAAGGTCGACGCTCTGGTCAGCGCTCCAAGCTTTGGCGGAGATGTTCGAGACACGTTGAAAGAGGCAAAAGAAGCGCTGGCAAACGTCAACACAGTCAGCTTGCAAGTCAATCAGATGTTGAGTAAGCGGAATCCACTTCTGCATATGATTTTTGGAGCTCCCGGTAAGTTGAAAGTGCAAGCGAAGAAATTGAACAAGTCGAAAGATGCGAAGGAAGATCTAGCGAAAGACTCCAACGCCAACCCTCCTAAGGGCACTACGGCTCCGAACACTGAAGAAGCTGTGGTCGATGACTTGAACAAGAAAGAGCCTGCAAACAACTAGGAGCAGGCAGGCGAACGAGGAGCATGCTGGCGAACGAGGAGCATGCTGGCGAACGAGGAGCATGCTGGCGACTACTTGCCTGCAGATGACTAAGAAACTGTAGTTACCTGAGTATGTGGTGGATATTCCATTGCCAGCCATACGGAAGTATGGTATCGTGGGATTGGGAATCTCTGGAAAAAACACCTGTATTTGCCGTGACTGCCGGATATCAACGATATGCTGAGCTGCATTGTCATTCGTCCTTTTCGTTTTTGGATGGAGCATCCAATCCGGAAGAGTTAGTCATTCGCGCCAAAGAGCTTGGTTTGTCTGCTCTTGCAATAACCGATCACGACGATTTCGGCGGGATCGTCAGGTTCGCCTATTCGGCAAGAGAATTGGAATTCCCAGCAATCATTGGCTGTGAACTTACTCTTGAAGATGATTCCCATTTGATCTTGCTGGTAGAAAACGAGCAAGGATACAAGAATCTTAGTTACCTACTAACACAAGCTCGCATGCAAAGAGCACGTGGCAAACCCCGTGTTTCATATAAGCATTTAGAAGAACGTGCTGCTGGACTGGTGGCGCTTTCCGGTTGTCCGCATGGACGCATTCCATCTGCTTTATTTCTCGAGCAAATTGAAGAAGCAAAAGAAATTGCCGGGAGACTCAAGGAGATATTCCCTGGGCGCTTTTATCTTGAAGTGTGGAATCACTTTCTAAATCAAGAGGCTGTAATATCCAAACGCCTATTGGAATTATCCGATTCAATGGCAATACCGTGGGTGGTGACAAATAATGTTCATTATGCCGGTCCAGAAGGACGGATGGTGCATGATGTTCTCACATGCATTAAACACGATGTTACTCTGGCGAATGCCGGACGAAGATTAAGAGCAAATGGCACTTTCTATATGAAGTCTCCGGACGAGATGGCACATCTCTGGCGACATGATTTGACTGGCGTAAACAACACATTGGTGATTGCAGAAAGGTGCCAATTCCGCCTGGGCGCATTCAAGCCACCATTGCCTAATTACGAATTGGAACCCGGCACCACTCACAATGGAATTTTGGAGAAATTAGTCTGGGAAGGAGCAAAGATTCGCTATCCAGATCTGACTGAAAAGCATTTGCGCCAGATCAATTACGAGTTGAGCATGATCACGAATTTGGGTTTGGCTCCCTACTTCCTGATTATGTGGGACATCGTTAAATTCGCCATCAACAGCGGCATCGCCGTTCAAGGTAGAGGTTCGGCGGCAAATTCGGCGGTTTGTTATTGCTTGATGATTACTGCTGTTGATCCAATTGGAATGGATTTGCTTTTTGAACGCTTCCTTTCTTCCGGACGTAACGAGCCCCCTGATATCGACGTTGATATTGCTCATCAAGAAAGAGAAAAGGTCCTCCAGTATGTCTATGAAAAATATGGACGCGAACATGCAGCAATGGTGTGCGAGGTAATTACTTATCGTGGTCGCTCCGCCGTAAGAGATGCCGCTCGTGTACTGGGATTTTCCCAGGAGCAAGCTGATTCGCTGTCGTTGGAAGCCAGGCATATGGAAGCCCAGGAAGCTGCTTTGAACTTAAGGGCTGGAGGTGCAGAAAGGGCTGGTCTCGACCTGAAGGACAAACGCGTTCAACAGTTAATCAGAGTTGTCGCTGGTATGCACCAATTACCCAGACACCGATCTATTCATGTCGGTGGTTTTGTACTTTGTGGAACAGCACTAGGCGAAGTGGTTCCAATTGAGCCTGCAGCGATGGATGCGCGTTCTGTAATTCAGTGGGATAAAGACGATATTGATTTGATGGGATTGATCAAAATCGATTTGCTTGGATTAGGTATGCTCACCTTGATTCAAGAAGGATTGAAATTGGTCCGCAAATATCGAGGGCTCGATATTGATATCGGCCGTCTAGACATGAGCGATCCGGCTATCTACGAAATGCTGACCAAAGCCGATACGGTTGGTGTTTTTCAAGTTGAATCGCGAGCTCAAATGAACATTCTTCCGCGCATCAAACCGAAATGTTTTTACGACATTATTGTTTCTATTGCCATCGTTCGACCTGGTCCGATTCAAGGAAATATTGTCCACCCTTACTTGCGTCGACGTAGAGGCGATGAGCAGGTCACTTATCTCCATCCAACTTTAGAGCCTATTTTGAAACGCACATTGGGCGTTCCCTTATTCCAAGAACAAGGTATGAAACTGGCAGTTGTCGCTGCTGGATTTACGCCGTCTCAAGCCGATCAATTGAGGCGGGTAATGAGTCATAAGCGCTCTCTCGAGAGAATGGCTGCACTGTGCGTAGAATTAGCTGCAGGAATGAAAAAGAATGATTTCTCACCGGAAGCAATTGAGACAATTACGCATCAATTGAAAGCCTTCGCAAATTATGGTTTTCCTGAAAGTCATGCGGCCTCATTTTCGCTTTTGGTTTATGCCTCTGCATATTTAAAGCGTTATTTCCCAACCGAGTTCTTTTGCGCAATTTTGAATGGACAGCCGATGGGCTTTTATAGCCCTGCCACACTAATTCGCGATGCGATGAAACACGGTGTCGACGTGCTAAATGTCGATTTGGCAAAGAGTGATTGGGATTGCACAATTGAAGTGATTGATAAAAAAGAAGGGTTTGGTGCTTTTGCACAAGAGGCAAAGAAAACTCAAAAGCTGGCATTGCGATTGGGATTGAGATTTGTGCATGGTTTGGGAAACAAATCCATGCAATCACTGAAAAGTGTTTTTGCTTCTGGTGGCAAATTTACTTCCCTTGAAGATGTTCTTCAACGCAGTGGTTTAGGTCCTAGTGATTTGAAAATGCTGGCTCGAGCTGGTGCATTTGAGAGTCTTTATCCTGGGCGGCGAAAAGCTTTATGGGAAGTGCTTTCCAGGCTCAATAATCCTCCTGAGACTCCCTTACTTGATTTATTGCAAAAACAGCCAGTAGAAGAAGTACCTGCCATGACCAGTCTGGAAGAAATCGTGGCTGATTTCAAAACTCTCGGTCTTTCTACTGGTGCTCATCCCATGAGTTTCTACAGGCAATGGGCTGCAGATACCGGAATCAAATCCTGTTATGACCTCAGTCAGTCAGAGCATGGCAAAGTGATGTCTGTTGCCGGTGGGGTCATCTGCAGACAAAGACCGGAAACCGCGAAAGGGTTTGTTTTCATAACGCTCGAAGACGAGACGGGCGTGGCCAATATCATCGTCAATCCCAAAGTGTTTGCCGAATACAGGCATTTGATAATGCATACTTCCTTTATGTCGGTCGAAGGTAAATTGCAACTTGAAGAAGGTGTCGCCAACATACTTGCTGAGAAATTCGAACGATTGCCGCTATTAACTGGTAATCCGATTTTGCCGGCCCGAGACTTCCATTAAGCGAAACGCCCAAAGATTAAGATGCCGTAACCTTATGCCCCCCTGAAAACCGCCCTTTATCGCCCCTGCTCACTTAATGTGAGCCTGAGTGTGGTATTAGTTAAAAGAAAGTGGCTAGCCATAAGGGTCATCAGAGTTTATTCTTGGAAGTTGTCTCATTTAATTTGGCTGGAAAGAGCGTTGGCGTCCGATGTCGGCAGATTTAAACAAGCGACCTACTGTTGACGAGCAAGACTATTGGGAGACCCTTTATAGGGTCAAGCGCACGCCGTGGGAACTCGGTCAAATCTCTCCGCCGCTCAAGACATTCCTTGATTCGCCTTATAAAGTGCCGCCCGGACGTGTTGCCGTACCAGGTTGCGGGACCGGATTTGATTGCATGCTGTTCGCCAGCCGCGGCTTCGAAGTCACAGCAATCGACTTTGCGCCTTCTGCATTGAAGGCAACCACAGAGAAGTTTATTCAAGCCGGCATTCTAAATTCTAAAGGCTTCGTGCTCGATAAAGATGTCTTCGACATGCACGACTACGATGGTCATTTCGACTATGTTTTGGACCACACTTTCTTCTGCTCTATCCACCCCTCGAGACGTAAACAGTACGCCTACGTGGTGCGCGATCTTCTCAAGCCCACCGGAAAATTGATTTCGCTTTTCTGGCTGGTTGAACGTCGTGGTGGCGGCGCACCTTTTTCAACGACCAACGACGATATTTTCTCAGTGTTCAAAGACATCTTTACCTTCGACATCGTGTTTGAACCACCAGATTCGGTCGAGTCAAGAAAAGGCAAAGAGATCTTTTGCTTGATGAGCG
>PNLN01000057.1 GCA_013823055.1 Cyanobacteria bacterium DS2.3.42
TTTGAACCAGGGGCAGCACTTTGAGGCGCCCAGGAGGGCGCTGGCCCATTGTTTGTAGCAGGTCCGGAAAGCGCAGGAGCTGTTAGCGATTTGCCTGCGTCAAAGCCTTTTAGCAAGTCATCATTGCTTTGATTGAGAATGGATGTACCCTGCGCCGATGCCGCGCCTATAGAAAGGCAAAGTGCGATCAGAATTGTTGGCGGCAATGCAATCTTCATACACGCTTCTCCGCAAAGAGTTCAATTCATTCCGGGTGATACTCGGATTCTGATTTTAACCTATTGCTTTGCGCGTGCAACGGTTTCTGCCGCCGTTTTTACCCTCGCCAAACGGGCGTCGATCTTACCTTTGAGAAAAGTATTTGTTACGCTTTGCGCCATTGGCAGTCCGGTGTCCAGCACCGAATGCAAGGACAGGCTAACGCCGTTCGGGTTTTCTTCGATAATCCAGCTGCCCCACATCTCTTTGAATTTGTCCGAGCGGACCATTTTATAGTCGATGCGCTTTAAAGGCGTTTCTTCCTGAACCAAAAGACAAGTTGCTTCGCCCACAATCGGCAAGCTGTTGAATTTCTGTTCGAGCAAAACGCGATTGCCCTTTTGCTCAACAACTTTGCTGTAACTGATGTCGGGGTCAGAAGAGCGCTCATTGTGCACTGCATCCCAAACCGCCTGAGGCGGGGCTGTTATATCCACTTTTCCGGTCACACCGTCCTGAGGTGACTGGCAGAATGCCGCGGACTGCGTAATTGCCAGCGTAGCCAGAAGGCAGAAAGTTTTCTTCATTGATACATTTCCGAATATTTCAGAGAGCGTCTACCAATCTAAAAGATGCCCTGAGAAAAATTAGGTTCCCTATGGCGATCCTGTAAATTGTACGTTTTTGCAGCATCAGGTATTAGTTAATCTGCAAAAATTGAATTTTTATATGCCATTGAGCAATTAGCGGACCGACCATAAATGGAGACACGCGTGAGCAAAGCAATAGATGAGACTGAAAAGGAAGCTGGTTCTAACAGACTCGAAGACATGCAGATAGCCTATCTGGGACTGGGCTTGATGGGAGAGGCTATGGCGGTCAATCTTGCTAAAGCCGGACTGAATGTGGTCGGCTGGAATCGTACTCCCGGAAAGCCCGGAGAAACAGCCCTCCTGTCCGCTGGAGGCAAAGTTGAGAAGACTCTCAAAGGTGCTGTATCCGGCGCCGCAGTGGTTTTTACCTGCCTGGGTGACATCGAAGATGTAGAGCAGGTTCTCCTCGGTCCTGGTGGAGTCAGTGAGACGGCATCGCCAGGCACCGTGATTGCGGACTTTTCAACAATTGGGCCAGAGGCGGCTATAAGGATCTTCAATTCGCTCAAAGACAAGAATCTGCATTTCCTAGATGCACCTGTGACTGGCGGCGATGTAGGAGCGCGCAACGCCACGCTGACAATTATGGTGGGCGGTGACGAAGAGCCGTTTCAGAAGGCGCTGCCAGTATTTGAGAAAATCGGTAAGACGATTAAGCGCTGCGGCCCATCCGGTTCTGGTCAGGCACTAAAACTCTGCAATCAGATTTTGTGCGCAGTTAATATGATCTCTGTTTGCGAAGCATTTCATTTGGCAAAACAATTAGGGGTTGATGAAAAGCTTGTTGTGGAAGTGCTTTCTGCAGGCGCAGGCGGATCCTGGGCGCTCACCAATCTCGGACCTAGAATCGTCAAATCCGATTTTGCTCCAGGATTTGCACTCAAGCATATGCTCAAAGACTTGCGTTTGGTATTTGAAAACCTTGATGGAGAGAGCGATGTGTTGCCAGGCACAAAACTTGCTCAAGCTCTTTTTAAGCAAGTTGGCGAAAGCGATGGAAATGCAGGTGGTGGCGCAGATGGTGCACGCGGAACACAGGCTATGAGTTTGGCATATAAGTAATTCTGTTGATGTTCAGACCGGGCGACGCATGGCGTCGCCCCTACAGTTTGACCCTGGTAAAAACCCCTGCAGGTGCGTGCTGCTAAAATACGACTACTTGGGTTGTGTGGGCAAAGGATTTTAGCTGGATGAGTACTCAGACGAGAATATTTTTCGTCGATGACGATCGAGTCGTTCGCACATGCCTGCGCCATTTTTTGAAGAAGTTTGAAGACTTCGAATTGATCGGAGAAGCGGAAGACGGCAATGCGGCGCTCGAGGCCATTCTTGACTTGACGCCATCGGTGGCACTTGTCGACATTGGATTGCCCCGCATCAATGGCATTGAAGTTACCCGCAAAGTCAAATCGGCGCTGCCTGACTGCAAAGTTTTGATGCTTACCTCCAGCGACGACGCTCGCGACATCTTTGCTTCTCTTGATGCCGGAGCCGACGGCTACGTCCTCAAAGGCGATCTTGCCGCCAATCTGGAAATTGCTATCCGCTCGGTAAGAGTTGGCTCTGTGTGGCTGGATCCAGGCATTGCACGTATCGTTCTTGATGCTTCCAACCAGAAGCAAGCTCAAGGAAATGTCTCGCAATCCGGCATGCTGTCTACTGATGAGGCTGAACTGCTCGGCAGCATTGCCGGAAGTGATTGCCAGGACGGCGTTTGCCTGGTCGATGCGGCTTTCTTGAAGAGACTTAAGCGCCTTTCGCAAACAAATATCAATCGCTCGTAGGGGCGATGCCTTGCATTGCCCCGGCGTTTCATCAAATCTTGTACTATTTCAACCAGGCAGAATTAAATGCTTGGCCTATGAATTCTCAGCCAAGCTAGCTAGGATCTGCCCACTTGTCACAGCACAGATGACGGAGATATTTGGCATGCAGCAAACCGCTGAAACAGAAACTTCCGTGGACACATCTATTTTGGATGAAATGGTTCACTGGATTAAAACCTTGAAAGATGTTGGCGTTTCCCCTGACACAGCCGCCAAGTGCACTAGCGATTTCTTTATCGCCGCCGGCGTAGCTACAACAGAAGAAGTCTGGGATGACGAAGGTGAAGAAGAGGAAGAATTCTAAACTTCATTCTTAATCAACCTGAAATTTAAGAGCGGCTTCCCGGACTAGACGGGAGGCCGTTTTTGTTTCATATGAACATTTGTTCGACTCTTTCAGGACAAATGCGCCATGAAAGCTATTTGGGATTACATTCTACTTGGCTATTATTCAGTCGAAAGTGGAATCCTGTTGTCGTTGCCGAATTTAGAAATCGAGATCTATGAAATTCGGACAATCCTCCATTTTGAATCTCACGGCATCGCTTAAGCACCTTAAAGCGCTGCCTAAGTGTGTGTTTGCATTGGCTGTCTTGACCATGATGACCTCATTGTGCGGCTGCCAACAGCCTCAGCCGCCTGATCCACGGAAGCTGACACCGATGGTTTCGGTGGAAGGCTCGGATACCATGGGTGATTTGCTCAAAATCTGGGCGGATGAATTCATGAAATCCAACCCCGATGTGCCGGTTTCAATCAATAAAGGCGACACAACTCAAGGCATCGCCGCTTTGATCTCTCGCACAACTGACCTGGCTTCGGCTTCGCGTGACCTCACTGATGAAGAGGTAGTATCTGCCCACAAGCACAAAGTGCGACTGAAGAAAGTCTCTGTGGCTCGCGATTCAGTCGCCATCATGGTTCATCCGGAAAATCCCGTCAATGATTTGACTATGGACGAGCTGCGAAGTATTTTTTGCGGTGAAATTACCAACTGGTCGAAAGTTGGTGGAAAAGACCAACCTATTGAGGTCTTCGTTCGTGAGCTGGGCTCCGGCACGAGCAAATTTTTCATCGGTCATGTTCTCAAACCGGAGAAGATTGCAAAATCCGCAACGCCTGTTAGTTCTATCGAAACCATGATGGATTCAATAGGCAACAATAAGAATGCAATCGGTTATGCGGGCATGGGCGCTGCCAGCGAAGTCCCCGGAAAAGTAAAAACATTGAAATTGCAGTTGATCAATGGTGGTACCGCAGTTGGTGCCACAGTCGAGTCTGCCACCGGCGGCTATCCACTCAGCCGTCCGTTGTTTGTATTCATGGATCACGAACCGAAGCCGTCCGCTCAAAAATTTGTCGACTTTTGCCTCAGTCCTGAGGGGCAAAAGCTTGTCGAGTCGGCAGGTTACGCCAGTATCGACCGCAAATAGAAGCTTAAATCTGCAACCAATAAGGGTTTAATTTCGCGAGCTCTACTCCAGAAAACATCCCGCAATTACTCTGAAAAATGGAATTTTTCAGAGTAAAGGCAAGACTTGAAAAACATGTTTCCACTGCTCCTGGGTACACAATATTTGGGACACTAGAACGGCGAAGACTTCTAAAGAGTCTGGAAAAGTCTGATGGACAAGACGAATCAAAGACACGGGCTGCTCGAGTCTCAGCCCATTAAACTGGCGTCAATTAAGTCCGCGTGGGAGTCCGACCAGAAGGGAGCGGCCGCTCGACGGAAGATCCTGATTGCTTTTACGGTTGCCATCTGCAGCCTAGCTGCACTATCGCTTTACGCGTTTATCTCAGCAAACATCGTAGTGGGCGGGATGCTCTTCTTCGTACTTGGAACCCTTGTCTGGGTTTTTCTTCAAGCAAAAAGAAACCTCAAAGATTTCGGCAACTACGAGTCTAAGCTGCACGACATGGGCACCGAGCTTGAAGATAAGAACCGCCAACTGCGACAATTGGTGCAAATGGACGCTCTGACGTCAGTGTTAAATCGTCGCGGTCTGGAAAAGGCGCTCTCGACGGAAACCAATCGTGCCAAAAGGTCTCATAAGAAGAATGCCGCAATATTGGTAGACTGTGATGATTTCAAGTCAGTTAATGAAACCCTCGGTCATGCCGGTGGCGATGCGGTTCTGCAAGAAATGGCTGCGCGCATGCGCAAGGCCGTTCGTCCTGTGGATTATGTCTCTCGGGTCGGTGGAGATGAATTCATCATCCTGCTTTCGGAAGTCGATCTGGAAACCGCGCTGCAAGTAGCAGAGCGAGTTAGACTCTCGATTTGCGATGGACCGGTAAAGGCGGGCGACAAAGAGACAATGGTTTCTTCCAGTCTCGGCGTCACTATGTTGCCCAAAGAACTGTGCACAATCGAAGAAATTCTCACAGCCGCTCGCATGGGTTTGAAGCACAGCAAGTCAGGCGGGAAGAACCGCGTATCTACTGCGGATTTGGCCAAAGATGCAGAGGCGGAGAGAACGCCACTCAGCCAGCTTTTGTCCGGTGCGGAGAACTTCCGCCCCTTCAATCAACCCATTGTTCGCCTGCGCGATGGTGTGGTTGTCGCCTTTGAAATGTACTGTCTCGGTCCAGCCGGGCCTTTTGAAATGCCCGAGAATTATTTCCGTTTGGCGCTCGAGCAGAATCAGCTTACCTCTGTGGATCTCAAATGTTTGCGCACTCTTTTAAACGCGGCCAAACACAGCGAAAAAGGCAAACGAGTGCATCTGAATCTCTATCCAGCGACACTTTTGGATATTCCGGTTGAAGAATTTCCAACGCTGTTTGCGGGAATCTCAGCCAATGGTGGATTGTGCATTGAGATCAGCGGCAGGCAAATGTTTGCCGATGCTACCTGTTTGCTTGATCGCATCGATGAATTGAAACGCCTTGGTGCGCAACTCTTGTTGGATGACATAGGCTCAGGGCGCAGCACAATTGAGCACATGATGATTTTGGAGCCCAACCAATTGAAGATCGGGCAAGCGCTGTCTCAGCATGTTAGCGCGCAGCCTGTAAAGCGAAGGCAGTTGGAACGCCTTGTAGCCATCGCGCAGTCGCTGGGTGCCACCATCATCGCCGACGGAGTCAAATCGAAAGATGACGAGAAAGTATTGCTCGAAACAGGGGTTGAATTCGGTCAGGGGCTAATCTATGGCTCGTCTGTCGAAGTGAAGTAATCGGTGCACTTCAATTGTCTGAAATCGTTCGCCCAATTAGATAGAGCTGCATGGTATAACCTCTGAATCGACCGTGGAATCCTGGAAAACACGTTGCTTGCGGACCTCATTTTGGGGTGCCTAGCTAGATTGCTTTACATAGTCGCAATAAGCACTTTGAGGTTTTTAATATGAAACGTATTTTGGCAGCGAGTTTGTCGCTAATTGGATTCACTACCTCTACTGTTTATGTTCTACCTGGAAATTGCCAAGGCGGCGCGATCCAGGCGAATACGACAAAGGTCAATAGCGCGTTGCCTGGCGGAAAGCGCCCAACAAATTCCAATGTCGGCGGAGTCAACGCCAATATCGGTGGCGTAAATACCAATATCGGTGGAGTGAACGCAAATGGACCAAAATTGAACGGCCCAGGCTCGCAATCTCAGCTTAATCCGGGACGAGTCGGCGATCAGTTGGGCGGTATTCAGGATACGCTCAACACCGGGCTCAGTGGATTCGAGCAATCCATAACAGATAAGATTGGAGTCAGCAAAGTCAAAGCAACATCGGGTTCGGGCGCTCCAGGCCCGGGTGCCTCGGGTTCACAGGGGAGTGGTTCTGTGGATAACCGACCACTTCAGGATAAGCTCACTGATGTTGGACAGCAACAAGCTGCAGATGCATTGGGACAAGATCCCAACGGAAATTTCGCGGGAACGGGAACGCCGAACCCTGGGACAACCGGAGGTACTGCTGCCGGTGGTCAAGGCTCATCTGCCGGCGGCAGCACTGAGACAGGAGCGACCGGTGGAGGTGATTCATCAGGTAACAGCGGAAGCTCTGGTGGAGATAGCGGTCGCGGCAACCGAAATACCGGTGAAGGTAGTGGCGATACCGGACACACGACAGAAACAGGTCATGGCTCCAGGCCAGGCGGCGATAGCATATTCGAGCATCCCACCACTGGGCAAGCTGGAGCCGTCTCTGCTCCCGGCTCCAACATTCATATCGAGCAAGAGAATGTCGGCAACGTCAATGCCAATATTGGCGATAATCTACAGAACGCAGCCGGTGCTCTGCGCAATGGAGCTGTTGAAGGTTTAGGCTCGCAGTTGAACGGAGTCGAGGTTCGCTCTCTCAAGGGCGGAGGTGGCGGGCTTCCTGGTGGAGCAAGAAATGTCTCTCCGAATTTGAATAATCGACTGCCTGGCGCCGGAACAGCAGGCGCTTCCGGTCTCGGTGGCATCAATGCAAATGTTGGTGTCGGCGCGCCGAATGTCGGAGTTGGTACCGGCGCTAAGCTGGACATTGGACGTGGTGCTCTGGGTAATCAAAATGTCGGAAATATCAACTCTCAGCTGAATCAGATTAAGGATGTAGCTGCCGGAGCAATAAGCGACGGACGCCCAAGTGACCGTGGCGTTGTAGGTGGTGGCGGACCAGTGGGAGGACAAGTCCCACCCGCGCAGGGGCAAGGCGGCTCCGTGCCAGGCTCTCTGGGAAATTCCGAATCAGGCGCCTTTGGTAATCCAAACCCTCCAGGCATTTTTGACACCGGTAAAGGTATTGGTGGCGCCGATGGAGTGGTGGATTTTGTTCCAGATGCAAACAACAACAACACCAATGGCGGTGACTCAGGATCGTTCGGCAATCCGAACAATGCTGGAGGCACTGGCTCAACAGGCGGGGGGAGCACACAAAGTGATCCGCGCACGCCCGCCGGGACCGGCGATCACAGTACAACTGGACACACCGAGGGCACCTCTGGCTCTGGCTCAAGCTCAAGTTCAGGTTCGGGCTCATCTGGTGGCAGCTCCGAAACCGGGCACACAACAGAAACCGGTCATGGCTCAAGACCCGGCGGCGATGGCATATTTGAGCATCCCACTACTGGGCAGGCCGGGGCGGTTTCTGCTCCCGGATCCAACATCCATATAGAGCAAGAAAATATCGGCAACGTAAATGCTAATGTCGGTGGCAATTTGCAGAACAGGGCCGGTGCTTTGCGAAATGGTGCAGTTGAAGGACTGGGCTCGCAACTCAATGGTGTCGAAGTTCGGTCATTCAAGAGTGATGGAGGAGGCGCCTCCGCTGTTCCAGGTGGAAGAACTGGATCTGGATTTGGAAGTGGCGTCAGTCCGTTTGCGCCAGGTGGAAAATTCTCTGGAGTTGCGGCACCGGTATCGCTGCCGGGAGCCGGCGCGAACACTAGTGTTTTAGGTGGCACAGGAATAGTTAGCCCTCGCAACCTCCCCGGTGTCGGTGGCAAAGTAGGCGGCGCTACACTGCCGGGAGCATCCGGTAGAGCGCCTCTAGGTAATGTTTCCGGAGTTGGAGGGACAACCCTCAATGTCCCTAAAATCAATCCGAACAGTGCCATTTATATTAAGATCACCGATATTGCACCAAGATCTTTGAACACTGGTGCCGGCGCAGTTCGTCCAAATTTGCCTAACTTCAGTGGTGGAGCGGGATCGATTAAGATTACTCCCAATCTCAACTTGAATACAGGTGGATCGACACCCAGTCGAGGTGGCTCGGTTGTCTCTCCGACGCAGAGAACGCAGCAGAATATCACAAGACCTACTCTGGTGGCTCCCACAAGGAGATAAAAACCCTGTAGTTCTGTTCTTTGCTCAAACGACTAAAAAGGAGTTCGCCGCCACGGTGAACTCCTTTTCTTAGAGCAAATACTCGAGCTGGATTTAGGGAAGCCGTGAGATGGTTATGCGTCCATTTGAATCCGGCTGTAATTGCTCGGTGGGCACAACGCTGATGATCTTTGGCTGATCCGTATACTCTCCTCGATCGGTAGTTGAGAATTGAATTGCTGCCATGTTCTTCAGCAGGTGATCGCGCGTGTATCTGTCGAATGCATTGCTTGGTTTTCTAAGCGAAGCCAAATGCGTGGCATTGTACAAAAGCGAGAAGATGGAAAAATCATCGAGAACAACGGTTTGATTTTTCAAGGGATGCTTGGTTACGTGGCGCCTTAAAACACCGTCGCCGGCTTGTAATTCCTCGATGCTTGGATCGTGATCGGTAAGCAGTACTTCCTCGCCCAGCGAAATAGGCACTTTATATTGATCGAAAACAAGCATCACTGAATTGCTGCCACTGCATGCTCCTACGCGGAAGTAACCTTCAACTTTCTGAATGGTGACGTCGGTCGATTGTTTTAGTACTGCAGAACCCATAGCGCAGGTGACTGCTGTGTTTGCCGGTCCATGCAGGAAAATCCAACCGGCGAACATTCTCAAAGTGCCATCAGCATTGACCATGAATTCGGTTCCGTCCGAAGCCATCAATCTGACCGGGGC
Organism: Cyanobacteria bacterium DS2.3.42; assembly: GCA_013823055.1. Lineage (GTDB taxonomy): Bacteria > Cyanobacteriota > Vampirovibrionia > Obscuribacterales > Obscuribacteraceae > QKMZ01. The sequence goes on from PNLN01000057.1 coordinate 9,159, forward strand.
ACCGCTGGTGGTGCTGGCGTCGGAGCGGGAGACTTTGTTTTCTGCATCCAGTTGCTTGCTGTACCTCGCATATGCAGAAGCAGTGCTGCCCAAAGATTGGCTTACAGTGCCACGTGCCAGAAGAGGATCGGATTTCGCTGTGGCAATGTCAAATGCTCTAGGCCCGTTTCCTTCCAAATCCCAGGCGTATTTCTCGCCTTTTTTAAGAGAGAATGTTGTACTTGTATCTGCGCTGGTTTTTACCTTTATGGACCCTTCGGCTCCCATGTAGACTGGCACAGTCTGAAAGCTAGCGCCCGGTTTGTATTCGACAATGGCCGCTGAGTGAACGCCGACCTTAACGCCAGCGTCCCTTGTCGCGACTCGAAAGTCGCTGTTTCCTGTTGCTGCAAGCAGTCGACCGCTATGGAGAATTAGCTTGTCTCCATCGGTACTGATTATGGTGCCTTTGGTTCCCATTAAAAGAGTACCTGGCGATCCAAAAAGATTTCCTGAAGCGCATTGTCGATCTGCGGTAAAAACGACAAACGAAGAACGATTTGCATTGACGTGAATGACTACGGCACCGCTGGCTGTGGCAGCCTCTTCTTCGGCGGCTTGGGCAATTGTCTTGGACTCTTCTGCATTATTGTTGGTTGAGCCGAGCGCCGCCTCCAGTGGCAAGGCAATCACTGGCAGGAGTTGCGATCCCGCTTCATCCTCACCGCTATTAATGACCGTCGCGTTTTTCGGCAACACATCGGTTTTTCTCGTAAACGCCTGCGCCGAACCTTTTGGTCCTTCCTGCACAACAGCGGCACTTTCAGCGTTGCCCATTTTGTCAATCAAGGAAAAGCTTGTCCGGCCCCAGTTCTTATCAGCCGGGGTTAGGGCATTCTGGTTTGGTGGTCTGATGATAATGAAGCTCTTACCGCCCGGCACCTCGATTTTAGTGTCCGCGAGCGCTCCACCAGCTGTGACAATCGGCAATGTGAGGCTGATTACTGAAATTTTGAAAAGCGCTGACTTGAAAGCACGCATGATAAAACACTCCTGAGCCTGACACTTAAATGATAGATCAAATCCCGGCTGCCAAAAAAATGAGCGGCACTGTTTCCATCTGGATACCATGGTTGCAAGTATATGGGGTACGCCTTAAAAGAGCCAGAATAAGTGCTAGTATTTACTTTGGAGGGTTTTGGGTGTTGAAAAAACACACAGAGCTAGTGGGGCTTTTTAATTTACGCAAGCGCGGACACGGCCCCGCGCCTATTTTTGCATTCGAGAGTCCGCGAGTACGCAACTTGTCCTTGCTTGTACCTTTCGCGCTTCTCATGTCTTGTAGTTCCGCGCTGGCTCAGTTGTCTTCCGGTTTTACACCTAACACTGCGCAAATGGCACCGATCAGACTGGCGCAGTCTCCAACTTTAAACTCGACGCTCATCAACAATCAGCAGTTCGTTAAAGGAATGAGCCCGCGCCTGGCCTATCGGGACAAGATCAGCCTTTATGCACAACGAAAGTTACCGTCTCGTTTTTTCTTCAACTACAGTATGGAGACTGCATTCAGAACTGAGAGCAATCCATTTCAGTTTCCATCCAAACTAACTTTGCTCAACCAGCTTGGCGGTTTCAACACGATAGCGTCTCTTGATGCTGCCGGGCAGCAGCAGGTAGCCGATCAATTCAAGCTCGTCAACGCTCGTGATGCTGCTTTCCGGATTATTCCTGCAATTAACCTCGGCTATAATCTGACGCCGAGCACGCGTCTGATAGGCAATTATGTTTTCATTCGCGATCAGTTTTCTCATAACGTTTCTCTCAACACTGTTTCTCATTCGCTTGCCTGGGGCCTGCAGCAAGATATTCCATTGCCAAAATGGAAACTACTGAACAGAGCAAGCCTCACGTCTGAGTGCCAGTTTCGAGAATTGTATGTTCTCAACCAGACTCCTTTGTTCGACTGCCTTCCGGCCGCTACTTTGAGCTATCAAGTTACGCCAAGGCTAAGCGCGTTTGCAAACGTACTTCTGCAATTGCGCGGAACCCAATACATGGTGCCAGCAACAAGAGAGATCGATCCTTTCTACACGTTCGGTTTGTTCTATGGACGCGGACCGTGGACACTTTCCGCTACGGCGCTGTTGGTGACGAACTTCAGAGAGCCATTTCTTCCAGGAAACTCGCATACTCTTAACCCGTATGCATGGATCAGCGATTTCGAAGTGAGTCGTAAAATGACTGACCTGATTCCTGGCTCCCAGGCGTTCATGCGCTTTGAGCATATCTATAATTTTCATACTGATGAACAGCCTGGATCTTCATCTGTAGATTACAGATGGTTTTTCGGAACAAAAATGGCGCTGGGAAAACAAGCTACCTCAACCTTTATATCTCAAATGCGCAAGCAGCTTCAAGAGCGGGAAGGCGTGCAAGTGGCGCTTCCTGCAAAGAAGAAAAAGGGGAAGAACCCACCGCCTCCTCAGCAGGTTCAACCTGAGCAAGATCCACAATCGCAGCAGGGACAACAGCCACCGCAGGAGCCGCAGTCGCAGCAAGAACAGCTGCCAGTGCAAACGCAGCAACCGGAGTACCAGCAAGATCCCGGACCGCAACCTCCGCTGCCACCGCCTGATGCGCCCGCCGGCGACACACAGTTGCGCCCGGAAATGCAACCGCCTAATCCTTCCAATTAATCAGACTTATGAGATTGCGGCAGCGCGTTTGTGAACTGCACGCCTGCGATCGATGTTTTTACCATGCCTGGCTTTTTGAACTGTTCGTGCTTTCTTGCTTACATGTGCGGCGGTGGCTGGAGTCGCTATTTTCGCTGGTTGAGCCGCGACGGCTGGCGACTGGCTAATGCCGCGTTGGTTCAGATAGTAGGCACCGCATATGGTGAGAGCGCCAGTCATAAGTAAGATAACTGCGACTTTAGTCCTGGACGCTGCTTCTTGCAAATGAGCGGAGCCTCGCAGAACATTCGCATAGCCTTGATGTGAGCGAGAGTCGTTGTCGGCGCACGTTTCACCGAATATGCGGTAGATGGCAACAATTACAATGCCGGTCAGAAATCCGAAAATATGAGCATGCCAGCCTATGCCCGGGATTTTTGCGTTCATACAAATGTATTGAAGAGCAAACCAGCCACCTATCGCGATCCATGCTGGAATCATGTACGAGCGGAAGGCGAAAATGAGCGAGTCATCTCCCCACCAGGTTTTCACTCGTGCGTGCGGATAAAGGACCAGGTAGGCACCGAGCACGCCTGCTATGGCACCACTGGCACCGACGCAGGGGATCATTGAAGACGGTTCAGAACCCATTTGAGCAAGGCCGGCGACGATGCCGCAGGTCATGTAGAAGCAGGCATAGTTGAAGTGGCCGAAGTGGTCTTCGATGTTGTCGCCGAAGATGTAGAGGTACCACATGTTTCCAATCAGGTGAATGTAGCCGCCGTGGAGAAATGTGCTGGAGATTATTGTGAGGTATTCAGCCATGTTTTGATGGCTGAAGAATCGCGCCGGGACGCAGCCGTTAACCTTGAGTATGTTATCCGCGTCCACGCCGCTTCCGAATGTCCACACAGTGATCAACGTACAGATTGCTATGACGGAAACATTGACGATTGGGAAGCTAGTGGCTTCGTTGTCGTCACCTACAATCAACATTCGTTCCTCTCCTCTGAAGCGCGCGCGCTCCTCTGTGCCGTCTTGCTGCGATGCTGCAGGCTGCGGCGTCCTCGGGCAAGCTGCAAAACAGCTACTCGGTGCGTGTACCATAAGTCCAGTCGCAAGAACGCGACTGGGCTTGGATTTCTATTTGTGTGTTTGGGGTTTTACTAATTTGTTTGGCGTGATTCAGCTACATTATCACTGTCCGCTTGACAGCTGCCTGGTTTTAATAATGCTTTTAACAGTGCACCTTTGTCCCGCGAGTCAGAGGCGGAAAAGGTGCACTGATTGGAGTTGAAATACGAAAGACTAGTCGAACGAAATCACATTGCCAGTCACGATTGCTTGCCGCAATTTTAGTGAAGCATTTGGATCCATCTTTTCCAGAATTTTGTTTGTCATCTCGTGATCTGATCCGTACTGTCCAGCACGGCTGGCATAATGCTGCAAGTCGACGGCAGCTTTCACGTCGCCAGCTCTGGCTTTCATCCAATTTGAGCTGAAGAAACTCGCTAGCGCGGATGAAACCTTCTCGTCGTCCAGCTCTCCCACTGCCGTCAACGCGTTTGTGCTGCACGTTGCTTCGAAATTGTTTGACATGACTTGACCTCGGAAAAAGATGAGAAAGGAAGTGATTCCAGCGTCTGCCAAAACATGTGAGCTTTACGTGAATGTGCTCTCGTACTTTTCCCACTGCGTGCGAAAGTTCGACTTTTTGATCTTCAACCGTTCCTATTCTTTCTGTCCATGCGGATAGAAAATCGACAGCAGGCAGAGCAGTACGAACAAGCCTGCAAGACTTTTTTCTGTTTCTAAAAGAGTTTCATAGCTGCGCCCGCCAAGTCCGCTTGCGACTACTATCCACAAGCCAAGCACAGCTGTTCCCGCAGTAATGGCTGCTAAAACATTGCGGCGTATTCCTGGCTGTACGTCGAAAATTCGCATGAGTGGAATAAGCAGGAGAACAAGAAATGATATCGCCACTGGTGCCACAATCGCTGCTGATTTGAAGATCATGAAACCGACTATGGTACTGAGAAGGGTAGCCAGCCAGAGTCCGAAACATGCCGTGGACATCCGTTCATCTTCTGTGAGAATGCGCTTGCCGAAAGGATCCAGCAAGAGAAGCAAGTTGAAAAACTTTCGAGCTGCTAATGCCAAAATCAAGAAGAGAAACATCAAAGAACGCAAGGGCGGCACAAACATAAGCACAAGAGCAAATACAAGAGAAGCCCGGCGATCCATGTCCGAAAGTTTTGCCGTAATGTAGGCAAACGGGTAATAGATAGGGTTGCGCGCTTTCAGTGCTTCTAGAATTCCTTCGCGCGCCCATTTTGAGTTTGGATTCAATCTCAGCGCTTCGCGATAATGTTCTGCCGATTCTTTTGGTTTTCCCTGGCGAAATAGAATTGCGGCTTTGTTTGAATGCGAGACCTCATTCTCCGGATCCTTAGCCAGAGCCATATCTACCGACAATTCCGCTTCGCGATATTTGCCGAGCTTTGACAATGCGATCGCTCTGCTGTTTAAGCAATCGACATTGTCCGGCGAAACTTCCAAGCCCAATTCGGCCATTCCCAGCGCTTTGCTCCATTCGTCGCGCATCAAATGTATCTCGGCGGCCATGCCGAAATAGGTTGCGCTGTGCGGGTTAAGCCGTAGCGCCTCCTCAATTGCATTCATCGCATCCTTGTGCCGACCGTGATGATAGTAGACAAATGCAATTGCGTAGTAATTCCAGGCATTGTCCGGATCAAGGTGTATGCACTCTTTGGCTTCCTTGATCGCTTCATCGAATCGATCCTGCGCCGCCAGACTCAAAGCCAACATTCCGTGCGCATAGGCGTCCGTCGGATGTTTTGCGCACGCCTGTCTGAATTCTTCCTCCGCCATTTTGAAACGGCGGGTGTCGTACAGAAGTGAGCCTCGTTCGATGTGGTCAGTCACACTAAAGCTTCATGTATTTGATGATGTCGTCATAAACGCCGCCCTGATTTGAGTAAAGCGCGTAGTTTCGCGCCGTGGCAAACCATTCGGCTGTCGAAGGTTTTACGTTCTTTGCTGCATTTTCCAAATCTTTGGTGGTGATAGGCTTGGGAATGCCTTCTTTCATTGCTTGAGCGAGTTTTGCCTCTATCGCTTGATCGACGACAGCGAACAGATCCGCCCCGGAAAATTTCTCGGTTTTCTTGGCGAGCAATTCGTAATCGATGTTCTCCACCGGCTTTCCTTTCAGTGTCAAACGCAAGACATCCGCTCGTGCTTTTGCATCAGGTGGCGGAACAAAGATGATCCGGTCGAAACGCCCTGGTCTGCGGAAGGCGCTATCCAGGTGCCAGGGCGCATTCGTGGCGGCAAGTATAAGAACGCCCTCGTTGGGCGATTCAACTCCATCGAGTTCCATAAGAAATTGATTGATTGCCTGCCGAGCTCCTGATTTGCGCATATCACTGCGACTGGCGGCAAGCGCATCGACTTCGTCAAAGAAAATCACACAAGGTGTGTTGCGGCGTGCGCTTTCAAAAATCTCGTGGAGTTGGCGTTCGCTTTCTCCCAGGTACATGTCGAGTACGTCACTAATGCCAACGCATAGGAAATTTGCTTTGATTTCACCGGCGGTGGCACGAGCCAGATAAGTCTTTCCGCAACCCGGAGGACCGTACATCAAAATACCGCCGCCCACCTTCTTTCCGTACTGTTTGAACATCTCCTGATTTTCGAGCGGATAGATGATTTTCATCCGTATGTGTTCTTTCACTTCTTCCATGCCGCCGACATCTTCGAAATTGATGTCTGATTTCTCCATATCGAGCACGAGAGTATCTGGCTCGTCGTCTTCGACCAGCGCTTTGATTTTGCCGTCTGTAGTTATCTTGTCCGACGAGCCGCGCGCCTTGGCAAATTCATCTGTCAATCCAAGTCGTTCTTGCAAGCCGGAGTCTTTTGCACCTGCGTCTCTCTCGATGCCGAGGTTATAGGCTTTGCGTGCTTTATCGATCTCGCCGTCATTGAGAAGAAGCCGAGAATGGATGATGTATGCCTTTGCCGGTGGCGCTGGGCTTTTTATCAAATCTTCGACGATCACCAGAGCCTGTGAATATTTCCCTAATTGGTAACAGCTATAAGCCAATCCTAATTTGGCAGTCTCGTTGCCCGGCGACAAGGTCAGCGCCGTTGCATACTCTTTTTCCGCTTCGTCATAGCGGGCGCTGGAATTGAGTAAGTCTCCCAGGTGTATGCGCAGAGGTGCGTTATCCGGTGAAACTTTCAGCGCTTCACGCAGGGCGTTGATTGATTCTTCGTTGGCGGTCATGCGTTTCTCGATGCGGTGGGAGAGACGGGCGGTAAGTACCAATTTTAGGACGAAACATCATACACGGCTGGCTAGACGCGCGCGCCGCTGCTTCTTTTTTGATCTTGCCTGCTTTGGCGAATGTCTAAACAGAGCCAGGCGGCGCACATTTAATCTTTCAGACGCCTATTTTTTACCACTTGACACGTTGTAAAGAATGGATACCCGAGGAACAAAACAGCTGCGAGGCCTTTGCCTCAAGGAACCCGGGAGACTTTACTATGAAGAAGCAAAACAGGCACACAATCGACCTTTCGGTTGATCTGACCAAGCTTAATAGTTACGGGCGCGGTTTGAACGCTCCCCAATCTCCTAATTGCGAAGGACAGACTCAAGAGTCCCAAGATAACCAGCCTGTTTGTAATAACGGCGTTTGCGAAATAACTTGGACGCCCACTCGTCGGGCTCTAGCTTGAAGTTCGAAATTCACATTCTTTGCGCCGTTTAGCTCTTAAGCGCATAATCGGCAATAATTAAGGCTGAAGTTCAACCGGCTAAGGCTGAGCTTTGAATTCGAACGGAGCCCGATATTGGCTCCAGGTGGCAGCCGATGAATTTCCTGGATGCGCTCAAAGAAAAGGTCCTCATCTTCGATGGGGCTATGGGCACGTCTATTCATACCTACGACTTGACCCTGGACGATTATCAGGGCGCCGAGAATTGTCCGGAAATCCTGGTCGTCAGCCGTCCGGAAGTCATAAAAGAGATTCACGAGTCCTTTTTCAAAGTCGGGTGCGACGCTGTTGAGACCGACACGTTCGGCGGCTCACCGATTGTTTTGGCTGAATTCGGGCTGGCCGACAGAGCGTACGAACTCAACAAGAGAGCCGCAGAGATCGCTCGCGAGGTTGCTGACGCCTATTCCAAAGACGGGCAACAGCGCTTCGTGTCAGGCTCCATGGGACCGACCACCAAGTTGCCTTCTCTCGGCCATATCAGCTTCGATGAGATGTGTGAGGCTTATTACGTCCAAGTCTCCGGGCTTGTTGACGGCGGTGTTGATGTTCTTCAGTTCGAAACCGGACAAGACTTGCTGCAGGCGAAAGCGGCAGTTGTGGCGATGCTCGATTATTTCGCCAAGATTGGGCGCAAAGTCCCGATCATCACGCAGGTGACAATCGAAGCTCCGCCGCTCGGCACAATGCTCGTCGGTACGGATATCTCTGCTGCGCTTGCCACTCTCTGCGCGTTTCCCATCGATGTTATAGGTATCAATTGCGCCACCGGTCCCGGTGAGATGATTGACCCCGTTCAATACTTGACGCTCAACACCACTAAATACGTTTCTTGCCTTCCTAATGCCGGCTTGCCCGAAAACGTCAATGGGCAGACGGTCTACAAACTGACTCCCGATGACCTGGCCGACTCGCTCAAATATTTCGTCAACGAACTTGGCGTCAACATCATTGGTGGATGCTGCGGAACAACACCCGAGCACTTAAAACGCGTCGTCGAAAAAGTCGGGCACGTGGCGCCGAAAGTGCGCACTCCCGAGTACACTCCGGCAGCAGCAAGCATTTACACATCCTGTGCCCTGCGCGTCGACCCGGCGCCTTTAATCATCGGCGAGCGCACTAATACCAACGGCAGCCGTAAATTCAAACAACTTCTCAACAAAGAAGATTGGGACGGCATGGTGGCAATGGCGCGCGACCAGGAAAAGGAAGGCGCGCACGTGCTCGATGTCTGCACAGCCTATGTCGGGCGTGATGAAGTCAGAGACATGTCGATTTTCATCAAGCGCTTGAACACAGAGCTGCAAATCCCGCAGGTCATCGACTCCACCGAGTATCCGGTTTTGGAATCGTCGCTGAAACTAATTGCCGGACGACCGATTATCAATTCAATCAACCTGGAAGATGGCGTCGACAAGATGCTGAAAAAGGTTCGATTGATCAAACGATTTGGTGCAGCGACAATAGCCTTGACCATTGATGAAAACGGCATGGCCAAAGAGGCTGAGAAAAAACTCGAAGTCGCGCAGCGCATATACGATCTTTCGCTTGCCGAAGGATTGCGTCCTGAAGATTTGATTTTTGACGCGCTCACATTCACGCTCTCAACCGGCAACGAAGATGATCGCAAACTCGGTCTGGCAACTCTCAACGGCATTCGCATGATCAAAGAGAAATTGCCGGGTGTAAAAACAGTGCTCGGCGTCAGCAATATATCTTTTGGCTTCGATCCGAATATCAGACAAATTCTTAATTCTGTCTTTCTGCATTACGCTGTGGAAGCCGGTCTTGATATGGCAATTGTAAACGCGCAAAAAATCTTGCCGCTGTACAAGATTGATGAAGCCGAACGCGAAATGCACAGAAAGCTTGTTTTTGATGAACGAACTCCCGACTACGATCCACTTTTCGCATTGCTGGCTTTCTATCAAAACAACGATACGAAGAAGTCCACAACTGTCAAAGACAAAGGTCCGCAAGAGATCGAAGTAGTCCTGAAAGAGCGCATCA
>PNLN01000041.1 GCA_013823055.1 Cyanobacteria bacterium DS2.3.42
AGTTCCAACTGCAGACGGCAAAGAAGGACGGGCAAACACTAAAGTGGCGTCGAGTTCCACGCTGGTTGGCGGGCGTTTGGCATATGGAGACCACCACCAGAAGAGTTTTTGGCATTCCCGTCAGTTACTCAACCAAAGGTGACTTCATCAGTGGATATCAAACTGACGCAAAAGGCCACATATGGCATCCGATCATTCGGCGGGTTTCGCGCGTAGATAGTCCAAACCATTATGAATTTCAAATACCGCAGGGTGAAGAGTTATTTGAAGTAGACAAAGGATCCAGCACAAGATACTCGCGCTCCACTCGCGTGCGAGTCAATAGAACCACCGGACGGATCATTGTGTCATTCCAACAAGAAGACATTGCTGTCACACGTCCGGTTGAAGACGGAGTAGTGGAAGTGAATGCGAACTGCCGCGTGTTCGATAAATCAGGCAGACAGATCACAGAGCAAAATATCTCGGTGGTGGAACAGCGAGTGGAACCATTTCACTCAATTGATTCGTATAACGGGATTGACTTTGTCTCCAGCCTTTCGGAATATCTCAAGGCTGAAGGGAAAACAGAGCTAATTCCTCCCACTCATGAAGCGACTTCACCAGGCGAAATGCAAGCCAAAATACTCGCAAAGGAAGATCAAAATTCGAAGCTCATGGAAGGCGTCGCAGAGCGTTAGTGATTACGTTAGTTGCTGCCGCCTATTCGATCATTCAAAATCACAACAGGCAAATTATGCGTTTTTGCAGAAACTGCAACGTCACGACCGACAACCAGCGCGCCACTGGGGGCGGTGCCGGATGGTCCGGCAGTTACGAAATCAGGAACTTGGCCTTTCCACATTTCTTGAAGTTCGGCTCGAGACAATCCCTCGAAAAATACAGGTTGCTTTCCATTTCGAAGTAGTCCAATACCGGATACAATCGGATTATTCAGCTTGATTTCGTTGTTCGTCTTCAAAGGTGCACCGTCGCGCTCAGCTGTGAGCATTTGCGTTATAGCCTCGGAGGCTTGTACATATTTGTCTGACTTTCCTGCAGCGGCCACTAACTCCTGGTGACTTTCGAATTGGGAGGAAACTCGTCGCAATTGATTGAGGCGAGGGAAATTTTCAGGCGCAACACCTTTTGCGGGAGGAATACCAATTTGCGCCAATCTTTGTTCGGCTTCCGTTGCTAACGCTTTAGCTCTGTGATCGGTAGCCCACTGTTCAACCAGCTTTACATGACCATCCCAGCCTACAGATGTTCCAGTTGAAAGATTGGCTCTGTTTGCCTGCGCAATGTGTTCGAAAGGACCATTAATCAGAGCAACAACCTGCGAGCCTTCAGAATAGACTCTATGATTTCCCGGCGTGAATAGCGAAACAGACATGGAATATTCAGGTGATTCTATGGTTGGACGCTGCTTGAGAAACTGCTCAAAGTTGTACGGAGAGTGTCCATATGCGCTGTACTCAGACATTTGATGCCCGCCATAGCCCTTTGCAAACTCCGAAGGTAATACGGGAAGCAAATGTTTATTCAACTCCTCGACACGAGCCCGAGCCGGAGTTTGAATTTTATCCAGCTCCGCAATAACTTCGGGAGTGAACCACGCTTCTTCTGCCTTGACCGATTTGATGTCGGCGCGATTTAGTATTGCCACCATATTCAATGCATCAGGATTGCGATAGGAATTGACGACGTTGTCCATTTCTTTTTGGTTCGTCAGCTTGGCCGAATTTCGATGATCCGGATTGAAACTCAGCTCTGCATCCTTGCTCATCACATCAGTAATGCGTTGAATTCGCGCGTCCGAGTAGCCGAGCGTGCGCAAGATGCCCCAAGCCATACTTGTGGAAGTTCGATTGTGATCGAAATCCACCATGTTCTCTTTCTTACCAACGTCATGCAATAAAGATGCCCAAAGCAGGTTTTCCTGATCCTTCGGCAGCAATTTTGCGAACTCAGGATCTTTGGAAGCCCTATCTACAACTTCCAGCAAATGCCGGTCTAAAGTGAAATCGTGCGTCTGATGTTGTCGTCTGCCAACAATGCCACCTTCAGAAGCTTCGCCAAACACTGACGGCATCAGCCGTCCGAGAGGTCCCTGGCCCAACATAGCCTTCAATGCGTCTTTGTTGAAGAGTGCCTTCTCAATCGATTGGCGCATTGCAGCTTGTTCTGAAACACTCAGCTCCTTAAGTTTGCCCATGCGCAATTCAGGCATCTGAATTGCTGCGGCGGAGTCAAAGCCTGCTCGCTGCAATTCTCCGACAGCTTTCGATGCTTCCAGCCTGCGACCGTAGTGCAGATTTGAATCCGCTAGAGCAGACTCAATCGGCCCGGTAAATTCGGTCTCGAATGCTTTAGGATTTTCTTTTCCAAAGCTATGAGCAAGCGTCAAGGACAACAGCAATCGTGAGCGATGAATCGGCTTGTTGCCGTGGAGATCGAGCGAGTTGAGCACATCGGACCTGAGCGTATGGAGAAGATCAGGAACTTGCTCGGGAGCAACTTTTACACCGTGCTCGACCATGGCTTTTATATCACCAGGCGACAAAAAGACTTGCCGCTGCTGCTCATCAGCTTGTCGTCCCTTTGCAAGGATAGAATTGGAAAGCTCCTCGGCAGTAACAGGCGGTCGTCTCGACATAAGCTCTGAGATATAGGCACTTCGCTCCAAATTAGGATTGAATCGAGAATTGATTGCAAGCGACCTGATCAACTCCGGATTCTGCTGTGCGATTTGATCGCTCATATGCCAATCGCGCTCAAAGAAATTCATCCGACTTATGAATTTCGGATCGATATCTTTCAATGCGGCCGCTCTGATTGCGATACCAGTGGCGCCACCATGCTCGGGAGTAATTCCAGTAAGCATGGAATTGAACATTTCATACTCTTTCGGTCCAACTCTGTCTTGAACGACTTTGTAGACCTCATTCAATTCTTCCACAGGGTTCTTAGTAGAGCCTCTAATTTTTCTGCGAACTTGGTCCAGTAAATTATCGCGGATTTTTCCGGGCTCTAAAGTTAGAGTCCAATCAGCCCAGGCACTCGCCGCTATATGACCAGTTTCAATCTGCGGTGTAATGCCGGCTTTCTCTAGCATTTTTGCTGCAGGCATCTGATTCTCTTTCGCCAGGGTAACAGACGCCATATCCAAATACGATGGCCGTCTCTCAAGATTCAGTAAGTCTTTTAAGCCTTGCAACTGTTTGCCTGGCTCAACAAACACCATTGTTTTGGCTAGTTCTTCTGCAAGCTGCGGATTCGGCGTTTTTTGAACAGACTCTAGTTGTTCCTGCCAGACCTTGGTCGTCCTCTCAAGACCAACGTGTTTTGCCAACCGATATCCTTGATGCGGATCTTCTTGCAACAAACGCGGCCACAACGTACTCAGCTCGGCATCCGTTAAGGTCTTGCCATGCCGATCCAAAGTCTCACCGAACCACACTCTCTTATCGGTGGGCAACTCTTCGATTAACTCAGATGCTTTTCGCCATTCTTCAGGCGTTCTCGCTCTTTGAATGTCTCTCCATATTGCTTGCTCACCTGGAGCCAACTCTATCCTCGCGGTTTGATCGAAATTCCCATGCTGCTTAAACTCATGCGGATTGATATGAGTTGGAGCCTCCACTACAGCTCCTGCAGGTCTGGACGCAGTTGTTGATTCCGCTGCCCTTACAGACTCTGCGAGAGTTGTCGATTCAGTAGTTCTTGTTGATTCTACATTCGTTGCGTTTCGAACCACCTCAGCAGTCGCCACATTAGGCACCACCTTCAATACCACACCATTTTCGCCGGCAACTATACGATTTCCGCTTGCATCCGTATTGACTTCGCGGCTTGCTTGATCGCGCACGTTAGATCCGGCTCGATTTATTCTGGGGAAATAAGTTGCTCCCCCAAAAGCACCACCGACAACAGCCATCGCGTACATCGATTCGGTTAATTCATGAGCATTAGCAAGTCTGCCTTGCCTGGCAACTGCGTCGTACTCAGCGCCGACAATCCCACCCGGCAAGCCGCCTAGCGCGCCAGACATAATGCGATTGTTCAATACAGGCGCTACGCCAAACCGCGTTGCTGCGGCTGTTTCAGCTAACCTACCCACTCCCAGGCTGCCTGCGGTTAAGGCAGTGAAAGTTGCTGCACTACCCACGCCGCTTATGGTTCTGTCCTTCAGGAAAGAAGCAAACCCGGTGCTGCGCGCGCTTTCCTCACTTGGAGTAAAGGCAGCGCCATAAACGCCCCCCGTAATGGCTGACTCTTTCAAGCTCAAACCCACGGCGGCTCGGCGCGACAGGTAGCCGGTCTCGGCGGAGGCAGCCTTTCCGAAGGCTCCCAACTTGCCCAGACCGAACTTGGTCAGGGCAAAAGGAGCAATCATGCCGACCGCCCCACCGAAAGTCTGAGCGTACCAATTGGAAGAATTGAACTGAGCCGCCTCAGGAGCCTCAATTCCGACTCTCGAGAATACTTTTTTGACGCTATGCATCGCGTCATTGCTGATGAATTGGGCTACTCCAAGTGCTGGTTGCTCGACCGCCGCAAAAACGACTGAATTCGCCAGTTCCTTGTAGAAACTTCGATTAGCCCCAGCCTTTTCCGCCTGCGCGGAATCAGCTTGTTCAGCGCTTTCGGGCTCTAATTTCGTAGAAAGTTCGTTAGGCGGCATTAGGGACGACCAGGGTACTCCTCCTACTACCTACCCAAAGGTTTATTACCTTAAGCTTCTGAATAGCTGTATTAGGTTGTCTACCATGGTTTACAGACCTTATTACCCGATAGGTCCAACTCTCTGCACACCTTCCGACTTTGCTATGGTTATGGGCAATTGGAGCAATTTAGCAGCGGGAACCCATGCCTTTTCATCTCATACGCGACGAATCAACCCAGTACGAGTACGCAGCTTTCACCCCAGAGGGTTTCGAGAATCTGAAGAATCCGCCCCTGATTGTCTTTCTGCACGGTTCTGGCGAGCGGGGGTGGGATCCGGGCGTTCCGCTGACAGGTATCGCGCATGTATTCGAAAACTTGCAGTTGCCTGCTGTGGTCATTTTCCCGCAGTGCGACTGGGAGCATCGTGCGTTCTATGGCGAGATGGAAAATCGTGCCATGCAATCCATTGAAAAAACCATCGTCGATTTCGGAGCAGATGCAAGTAGAATTTATATCGTCGGCTATTCCATGGGCGGATCTAGCATTCTCTGGTTAGCCGCAAAATATCCTCAGAAATTTGCCGGCAGTATTTGCATCGCCCCCGGTATCACGTGGATGGGAGAAGAAGCGCCACCGCATTTACCCAGCGAAGACGAAGAACTTTTCAATTTAATGTTTGTTGCCGAGAACAGAACTGAAAATATTGCAAAACAAATCAAAGACATTCCAGTCTGGTTTCTTCAAGGAACTGCAGACGAACCCTGTCCGATAGACGAAACTCGCTCTCTAATCATCGAGCTGCAAAAACTGGGAGCAGCTCCACTTGTCACCGAATATGATGGCGTTGATCACGATTCACTGACAATGGCCCTCGAACAAGAAGGACTTTTCGACTGGTTGTTGTCACTAAAGTGAATTCACTGATTAGGCAATTGCCGAATAAACTGATTTACCTGTTCGAAAGCTGGCCGGCCCTTGGCGCGTAAGTTCTGACGTGGATCGTAAATGACGAAATATGGCAATGTCTGAAGTTGCATATCTACTGAAATTTGTGAGTCAAGATCAACTACCGTAGCTTCCGGACGATTGATATTGACAGTGCGCACGGCTACATCTCGATTTACTTGAGGAAGTTGCATCAACCGTTGAGCGTAGCTCATACTCAGCTCGTCGAGAGGGCTGTAATACATCACGATGTTGTATTTACCAGGCGCTAGATAACGCTCGACACGAACCGGAGTACCGGGCTTATCCTCATTGAGAGGCAGGAAGCTGGTGGCTTGTATCTGTTCTCTCGGCATTTTGGCCACGGCGACATCATCAACTTCATCGCGCGGATCATTCGAGCAAGACGAAAGCAGTATCAACGCGAAAAAAAATACCGAAAGGCAGGCAGCTTTTCGAACTGTTGAACGTGCAGTAATGATTTCTCGAGAAAATCTCATAATGCGCGCAATTGTACTTCTGAAAACCCGTTGAAGATTCGCGCGGGGAATTCAACGAGATGAGACTTGCCTTATTTTTCTCATCCGCGCTCAGCTTGTTCGCAGATACAAACTGTGCCGAACTGCAGGCTGAGCCGTCAAAACGGGGAGCTGGTCAGGTGTAGAATCGCCAAACGGTTCGTTTGTTAACCCGTGGTAATGTCGCTAGTTGAATGCGCTTCATTCACAGACCTTATAAATGAAACACCGCAAAGACCGAGCGCCAGGAGCACTGATATACTCCTGACTACCGAATGCGGCGCAGCCGAGAGATTGCGCCGGAAAATTTACCGAGGATCTCCAATGAAACTTGCCCTGCTGTCGCTTCAATGCGCCTTATTCCTTTTGACTTGCTCGTCAACATGGGCAAGTGATTGCGCAGCAAGCAAATACGTTTCCGTCCCGGTTATCTATTTCACGGATAGAGCAGCTTCGTCCAAGGGTTTTGGAAGTCAGAGAAAGACAGAATCTGGAACAGCAATCTACAACCTTAACTTCGGAAAACTGCATTGCTCCGTAAAAAATACGCTCGGCAAGAAAATTGTAGACAAGCAGAAACAGCTCGATTGGAAGGAATCCGATAAAAAGCAAAATCTGACCATAACGCCACTTCCAGGCTCGGGCACCGAGAATTCCTATCAAGAATTAGGAAAAGCAGTTTCGCAAGCCGCGATGAAATCTGATTCTAAAGAAGTCTTTGTCATCATTCATGGCTATAACACCACTTTTGCCAGTGCGGCAAAATCAGCGGCCCAACTGGCATACAGTGTGGAGCGCCCCGTTGTTGTTTTTGATTGGCCCTCAAAAGGAAAAGTATTCCAATACGAGGTGGATGCCGGCAACAACGAATGGAGCCAAGAGCACTTTGATCGCATGCTGGAAGAAATGAAAGCAGTCAAAGATCGTACCGGCATAAAACTCAATCTGCTGGCGCACAGCATGGGAAACAGACTCGCTATTCGCTCTGCTCCTGTACTGAAAGGACAACACCTTTTCGATCACATGTATCTAGTTGATCCTGATTTTGATGCAGAGACGTTCGTGCATTATTTGGTTCGATATGCACGAAGCAATAACCTGGCGGACACTAGCACTACTGGCGGTGACAACGCCGATCCTACCAAAGTTCGAATTCTATTTTCCCATAGAGACCGCGCGCTACCGCTGGCACAATGCCTTTTCGGTGGATATACAAGACTGGGGCAAGCGGCCGACATGATGTTGTCGACCGTTTTCAATCCTCTTTCCATGACTGAAGGTTTCGGAATTCAAAAAAGTGATTTGCCTGCTAACGCTGCGGTCTCCACTGCGGAAACAGCACCAACGGCAACAACAGCGGCTTCTGATGCAGCAGAAAAATCTGCCAGTGAGTTGTTGTCGCGGTGGTCCATGAAATTCGAATGGATTGATTTCACAGTATTGGATCATGGCGTCATCGGACACACAATTCCTTTTCAGCTAATTGCAAACTTGTGGGCTGGCCACGACCCAGGAGAAGGGCTAAAGCTTGTCGATAGCCCGAATAACGAACCAAATCCGCTCAGCCGCTTGTTTTTGGGATTGTTCCACGAGAAAAAGCATGTATCTTCCAAGTTAGGAATATGCAAACGTGTTGAGTTAGTCAAAAATGCCGAGCAGAAATTGTCTGCCGTTAATTCTGTGAAATAGCACCATAAGGAGAACCTGCGTGAACCTTTACGCGAAGAAGGCCTTTGCATTGTTTCTGACATTGGCAGCTTTGTCGATGCCATTAGCCGGCAACTGTGCAAGTACAAAGCAACCGAACATCATTGTTGTAATGGGTGATGACATTGGTTGGTTCAATATCGGGGCATACAACCAGGGCATAATGGCGGGACGCACTCCCAACCTGGATAAAATGGCTGCCGAAGGCATGCGATTTACCGACTATTATGCTGAAGCAAGCTGCACCGCCGGGCGCGCCAACTTCATCACCGGTGAACTGCCGATTCGCACAGGTCTCACAACCGTCGGGCAAGCAGGTTCTTCTGTCGGTATTCCAGATCAGGCAATCACGATCGCCACTGCCCTCAAATCAGTCGGATACACAACCGGTCAATTTGGAAAAAATCACCTCGGTGACTTGAACAAGTATTTGCCGACAGTACATGGATTCGACGAGTTTTTCGGCTACCTGTATCACCTTGATGCAATGGAAGATCCGTCACACCGCAACTACCCTGCCGATCTCAAAGCATCAGTGGGTCCACGCAATATGCTCCACTGCTGGGCAACAGATGCGGAGGATCAAACCACTCAGCCACGTTGGGGCAAAGTCGGCAAACAAAAAATCGAAGACGCCGGAGAACTTTATCCGAAGCGTATGGAAACAGTCGACGACGAAATTCTCTCGCACTCACTCAAATTTATGGACAAGGCCAAAAAGGATAATAAGCCCTTTTTCGTTTGGCTAAATCCTACGCGCATGCACATCAAAACTCACTTGTCTGAAAAGTATGAGGCGATGCGCACAGCCGAAAACAGTTGGACACTACAGGAAGCCGGCATGGCACAAATCGACGATATTGTTGGTTCAGTCATGCAGTATGTCAAGGACAATGGAATGGATGACAACACCATTGTTGTCTTCACCACCGATAATGGTGCCGAGAATTTCACATGGCCGGATGGAGGTCAAACTCCGTTTGCCGGCGGCAAAGGAACCGCTCTTGAAGGCGGCTTCAGAGTACCCGCTATCGTGCGTTGGCCCGGCAAAGTGCCTGCAGGTAAAGTGGAAAACAGTATCATCTCCGGTCTCGACTGGTTCCCCACACTGCTTGCAGCTGCGGGCGCCCCATCAATCAAAGATGAATTGCTGACGGGCAAACAAATAGGCGATCGCAATTATAGAGTTCACCTTGATGGTTACAACCAAATGGATTTGATAACCGGCAAGGGTCCGTCCAAACGCAACGAAGTCTTCTACTTCACGGAAGGAACACTGGGTGCCGTGCGCATCAACGATTACAAGTATCGCTTCACCGATCAACCGAATGGCTGGCTCGGCGCTACCGAAAAAGTTGATTGGCCAATTCTCACAAACCTTCGCCTGGATCCTCTGGAACGAACGGGAATTTCTGGTTCGATGAACTTCTACAGTTGGTACGTCGATCAATTCTGGCGTTTTGTCTTTGTTCAAAAGGAAGTGTCAAAGACTGCAGAAACGTTTATCGCATATCCTCCGATGCAGAAGGGAGCGAGTTTCAACATGGAAGCTGTAAAGGAAGCGATCATGCAGAAGATCAGCCATCCCAACAAATAGTTGAATGACCAAAGTTCGAAAACGATCTGCAAAACTGCTGCAACGAAGCCTCTGGTTTTTCATTGCAGCCACAATGGTGGACCCTACTGGCGCTAACGCCGTGGGGTCCTCTCCTTTCCAACAGACAGTGCCTAATAAGCAAACCGCGCAGGCCAACGGACGGAAGGGAATGGTATGGATTCCCGGCGGCGAATTTTCGATGGGCAACGAAGATCCTTCTATCGATACTGCGTGTGGTGGACACGAAAAAATGCGCGACGCACGCCCAATTCACCGCGTGTATGTTGATGGATTTTGGATGGACAAAACGGAAGTAACCAACGAACAGTTCGCAGCATTCGTCAAAGCTACAGGCTATCGAACCATCGCTGAGATCGCTCCCACCAAAGAAGAGTTTCCCACAGCACTCAAGGAAAACCTTGTCGCTGGATCCACGGTTTTCACACCCACACCACATCCGGTGCCATTGAATAATATGTTCCAGTGGTGGCGTTATGTTAAGGGCGCAGACTGGAAACATCCCGAGGGGCCGAATACCAATATCAAAGGACGTGAAAAATATCCTGTGGTGCAGGTAGCTTATCCGGATGCTGTAGCATACGCGAAGTGGGCAGAAAAGCGGCTACCCACCGAAGCCGAATGGGAGTTCGCAGCGCGTGGTGGTCAAACCGGCGCCGTCTATCCATGGGGCAATGAACTTAAGCCCGGTGGAAAATTCATGGCAAACATCTACGAGGGCAACTTTCCGGTCAAAGATACGGGCGAGGATGGATTCGTCGGGTTGGCACCAGTGGGTAAGTTTCCAGCCAACAAGTATGGGCTATATGACATCGCCGGTAATGCCTGGGAGTGGTGCAACGATTGGTATCGAGCAGACTACTACGAACAATTAGCGGCGCAGAACAAGGGCGTTGTGCGCAATCCGCAAGGACCTGACACTTCCTGGGATCCAGCCGAACCCAGAGAAAAGAAGCGCGTCCACAGAGGTGGATCGTTCCTTTGTACGGACCAATATTGTACGCGCTACATGTCGGGCACGAGAGGCAAAGGTGAGGTAACAACGGCGGCGAATCATCTTGGCTTTCGTTGCGTGCAGTCGCCGACTAAATCGCGCTGACTACTTTTTCAATGTCATCGAGATGGTCTAGTCTTGCCTTAATCAATTGCGATGGCAAACGCTTCTCTTTCGCCAGTTTGTGTTCATAGCTCATGCTCGAAAGCAACCAGGCGGCGTTGCCCACCACAGCCATGCTGGTGCCGACACACCCTACAATAGAGCCATAGTAGTACTGACTGATCTGTTTTCTCGGTTGCGTTGGGTATTTGTAGTAACCATACGTTCCGAGAATCCCCTGCGTCATCAGTTGCCCACCAATTGCTGGACCAAGAATGCTCGTCTGCAATGCGACTTTATTGAGCTTTCGCATCGTGGTTGTTTCGCTTTCAAGCTGTTTAGCGAAAAGGTCGTCAGACTGTGTGTACAGAGCTAGACGCTGAGTGCCAGGCAAAGATGGCACCAATCTACCCTCTGTCTCAGGTGCGAGATTCTCCAGCTGTTTGCAATGGGCAGTAAGTTGTGCCGGGTCGAAACTCGGCTTTTCATGCAACTCTTTAGCCAACGAATGTGCGGCTTGTTTGCGCACAACTTTACTCACGGCAGAACTTATTAGAGGAGAGACAGAAGCCATTGCGCCGCTTACAGTAAAGAGAATATTGGCGGGGCCGTTGTACTTCGGCACTTCAACAGCCTTATATGCAACAGCTCCGCCGGTGGCTCCGACGGCATTGTATGCAGCATTGAGCAAGAAGAACGTATTCTGAAATGCGGTGTATCCCTTCGTATCTGAATAGAAGTGAGAAAACTCGCTAATGAAACAGTTGCGCATGTCTTGAAGGATCTTTCCTTCAAGGATTGCCCGCTCGTAACTCGGGCTATCAGGGTGCGCTGCAACCAGTGCATGACGTTGAGCCAAAAGCTGATCGATGTGTTTCAACTTTGCCACTACAAATTTTCTTGCTGCTCGATGGTCATTTCCATGGCATCTGTTTTTTACAGATTGCAAAACGTTCGAACCCAACTCCAGCGCTGAGCCCGACCCGGCAATGATCGATCCGGTAGTGACTGCTGCCAGAGCTCCATGAAGAGCGGGCTTGCTAATTTGCAGCGGGCGTCGGCGGCCCCTGCCGAACTGATCTATACCAACGATTTCAAATGCCAGCCCACAGGCAGCGCCTGTTTCCTGTGCAAGAAAATAGCGATACTTCCTAAATTTCGGTTGCTTGCCATTGTCCAGGCGGAAATTGAGACTGTATCTCTCCAACTCAATTCCCGAAAGCAATATCTTTTTGGTCAGGTCTGTATATTCCTGACTCCAGCTTGCCGTTGACGCCACTGGTGTTTCTTGAGCTAAAGCCACTAATGGAACGCACGACTGCAGCGCCGCTTGAAGCAATACCGCTGTGACAACAACTTGTTTCTTCAGCATCAGCGGTGCGTGCATGTGTTTTTTCGATAGGCTTCCATTACGCGGACAATTGTACTTCTTTTACGAATGGAGTGTCCACGGAAGCGCCGCTCGTGCCCAAAACGTCAATAAACAAATTGGATACAAAACGGCGGTATGGTTCTGCCATCGACCAAAGAATGCTGGCGAGCATCGGAGGACAGTTTCTATGGGTTTTCCAGACAATGGCACATTTAACGACCGAACAGAATCCCAAGTGGGGGAGAACACAAGCCCGCTTGCCAGCGATTTAATGGTTGACCCAGCCTCTAACGAGATTTATAAACTTGCACAGTCGAGCCAGAACGGCGACATTTCTTTCTTGCCGCCAGACGGGATGCTTTTGAGCGACCTTGAAGATGTGCAGATAAGCAGCTATTCAAGCGGTGGGCCAGACGACACAACCATTGATCCTGCGGATCAAGTTTCTTATCCAGAGCGGGATCAAGTTTCCTACGCTGACCAAGCTCAAGTTTCTTATCCGGAGCAAGATCAAGTCTCCTATCCAGAGCAGCCTCTCGTTTCTGTTAACGAAACGGCGAATGACGTCGAGGTGAGCCCAAGAGCTCAAGTTTCTACGGATACAACCAATCAGGTTGCTGACGTGACGAGCCAAGCATCAGATGCATCGCTTTACCAATTCGCTGACGCATCTATTCGAACAGCACACCAATATCCACGCAGCGAGCAGAACAACTGCACGATAGGCGCTCTTGAACATGGTTATGACGAAAACAATGAGCACATATCAATAACAGGTCCAAAAGGCGAATACTTTTACAAAGGGTCCGATGGTAAGTGGGTGGAACATATGCCTCCAAGTGGCGAAAGAACAGTAGAAAATCTAACATTCGATAAAGATGGCAACATGGAATTCGACGTGGTTGGCGACGGCACAGTGGCGCACCACGTACGCAATGCGGATGGCTCGTACAGCATCAAGTCGCCGGAGTACGGCGGTACTCTCAAGTACGACAAAGACGGCAATCTCGTTGAAGCACCAGCTGGAGACGGGAAAGTACGCACCTTCCACTATACAAATGGACAGCTCGATCAAATTGACGGTCGCCTCGGTCACTGGCAGCGTGTCGAAAAAGACGGAAAGGTTTCATGGGTAAACGAAAAAACTAAAGCCGTCTGGGAAGGCGAGATGCACGTCAACGTCAAAACCAACGATCTTGAATTTAGAGGTCGCAACGGCGTTGCCTGGAACTTCACAACCAGGGGACAAGACGTTTATGCGAGAGCGCGCTAGCCGATAGTTCGCAGCACAGTTTTAGGGAAGCCAAAAGAGGATAACGGGTCGTCCACAAGACGACTCGTTATGTTCTGGCATCACGACCGGTATCACAGGTGCTACGCTTCAGGAGGAACCAGCATATATCCGACACGATGCAGCGTGCGAATTATTGACTCTTTGCCGGGCTCGTCAATCTTATTGCGCAATCGCATGACATGAAGGCGCACAGTATCTGGTGCGGCATCAGAGCTTGCCGTCCAGACGCGATCCATAATTGCCTCAGCGTTAAAAGGCTGGTTTGGATGTCGCAAAAGAAACTCCAGCAATGAATACTCCTTCGGCTGTAAGTCAACTTCCTTGTCGAACAGCAAGACTTTTCTGCTGACTGGATCCAGAGATAGGTTGCCCGCCTTGAGCAAGGTTTTGTTGATGGTGGACGACCTGCGCAATAGTGCTCGTAAGCGCGCCGATAGCTCCTTCATATCAAACGGTTTGGTCAGATAATCGTCGGCGCCGGAATCCAGCCCCTCCGCCTTTTCTTCAATCTCATTCTTGCCGGTTAGCATCAAGATCGGAGTTGTGCCACCGTCATCGCGAAACTGCTTGCAAACCTCGGGACCCGTCATCCCCGGCATTTCCCAGTCCAGTATGACAACGTCATACTTATAAAATTTCAGCCTCTCGAGCCCATCGGTCCCTTTATAGACCGCCTCAGTGGCGTATTTCTCGGCTGTCAGCCAGTCGACAACCAGTCCGGAGAGGTGCTTATCATCTTCAACAATGAGAACTTTGGCCATAAACAAATCCAAGTCAGTCAGGCTTATCATATTAACAGACTAAAATCGAGCAAAAAATAGCCAGAAAGTTAGTGAGCTGGAGCAATTTGAGACTTTCGCTGAATTGGAGCAATTTAAAACTTTCGCAGCAAGGATTCATTCTTGTGGGCGTGCCCATTGGATTGATGCTTGTCGTGCTTATTTCTTTGTTTTGGGTCGTCTCCCACGTCGAGCAGCAAGCAGCCGAAACCGAGCACACAAAGAAGATCATCGCTCGCGCCAACGCGCTGGTGAAAGAGTATTACGATGCCGGCTCCCAGCTGATGATTTTCAAGTACACCAAAAGTGAAAAGGTACTCGGGCGTTTTGAGGAAAAGCTGACCACCGCAGAAGGTGACTTTGCAGAGTTGCATAAGCTGCTGGAGAAAGAGCCCGAACAGCTCGAGCTGTTGGAAAATTTGAAAAAGACTGCCGACAAAGGCATGTCACTTATGCGCGAATTTGCTAAAAGACTGCAGCAGCAAGAGGAAGTTCATGCAATCGAAGGCACTGTCATGTACAAGCGCCTCAACGCTGCCGGCACAACATTCTCTGAAAAGCTTCAAGACCTCGTAAACCATGAGACGCAGCGCACGCAACGCAACGCCGAGGAGGAAGAACGAGGTCGTATCCTGGTCAAGTTGTTCATTCTGGCAGGCGTTGTTTTAGCTGTCGCGCTGGGCACTATCCTCACTTTGCTGTTCACAAAAAATACAACCACCAGACTGGGTTCGCTCGTTGAGAACACTGTCCTCCTGAGCAAGAAAGAACCGCTACGGCCGACCTTGGAAGGCGAAGATGAAATCGCCACTCTCGATCGTTTCTTCCACCAGATGGCTTTAGAACTAGCCGAAGCAACGCGCAAGGAAAAGCTGATTCTGGATAACGCGGTCGATGTAATTTGTTCGATAGATGCTCAGGGTAATTTCGTCGCCGTCAATCCCGCGGCGCAGCAATCCTGGGGAGTGTCGCCCGAACAGTTGATCGGACAGAGTTATACAAAACTGATTGCCAGTGAAAACCTGCAAGAGTTTAGAGAAACTCTCGAGCGCACGCGCACGGAAAGCGGAAGTTTGAACAGCGTGGAGAATCGCGTAATTACTGATTCCGACGAACGACTAGATGTGCAATGGTCTTTGCGCTGGTCGGATTCGGAAAAACTTTTCTTTTGTGTTGCCCATGATATTTCCGACAGAAAGCGCGTCGAGCAACTCAAACAAGACTTCGTCGCCATGATAAGCCACGAGCTGCGCACTCCATTGACTTCAATGCAAGCGATGCTCACACTCCTCGCCAACGGCGCATATGGAGAAATAACAGAAAGCGGGGAAAAACGCTTGAAGAGCGCCAAGACAGGAGTCAATCGGCTAATTATGCTGATCAATGATCTGCTCGACACTGAAAAGCTGGAAGCTGGCAAGCTCAGCATGACGTACAAAGACGTCGATTTGTACAATGTGGTAGAGCGTTCGGTAGAAACAATCGAAGGCTTTGCTGAAGAGCATGATGTGAAGGTCAAGGTTTCAAACAAACCAATAACAGTATTAGGTGACTCAGATCGCTTAATTCAAGTAATGGTCAATCTACTTTCTAATGCGATCAAGTATTCGGAAGAAGACGGAGAAATCGAAGTAAACATAGAAGAGGATGAGGAAGAGTGCGAAGTCCGAATTGTGGACCACGGCGCAGGCATTCCTCCAGGGTTTGAGGACAAAATATTCCAAAGGTACGAACAGGCGCCCTCAGTTGACGGTAAACGCCGGAGCGGAACCGGGCTCGGTCTACCTATCTGCAAAGCAATCGTGGAACAGCATGGTGGGACGATAGGAGTAAAGCAAACGGAAGGGGGCGGAAGCACCTTCTGGTTCCGCATTCCCCGTGTGGGCGGGTCGGCAGAAGCGTAGATGGCGCATTGCATGCGCCCAAAACTGCTTTAACCCATACTGAACCTGAATTCCAGTGAAAGACTTTGACTTTTATCGGTTCCACAAAATTATTTCGGCACCTGTGAGGCTTTCCGGGCGCACAACCCCTGACTGAGAACAAATTTCCAAAAGTAAACAAGTTGGATACAACTCAGTCGTAAATTGTACTCACTGACCCCCAGCAAACGACGCAAATCACAAGGACTCTCGAGGTATCGAGGTCAGCTTTTATGCGGCGTAAGGAGATAACTATCATGGCTAACGAATTCAACGAATCATTCAAAGCACCGGTCGAATCCACTCAAAACATGGCAGCCCTCGGGGATTATGCAATGGTACGCCAAGACCAACAACTGGCTAACTTCGATCGTCAAATGAACGCCAACCTGGTAGATGCCGGACTCTTGCCCGCAATGGAATTGAATCTCGCAAACGGCGACGACGATGTAATCGAGCTGAAGAACCCCTTCAAGAAAGATATTGCCACCAAGGCAATGAAAGACTCTGGCGTCAAAGCCACTGAAACCCTCAACGATGACGGCACAAAGTCCATCACTGCTGAAACCAAAAACGGCGTCAGAGTGACTGTTTCCGAAGGCAGCGAAAGAATAATGCCGAGTGGCAACAAAGTCAAAATCGACGAAAGCGTAATGATCGAGCCCAACGGACAAATCCGCCAGAAAGACAAAGACGGCAAAGTCTGGGTTGACGCTAAAGGCAGAGAAGTAGTCAGAAAGAATGATGATGGCAGCGTAACCATCGATACCGGCGACGGTGGATTTGTAAAAGTAGACTCACAAGGCGTTAAAAAGATCTCTGCTATCCGCAGCCGCGACGGCAAGACTTTCGAAGAAATCGACACGGATTCGCCACTCGGCAATCTCAGACCACCACAAATTCCCGTCCGCAAGTAGTCCATGACCGGATTCACACAACAGGAAGGTTACGACCATGGCTAACGCAGAATTCCACGAACCAGTCAATGCACCAGAGTCGCAACAAAACCGATTTGGCAGCTTGAGTGATTACGCGATGGTGAGACACAACGTGCAATTTGCACAAACTGATAAACACTCGAACGACTCACTCGTGGGCAACGGCATGCTGCCGACATTTGAGATCAAAGATGGTGGCAGTCAGCAAGCTCAACTCAAAGCACCACGTCCACTAAAAGGAACAGACATCACCACAAAGGAAATGAAGGATTCTGGTGTTTCGGCCGCGCAAGAAAAAGACGGCGACACGAAGACAACCAACGCACGTTATCCGGGTGGCGTCGAAGTAAGCACCAGCAACGGCAAGACGTTGAAAGATCCCGATGGATATGAGATCAAAGTCTCCAACATGTCCATGGTGCAGGTCAAACCGCCACTACATGAAACAAAACCAGGCAGTGGTGTTTACGTTGACGAAAAAGGCAGAGCGATGGTCAAAGTCAATAGGGACGGCACTGTGACTGTTGATACCGGAAAAGGTTTTTACACCCAAAGTCCGGATGGAGTCAAACAAGTCTCAGCATTGCGCAGCCGTAACGGCAAAGACTTTGAAGTCCTGAACACTGACGATCCGCTCGGCAATTTACGACCACCCGACTTGAGCAAACCCCGGAGATAAACGGACTTCGAGGCTCGAAAAAAACGACGCCAATTCTACATAGCGCACACACAATTCAATAAATCTGGGGGCAGAGTCGTTGAACTTGCCAAAGCGCAAAAGGAGACAAAAATGGACAGCAACATTCAAGATTCAGTTAAGCCAGTCGAATCCAAGTCAGCGGGACTTGCCGGTTTTGGTGATTTCGCAATGACAGACGTCGCCAGCTTGAATCAATTCAACGAAAGCATGTCCAAGAATCTTGGCGATACATTGCCCACGATGACTTTGTACTGGAAGGATGGCGCAGGCAATCATGCTGAAACAAAGAAAGGTCTTCCAGGCGAAGAAATCAAAAGTGAAGATCTGAAAAACAGTCATATCAGGGCGTCTAAGACAAATGAGGATGGAAGAAACGCGACCACAGCAGAATATCCAAATGGTGTCGGTCTCAAGGTCAAGGAAGGTCCGAGACCAGAAACTGTAGATGGTAGATTCCACGTCGTCAAATCGGAAGCTGAAATTTCACACAGTGGTGACCTTCGCAAGAAAGGCAACTCCTGGGTTGATGCAAAAGGAAAAGAAATCATCAAAAGAAATGATGATGGCAGCTACACAATCGACTCGGGCGAAGGATTCTTCAGACAAGGTCCAAACGGAATTGAGAAGGTCACTGCATTGCGTCATCGCAATGGTACGTTCAGCGAACTCAACACCAAAGACCCGCTAGGCGATCTCAAACCAAGCGACATGACCTCAAAAAAGAGAAAGTAGACCGCACTCAGTTCTAAGGCATGGCAATGAGCAATCCTATCCAGTTAGCTAAATTCGAAACTACGATCGGGCATCAAAAATTTGACTTACAACAACATTGCGCAGACTTGACCCGCAATTTATTTCACGAAGAAGCATTTCGCCAAGTGTCGAGGATCGAGCATCCGCAGCCTGATATGCTGCGCAATTCAATAAATTCTGGGGGCAGAGTCTTTGAATTGACCCATTTGGAACACAATACCGGTAAACACCGGACACCGGATGCGATGGTATTTGTTCCGAATGGGTTTGATGCTCG
>PNLN01000067.1 GCA_013823055.1 Cyanobacteria bacterium DS2.3.42
CGGCAGTGACGGCAACGCAACGGGCTAAGCCCGCTCTAAATCCCGATAAATTTGCAAACGAGATTAGACGTCTGGTTCTTCTCGAATCGAAACGCGCCGGGGTCGGGCATATTGGCTCATCACTTTCGATAGCAGAAATCGTTGCACTGCTCTATAGCAGTGTTTTGAACATCAAGGCGCCGGACGACCCGGAGCGCGACCGTTTCATTCTTTCGAAGGGGCATGCAGTTCTGGCGCTCTATGCAGCGTTGCACTTGAAGGGTTTCCTCACCAGAGAAGAGCTCGGCACATTCTGCGACGACGGAACAAACCTTTGCGGACACCCGGAAATCGAAGTGCCCGGCATCGATTTCGCCACAGGCTCTCTGGGCATGGGACTTTCATTCGGAGTAGGCTCCGCGCTTGCCGCGAAGAAGACGAATTCATCGCGCAAGGTGTATGTTCTCGTCAGCGACGCAGAGCTCAACGAAGGTGCGCTCTGGGAGTCGGTTCTTTTCGCCGGACATCACAAACTTTCAAACATTGTCGTCTTTGTCGATCAAAACGGACAGCAAGCTTTGGGTTACACAAAGGATGTCCTAGACACCAGCTCAGTCGAAAAAAAATTCAGCGCTTTCAATTGGGACGCGCAAGTTGTCGACGGACACGACTGCAATGCCATGGCAGAAGCTCTCGCCAAGCTGGATTACGAGTCGGGCGCGCCGCATGTCCTAATTGCCCGCACCACATTCGGAAAGGGCGTTTCCTACATGGAGAACCAAATACAGTGGCACTACTTGCCGATGAACGACGAGCAATTTCAAAAGGCAATGAGTGAAATAGACGCTACGGAGGCTGGGCTATAGCCGCCTGCCCGCGGTATTCCAGAAACGCTATGCGCAAAGCATTCATACAAAAACTGATTGAACTGGCCGACAAAGACAAACGTATTTACCTGCTTACAGGGGACCTCGGCTATTTTGTCGTTGAACCATTCGCCGAAAAATTTCCTGACCGTTTTATCAACGCCGGCGTCGCCGAGCAGAACATGATGGGCATGGCTACTGGCATGGCCGAAGCCGGCATGATTCCATTTGTTTATTCAATTGCCACTTTCGCAACTCTCAGACCGTACGAATTTATTCGCAACGGTCCGGTTCTGCATAACCTGCCGGTCAAAATCGTAGGCATTGGCGGCGGCGTTGAGTATTCGCACCACGGACCGACTCATTTCGGACTGGATGATGTAGGAGCGCTGAGAGTGCAGCCGGGACTTTCGATTATTACGCCGTGCGATTCAGCTCAACTCAAGACGGCATTGCAAAAGACCTGGGACATGCCCGGTCCGGCCTACTATCGACTGAGTAAAAACGAAAACATTTCTCTGCCGGAATTGAACGGTAATTTTGAACTCGGCAAACTAGATTTGCTTGCCAATGGTCAAGACGCCCTTATCATCGCAATGGGCAACTCGGCTACTGAAGCGGCCAAAGCAGAATCACTGCTTCGCCAACAAGGTATTCAGGCGACAGTCGCACTGGTTTCTTCAATGAATCCCAGCCCCGAAGAGCATTTGATAGAGACAATCTCGCGGCATCGCCATGTGTTTACAGTGGAATCGCACTACATTAATGGCGCGCTCGGTTCGATGATTTCGGAAGTGATTGCCGAGAACGGCTTGAATGCTCGCCTTACTCGCCTGGCAGTCAGACAAAATCCGCATGGCGCTGTCGGTTCGGAACAATACCTTCAGGAAAGGTTCGGTATCTCAGCAAAATGCGTTGCAGATACAGTAGTGAAGTGCCTCAATCTGGCAGCGAGATAGTGTTCGCCCATGACTGATTCATCGAAAGAAAAGGTAGTGCTGGTCACTGGCGCCACCGGATTCGTGGGAGCAAACCTGGCGCGGCGGCTGGTTTCGGATGGACACAACGTCCATCTTTTAGTGCGCAAGAAAACCAATCAGTTTCCATGGCGAATCAGAGAGATAACCGATCAGGTCAAACTCGATTTCTACACGCCCTCAGAGCCTGATTCGATTGACCGCATTTTTGCAGAAGTAAAACCGCAGTGGGTGTTCCACTTAGCAGCGCATGGCGCATACTCCTGGCAGCAAGACAAAGCACAGATTCTCGAATCGAATTACATTTTGACTAGCCGACTGCTTGATGCAGCAGTCGAGCACGGCTGCGAATCCTTTATAAATACCGGCACTTCGTCCGAATACGGACAGAAAGGTCACGCTCCAAAAGAGGATGAATCACTCAATCCCGTCAGCTATTATGCCGCCACCAAAGCAGGTGCCACGCACCTCTGCCGCTTTATGGCCGGCGCCCACAACATCAACATGCCGACCTTGCGCCTTTACTCTTGCTTCGGTCCCTATGAGCAACCGAACCGGCTGATGACCAATCTCGTCGCCTTCGGCAACGAGGGCCGCTGGCCGAAGTTGGTGGACGAAAATTGCGCGCACGATTTTGTCTATGTTGAAGACGCCGTAGACGCCTACATGCTGGCGGCAAAACGAGACCTAACCGCCAGTTGCGATCCTGGAGCTATATACAATGTAGGGACGGGCATTCAAACAACTTTGAAAGAAGTGGTCCGCGTCGCCGCACCGCTAATGAAGATAGATGCCAAGCCGACCTTCGGCAGCATGCCGAATCGCTCATGGGACGCCGAAGTTTGGGTTTGCGATCATACAAAAATAACCCAAGAACTCGGCTGGCGCCCGCAGCACAGCTTCGAGGATGGGCTAAAAAAGATGGTCGACTGGTACCGTCAATCCACCCATTTGCATTCTATGTATAAGGATCACTTGCAGCCGGTTTGAACAGTCACCGCTTTTGGTGCCGCAGTATCCCAGAACAGGCGCATGCAATGCGTCACTCTACAAGAAATTCGTTAGCTCGCTTGATTATCCGACTGCGCCATCAGAGCCTTGTTTTTGAATGTTATCGGGCGGTTGAACTTCTGTTTGACCTTATCCACTTCAAGCCCGATCACGGTTATGGCATCTGAATTTACGTTGCCCACTACCTCTCCGGCGATCTTGATGTAATCAAGTTCGTACGGGTCGAAACCCATAGTGCGTGCGCAAGTAGCATCAACAGCGGCAAGATCGTCGCCTAGAACAAAGAAACCCATGTCCTTGGCCGTACCATTTATAGGACCATCGCCTTCCATTGCAACGACAGCATCGACAAACGCGAAGCCCGGTTTTATCAGGTCTTGCAAGTCGAGAATGCACTGAGGAATGCCACGCATATGCAATAGGTTTTTCGGCCAGCCATACTTACGCCCAGGCACTGCTCCAAAAAAATTCTTCATCGATGCCGTCATGCCAACCCAGTGATGCGTTTTCATTTTCGGCACACTGACGACAACATCTGCATTCATGAGAGTGCGCGGCAGAAAAAATTGCTTCAAGCCAGAGAAACCCTCTTTGACATCGAGCGCTTCCAACTCGTCCAGATTTAAGTCGACAAAGCGAGCACCGAGCTTCTTGACCATTTTGCCAAGACCGGTTGCGTCTAGAAGGAATTCCGTGTCCCGCATATGCCCGGGACCTTCGCCGATGATTATCTCCTTGGCGCCGAGATAATCAGCCAGCTCGAAGGCAGCCTTTAGCGCAAAAGGATTGGTAGTGACCGGACTGCCCGGGTGAAATTCGACCATATTGGGTTTTAAGAGGACTGTTTTGCCTCTCAAGTCGGGCAGCTTGAGCTGCTTTGCGTACTTCTTCAATTCCGGCATCGGATCATCTTCATATGATGCACATGGAACCAAAGCCACTGTCGACGGCGTTTGTTTCTTGCGCGCCCGTTGGATTTCCGTTGGTTTGGGCAGGGGCTTGCCGGTAAGAGTTTTGCCACCACATCCGGTCATCGAGTAAGTTGCCACTGCAGCAACAGAGCCGGCAATAAAAGTTCGTCGTGCAATAGCGGCTCCATAACGTGCTTCGGAGCCAGGAGCCTCTTCCTTTTTATTTTGATTAGTCGATCCGATTATGCGGCCCGTCTTAGGGCACCGTTTTTCGCGATGATCCACTTTTGATTCCTAATACTAAAAGGCAACCCGAATGCATTCCCCTAAGACATTATGATACATTCGCAGCTTTAAATTTTTAGCGCATTGTCGCCCTGATGCCCTTGCAAGGCGAGCATCGATAAGGCAGTCACCATCAGGTTCGCTCCGAAAGATCCATCTTCATTTTGACGCTCGATCAACATTTTGATGGAATCGCTAGAATCGATTCCATATGAAGCTTGAGCAATTGCCGTCCAGGCAAGCGACATCGCAGAGCCGGCATATCCAATGGTGTTATTCAAATTCTTCCAGGCTTTTTGCACGGCATCAGCCGATTTCTGATCGGACAGAGCAACCAGCGCCTCGGCTGATGTAACCGCGAATGGAGGCAAGTGAACCTCAAGGCACAAATCATTTCCATGATTCCATCCGCCGTCTTTGCAAGCATGCTCGAGCAGGAAATTGTCTGCTCTTTCGATAACCCGCTTGCTGTCCTGTTTTTGTACGTGATCCGGAATCTTTAAGGCAAGCAAAGTGTAAGCAGTGGGCTCAACCCAATGAAAGCATCCGGGAGACCAGGGCCAGCCGCGAGGGTAATTCAAGCCCGCGTCACCTTTTGAAATCAAGAGCAAAGTTTTCGCCAGCGCCCCATAAAACTCGGTTCTCGCTTCAAACAGATAAGTCACTGCTTTATCTATTACTGCGGCATGCGCAGCATTGACTCCGCCATCTTCTTTGAAGAGGATTCGCAACGCCAAAAGTGCCAGACCGCTTGTCCAGTCGGATTTACCCAGAGCAGGAGAAGTCGACCAGCCCCCGTCCTGATTCTGGTTTGCACAGAAGAAGTCGATTACTTGCTTACGCATAACTGGGTCCTTTCGCCTGGCAATACCGCAGTACGCAGTTGGTTCAATACATGCCGTATCACCTGGCTTGTAAGCCCACGATCCGTTTTTGAACGCGCCCTGGACGTATTTGTCCGCCTTTACTAACGAATTGGAAACTTCCTCAGCAGCCGACTTTCCAGAACGCGCAGCTTTATCCGCCCCTTTACTTTCGACTTTTTCGGCTTTCGGCATATAGGTAGACCTGAATTGTAACGAGGTAGGGCGAAATGTTAAGGCGAAACTTTCCGCAATCCATATATTATTCTCATTTTCCTATTTATACGCTACCTCGGCCCAGAGCGGCAAAACCCGATCGCCCCACCAGTGCCGGATCCAGAAATTAATTTGACAACTTACTCCAAAACCTCTTCCGGCCAGAGAGCTGTCAAGGTAAGATGGTTATGTGGCACGGGAATGTTCCCGGGCATAAGTATCTAGAAGCCAATCTAAATGGCGGTTTTAAGGAGGTGGAAGTTAGACCGATAACATACGGTGTGGATTAGGCCAATATTTTAGACAGTTGTGTTACTAAATTTCGACAAATACGTTGTTCACCCTTAGAATAGGTCTTTGCGCCGGCGGGCTTGGCAAAAGTTCCGGTTGGTGTATCTTTCTCTCTTAGGCAAGGGACAACTCAAGGAGGTATGCATGTTGAAGCGTTTCGTTCGGGACGAATCAGGTCAAGGTATTACAGAATATGGCGCGATTCTCGCATTCGTCGCGATTCTCGTAGCGCTCGTGTTCAGTATCACCAAAGGCGCATTGACGTCCGCTATTTCGGCAGCTTTCTCTGCTGTAATCAGCCAATTGAACAACCTGTCGGCCGCCGCTGGAGCCGCCTCGTAACCGAGTCGCGTCACTTAGTGGTTTGCTCCAAGCAAGCAATTGCTTGAGCAGGCAGTAAAAATTTAGACGGGATCGAAAGGTCCCGTCTTTCTTTTTGCGTCGAATTTTCAAGCTTTCCAATCAGAAGGACTGCAATTTGCCGTTTCAACAGATTGCTCTCCGCTGCGTCTTATAAGAGTGGTGGCACTACCGATAAATAATTTGCCGAAAAAAAATTCGAGGCGCAATCGCTCAGAGAAACCATTGCTATCTTAGTTTTCAATTCGCTTTATCAGTCTTTTGTGAAAAATGCGTGAGTCTCTAAAGCTCCTGCCACCAGTCTTTTTGAAGGTGCGGCAGGCCGATAAAAGTGTCATCTCGCAACAAAAAGCTACAGTACGACTAGTTTTTTTAAAATTTTCTGCCTTTTAAGCGTCTGAGAAAAGCGGCGAAACCATCTCGTGTGATAAGTTGTCATTAGCAGCAATTGTTATGAGACGGTAAGGCGTTAGGTTGAAACCCACTCGGCATCCTAGTTTTTGTAAGTTTTTTGCGACAAGCCAAGAAACCCAACCTCTTGATTTGCCTGATTTGTTGCCAGTATCGGTAAGATCAGGTCTGTTTAGAAATCGCGCCGTCGGGTAAGGACTAATTGGGTGCGACAGGGCAGCCGTTGTTCTTGTTCCCCCGATGTGCGTTAATAGTAATTGGTTAATCTTTCTCTTATGAGATAGACAGAAGGGGGAACCGTAATGAACCCATTACGTGCGTTGTTTTTAAGCCTCTCTCGAATGCCTCCAGCCGTGATGCTCCTAATCATCATTGGTCTAGCCGTTGTCGTCACAATGATGGTCACCGGCAAGGTAAGCGAGTCTGAGACTAAGTATGCGCAACAAGTCGAAGAGATGAAGCGCAAAGCCGAAGCCAAAGGTAAAGTGGTCTACGCCATCAAGGATATTCCTGAAGGTCAAACCATTCCTACCGAAGGTCTCGAAGAGCGGGAACTCGAACAAGCGAAGATTCCGCAAGACGCCATCACTTCGGCCAGTCTGGCTGCAGGACGTATCGCCAAATACGGTATCGCTTCGGGACAAATCGTGTCACAACACGACTTGGCACCGCAAGGGATGACGCTTGGCTTTGAATCCAGATTGAAAGAAGGTATGCGCGCATTGACTTTCGCAGTTGATAACAACACCGGCGTCGCCGGCTTTGTTCAACCGGAAAGCCATGTAGACATCTACGCTTCGGTTGGTGCTGGAGTTGACACGAAAGCATCTTGCATCCTCTCGGATGTTGAGATTATTGCTACCGGTCAGGTTTACCAGAAGCAACCAGGCACCACCACTGCAGTACCTGCAAGCTCCGTGACTGTTGCAGTCAGCCCGGAAGATTCGCAGAAACTCATCAAGGCCATCGTAGCTAGCAAGCTTTACTTGACCTTGAGAAACGAAAAGGATCACTCACCCATCGCAACGGTGGATGTAACCAGCCTTTTCCCTAAACCGGCGAAGCCAGCTGCCGACCTAGCTGCGCTTCCCCCGCCGTCAGCTCTTCCTCCGCCTCCGCTTCCCGGTGCTCCAGATCTTGGACCCGGCGGACCAGGGGGAGCAGGACTGCCTGCGGCACCACCGCCACCACCACCATTGCACGAAATTGAAATTTGGTCCGGCAGCAAGAAAGATGTCCTTTCGGTACCGAAGAGCTAGTAAGCCCTTAGGTCGAGTGAACATCACCTATCTGATGGGTACAACTATTGGATGGGGCTGTTGGTAGGAGGAGAACGCTTAAACTATGAAACTGACCACACTTCTTGTATGCGACGCTGGTTTGGACAAGCGTCAAACGATCGAGGATCTGATTCACAGCCAGCCGTCATTGGCGCTCGTGAGCACAGTCTCCGGGAGCATGGCGCGCGAGCAAATCGGAAGTTTGCATCCGAAGTTGGTCTGGATCGAGCTAAGCCCTGCTCCCGTGCGTGGATTGTCATTGCTAGCAGAGCTGCGGGAAACTTTCCCGCAGCTCTACTTCTTTGTCAGTTACGAAGTACCTGATCCGGAATTGATTCGCACAGCCTATCGACTGGGCGCATCAGACTTCCTGGACGCAGAACGTTGGCGGACAGACTTGCCCGCCGCCGTGCAATCTATTCAATTAAAACACCAGTCCGAGTCCGTCTCGACTGCCGCCGGAAAAGTCGTCGCTATCTTCAGCCCGACTGGTGGTATCGGCGCCACCACCATCTGCACCAACCTGGCCGGTTATCTCGGCAAATATGGTGAGGCTTGCATCGTCGACCTCGACTTGCAATTCGGGATGGTTTCTCACTACCTCAACCTCGAACCTTCGTTCAGTTTGAGCACCATCGACTTCTCACACACCAACTTCGACGCCACATATCTGCGTAACTTGATGACCAGATATGACGACAAGTTGAGCATCCTGGCAGCACCGCCTGAGTTGGAAGACATCGGCGATATCTATGCTGCTCAAGTGCAAGAAATTCTCTATACAGCCAAGCAGGAATTCAGATTTACCTGCGTTGACTTGCCGAAAAACCTTCTTGACGAGCGCGCCATCGCGACTCTCGACTTGGCCGACCATGTACTCGTACTGACTGAGTACAACTGGGCGTCCATCTTGAATGCTAGAAAGTGTCTCGATACTTTCAAAGCTCACTACAACCAGGAAAAACTGCTTCTAGTAATCAACCGCTCCGAATGGCTTCCGCAAGACGTTTTGAGTGAGTGCCGAGCGAACCTTAACTATCCTGTGTTCCATGAAATTCCGAATGACACCAAGACAGCCAAGTGGGTCAACAACCAGGGACAAATCGCTCCCGGACACACGGCGCTCGGAAAAGCACTTGATTCATTAGCTCGCAGACTCGCTGGAGGAGAGCAGCTATTACTTACGACGAAGGATGGCGAGAAGAAGGGAGGATTCCGTCTGCCCGCTATCTTCTCCAAACG
Source organism: Cyanobacteria bacterium DS2.3.42 (assembly GCA_013823055.1). Lineage (GTDB taxonomy): Bacteria > Cyanobacteriota > Vampirovibrionia > Obscuribacterales > Obscuribacteraceae > QKMZ01. The sequence continues at coordinate 8,693 of PNLN01000067.1, forward strand.
CTAAACAAAAGGTGGTGAGCTGTTAAATGGGCGACGAAAGAAAGGATCAAAATTTACCCGCACGTCCCGCGTCATCTTTGATGGGACAGCTGGTTCGTCAAAGACAGGCATCAGAAGTGGCGCCTGCTAACAACCAACAAACAAACGTAGCTTCTCCAAATCAACAAACTGGAGTCGGCGGCGCTAAAGGCGCAGCTCCACCTCCGGGCGGAAGCGGCATGAATCGCCAGGCTGGACCAGCCACCGGCGTTCAAGGTCAGGCCGGCGCTGCCAAACCAGGCGGCGGCGGATTGCCGGCAGCCGAAGGCGTACAACCTTCGCGCGCTGACATCGAGCGTATCGATGCACGCGACGAAACGGATTATGGTCATAAGCCTGTTGAAATTCAGTCGCCACAAGGCGATCTGGGAGCGAAATTTTCCGCTAACCAGCAATTGATTAGAGAACGCGAAAAGGTAATTATCGACCAGCTCAGACGAGAGCTGGATACTTCGCGTTTGACCAATATCTCTGAAGACACGCAAGCACAAGTGCGTGCCCGTATCAGAGAAATCGTCAACTCCGATCCGGCGCCGCTCACAATGATGGAGAAGGGTATCCTTCTGCAAAACGTGCTCGACGAAGTATTCGGATTCGGTCCACTTGGTCCACTTCTTCGTGACCCGAGCGTCGGCGATATTTGCGTCAACAACGTGACCATGGTCTATGTAGAACGCCACGGTCGTCTTGAAAAAACCAACGTTGTTTTTGAAAACGAAAGACACCTGCGTCAGACAATCGACAAGATCATTCAGCCTCTGGGCAGAAGACTTGACGATAACTCACCGATGGTTGATGCCCGTCTTCCTAACGGCTCCCGGGTCAACGCCACCATCCCACCAGTAACCATCGACGGACCGACGATCACAATCCGATGCTTCGGTACGTCGATCATGTCCCTGGGACAATTGGTAGAAAAAGGCGCCATGTCGGTACAGATGGCGGAAGTTATGAAGGCTTGCGTCAAAGGCAGAATCAACGCCATCATCTCTGGTGGTACAGGTTCTGGTAAAACGACACTTCTCAACGCTCTTTCTGCACACATCAACCCCCGCGAACGCATCATCACGATTGAGGACGCGGCGGAATTGAGATTGCAACACGAGCACTGGGTGCGGATGGAAACCCGTCCGATGAACACAGAAGGAAAAGGTCAAATTACACAGCGCATGCTTGTAATCAACTGCCTCCGGATGCGTCCAGACCGAATCATTCTCGGAGAATGCCGGGGAGAAGAAGCGTTCGACATGCTCCAGGCAATGAACACCGGTCACGGTGGATCAATGACCACAATCCACGCCAACTCACCAAGAGACTGCACAAAGCGTCTCGAGAACATGATTCTCATGGGCGCTACTGAAATGCCATTGAAAGCGGCTCGCGAATTGATCGCATCCGCCGTACAACTGATCATTCAGATTCGACGTCTGGAAGATGGTACTCGTCGCGTTACTGAAATATCGGAAATAACCGGTATGGAAGGTGACACCATCGCTATTTCGACGATGTTCCACTTAGAGCGGGAAGGAAGAGACCCGAGAGGATTCTTCAAATGCCGTCACGTCGGCTCCGGTCTGCCACCGAAATTCCTCGAGCAGCTTGAGCAAGAAGCAGTGCCGTTCAAGCTTGAGTGGCTCAGATAGAATGGATCTACATAAAAGATTCAATCAGTGTTCACCGAGTTCACACAAAAAAATAGATGAATAGGTAATAAGAATGAGCGTAGGCGGAATAGTCTTTGTCTTTGTTCTATTGGCCGGTCTGATCATCATGGCTGCCACTAGAAGCCAATGGGCTGACGAGCTTTCGAGGCTTGGCAAGCATAATCGCAAGATGCTGGAGAAAAACCAGGAAGCTACCGAAATCGATATCTTCCTCAAGCAGCGCACCGATTACTTGTCGCGCATCCTGTCGCAAGCCGGTCTCGAATCGAAATACGATGAGATCAAAATGCAATGGATTGTTACCTCGATAGCCTCGGGCGCAATCTTGGCTGTCATCGCCGTCGTTTCAGGTCTACCTGAAATGTCTATTCCGGCTTTCATTCTTGGCGTACCTCTGGGAATGGGCGGATACATTCAATATCTCGGCTTTGTTGCCAAACAGCGCCAGGACAAGATGACCGCTCAATTGCCGCAAGTTCTAGAAACAATGGTGTCTGCACTGAGAGCCGGTTCGCCGGTTATGGAAGTGTTCAAAGTGTTGTCCGAAGTTGCACCTGATCCCATCCGCGCTGAGTTCAAGCGTGGTCTGGTTTCACTCCAACTTGGTAAACCATTCAGAGACTGCATGGGCGAAATGGCTACTCGTATCCGTACGCCCGACTTCATGCTCTTGACCAAAGCAATCTTCATCAGTCAGGACGTAGGGGGCAACCTCGCTGACGTTGTTGCTTGTATTGCCGAAGCCATCCGGGAAAGATTCAAACTACGCGACTTTATGAACGCGCTTACCGCTCAAGGTAAAGCGACGGCGACATTCATCGGCTGCTTGCCTTACGGCATCACACTGATGACTTACTTAGCATCGCCCGGTTATATCGTTCCGTTCTTGAACCACCCGATCGCCAGAATAGTTTTGATCGCCTTGATCATCTGGGAAGGCTTTGGCTTCTGGATCCTAATTAAGATGACGACCTTCGAGGTATAGCGATGTCCCCAATGTTTATCGGTATGCTGACTTTCGGAGGTTGCATAATCTTCGGACTCCTCGTCATGCAGCCACTCTTCACCCAGTACGTCGACCAATACGCGGTCAGAGTACGCCCGAAAGAAAAAGATGTAGAAGGCGAAAACGGTCCGAAAGATTCGACCATCACTCAAGTTTGCCGCACGGTTGGCGAACTTGTTTTGAGCGTACTTCCGGCTTGCGCGGACAGACGCACTGTAGAGCTTCTCAATGCAGGAAATTACAGAACCCCGCAACACTTAGCTATCTATATTGGAATCCGTTCGATCATCGCTGCCGGTGCTGTATTTCTCGGCTTGATCGCATCGACAGGCAACGCCTTCAACCTCATTCTCGCCATCCCGACCGCTTTGCTTGGCTGGATGCTTCCCAACTTCTTCCTGGCAGGCCGCGTTAAGAAGCGCCAGAATTTGATTTTGCGCGAACTTCCGACCATTATTGACTTACTTATTGTTTGCGCCCAAGCCGGTCTTGGCTTGATGATGGGCGTCGACAAAGTTTCCAAAGAGATTGGAGACGCTTGCCCGATCTTGGCTGAAGAAATGCGCCAGTTGATCAGCGACGTCAAAATCTTCGCTAAATCCGTACCCATCGCCCTGCGTGAAATGGGAGAACGTTGCCAGGTTGACGAATTGATCAACATGGCATCGGCTCTTATCGCCGCAGAACAAAAAGGTTCGGACATCGCCTACCCGCTCAAGCAACAGGCAGAAGCACTTCGAGACAGGCTGAAGAGAAAGAAAGAAGAAGAAGCAGCCAAAGTGCCGGTTAAGATGGTGCCTGTAATCATGATCTTCGTTATGCCTTTGATCCTGGCGCCGATGCTTGGACCAGCCGTCGTAACGATCGTCAACGCCTTGGGTCCGATCGTCGGCGGACTGGGCAAATAAAAGCCACGTTCAGATTTGAGAACGACACTAAAACAACGGTTCTTGCCGAGAAAGCAAAACTGGCTGACTCCTTTTTCAGCCGTTTAGTTGGTTTGCTCAACCGCACTTCTTTAAATGAAGGAGAAGGTCTGCTTCTGACGAGCTGCCAATCTATTCATATGTTCGGAATGAAATTTGCCATCGACGCACTTTTTCTGGACAAAAATGGAGTGGTAGTTGGAATCTTGGAAGACTTTGCGCCAGGAAAAATGTCACGCATTTTTTCCAAGGCAAAGACTTGTCTTGAACTTCCGGCAGGCACAATTAAGAAGACACGCACCACTCTTGGTGACGTGATTTCCAAACATCCATAATGCATACTCGGTAGATTGGCTAATTTAATTACTCAGCCGCAGAATGGTGCATTGCATGCGCCGATTCAAACGGAGGTTGCAATTCGCTTAGAAGCTATGTGCAGGTGGAATCAAAGACTAGGCGGAAGCCTTTTACTATGGCAGATCTGTTTAGAAGATTCGCCTGGGAACTAACCTAGATGGGGATAGAACGCGAAAATGAAAGTCGTAGCAACGGACTCGGCACCGAAAGCAATCGGTCCCTACTCGCAAGCGATTGTGATGAATGGCATGGTTTTTGTCTCCGGACAGATTCCAATTGACCCTGCAACCGGAAATTTGATCGATGGTCCGATAGCAGATCAAACCAAACGAGTAATGACCAATTTGGCTGCTATTTTAGAAGCAGCCGGGGCAAGTCTCGCTAAAGTTGTAAAAACCACAGTCTACTTAAAGGACATGGGCGATTTCGCCGAGATGAATGAAGTCTACGGCAACCACTTTCCAGACCACAAACCGGCACGCGCCACTGTGCAAGTAGCAAAATTGCCACGAGATGTCGGTGTAGAGATTGACTGTATAGCTTTTCTATAAAAGTCAAAACAAAGATATGATGCAGCGGAATTCCAAGAGAAGAAAGAAACGAACGTGAACCAACTGACGACGATCTCACAAGTAATTGCCATAGTAGTCGTGCTCATCGCCCTGGTCATTGACTGGCGTACGTATAAGATACCTAACTGGCTTACATTCCCGGCCTCGGCCGCAGGCATCCTTTTGAACTATTTGGATAAAGGCACGGATGGGGCACTGCAGGCGGTGACAGGTTGGTTGGTCGGTGCTGCGGTAACGTTGTTCTTCATTTACTTGCCGATCGGTCCCAAATACGATGACGGCGATAAAATCGGCATGGGCGACGCCAAGCTCATGGCTTGTATGGGTGCTTTTTTGGGAACCACAACCGTGCTGGTTGCCTTTTTCTACTTTGCACTTTGCTGGGGCGCAATCTCTGTATTTCAGTTGGCCAGACTGATTCCATGGAAACAAGTTTTCAATGCCTTTTTTGCAGTAGCACTGGGCGGCAAATTAGTGCCACCGCAAGTAGACTCAGAAAAGCTCACAGAAGCAAGAAAAAAGCGCATTCCACTGGGACTGGCAATCGCACTGGGAACAGTGATCGCCATGTTCTTCCAGAAGCAGACTCTTACTTTTCTGGGATTTAACTAGTTAGAGCGCATTGCCTGCGCTCAATTATTTTGGGTTCTACGGCCAGTTGAAGCCGCTGCCGCCAGGAAGTGAAACTCTTCCTTGACCGGTGCCGGTGTTGAAGCCGCCTCTTACACCATTAACGTTTCCAGAGAAAACAGCACCACCGTTTCCGTTGGTTGAACCGCTGAAATTTCCGTTACCGGTGTTGACGTTACCGCTGAATCCACCACTGTTGATGTTTCCACTAGCGCCGTTTCCTAAATTGAAATTGAAATTCGATCCGCCGCCCGGCACACCTGGCATCGGAAGTCCGAGGTCAGGAGGAGTGATTCCAAATAATGGATTGACCTGCTGGTAAGGAGCACCGGATTGAGTAAATCCTTCTGTCTTTACGAATTCATCGCCGCCCCATGCTGGTGGCAATGGGCTTCCGTGCTGAGTAGTCAAACCGGCAGCTTTAGGGCCGTTGATGCCGCGTTCGATTCTATGAATAGGACTGAATTCAAAGAAAGGAGGAATCGAAGTTGTCCCTTCATCACCATAAATGTGCCAGGCATGTCCGCCCGACTCTTTGACGAAACTATCCAATCTGGTCGGAGGCAGACCATTGCGACCACGCGGTCCGCTTACTCTGGCCAGACCTTGTCCGGCTCCAATTGGAAGGGATGTATCGTTGAGTGCAAAACCAGGACCGGAGTTACGACCCATATTTGCTCGGGTTTGATTCTGGGGACCGGTGTCGTTCGTCCATTCAGGAGCCATCCCCTGACTACCGGTGGAGGAAGTTTCTCTTCCGCCACTGCCTGAAGTGCCTGCCGAGGTGCTCCAGTCTTGTGCGTAGACCGGTAGATTTAGTAAAGAAGTCAAAATTGCTGCTAGAGCCGCTTTTCTAATCATCTGAATCAACCTTTGAAAAAATGAGTTGTGTACTGGGCACTGGTGCTCGAGAGCAAAACTAACGATCTACCGTATTAATGTCGAGAGACCCGGTTGATGTCTGCGGCAACAATGCGCCCCAGCCCTGTCCTGCAAAGCCGGTTGGTGACTTGAGCAATGCTCTTCCCTGGTTGCCGAATCCATATCTGAATTGACCAGACGGAATTTGTGTATTGCCGTATATGTTCTTAAGTGCAAGGACGTCTACTTCTGTCCTTTGAAGACCTTCTCCCATGGGAGTTTGCCTGCCGTCCGTGTCTCCTTGATAGTTCTGAAGCATGCCATCTTGATATGACAGGTTGCCGGACTCGCGTCGCGAACTTCTGCCCATCACGCCAGCAGTTCCTGCAGAATTGAATTGATTGCCGCCGGCACCCTCACCAAATGCTCCGGGAGGTGGTGGGACATAATTCATGCCGTGTGATGGATAAGCAGGATCCAGATCGTAGGTGCGCCCGTTGCTGGTGCCATCTGGGGCGCCGTTGAATCGGATGCTGTTGCCGCCGCCACTGAAGCTGCCGCCGGAATTATTCACCCGGACGGTGTTTCCATTGAAACCAAATGTGGTGCCGGACGGATTTACTCTGATTGAATTGCCTCTACCGAAATCCAGGTTGGCGCTTTGAGCGAAAACTGGAGTAGAGACGGCAGTCGCAACCAATGCGACTCCAAATGCGAATGCGAAATGCTGCAGCTTCTTCATGTGATTAGACCCGTCAAAAAGGGAGTCCGGCAAATTTAGTTAGTAAGGTTCTGTGATTTCATTTGATCTCACAACCGGTGGAGAATCTCCACCGGATCTATCAAAAGAACCTTTCGGTTCTCACCCCTCTCATGTTGTGCCCGCGGAAAGCATGGGCGAAAAGAGCATAGATGGCAGAATACTACTCTTCTCAAGAGTGCTTGTCAATAGGCTTCTAGCCGCCGACGGCTGCAATTTTTGGGGTAGGCAATTCCAGCCGATAATACTCTCATCTTACGGCTGACCGGCACCTCCGACAACCCCGAAGATGGCATAAAGCATGGATTTCACAGCTTTTTATCTAAAGGTGTAAGATTAGATCTCCTATTTGAGCCGAAAAATGACAGTTTTACTCGGTCTGGAGACTAGTTGCGATGAAACGGCAGCCGCCATAGTCAAGGACGGGCGCCAACTTTTGTCTAGCTGCCTGGTTTCACAAACTCCAATTCACCAAAAATTCGGCGGCGTTGTGCCGGAAGTTGCTGCCAGAAGCCACGTTCAGACTATCAATCTGATGATCGACGAGGCGCTATCACAGGCCAATCTCACTCATGACCAGCTTGACGGTATTGCCTGCACACGTGGACCCGGTCTAATTGGCACTCTCTTGATCGGATTGTCAGCAGCAAAAGCGCTGTCATGGTCCTGGAATCTGCCGCTAAAGACTGTCGACCATCTCTTCGCTCATGTCTGTGCCAATTTTATAAACACAGATCTAGAGCCACCGTTCGTTGCTTTGCTCGTCTCGGGCGGACACACGCAGATATTGCATTTCAAGAACTTCGATGACATCGAAATAATCGGAGAAACGCTCGATGACGCAGCCGGTGAAGCATATGACAAAGTGGGACGATTGCTGGGACTAGGTTATCCGGGCGGTCCGGTGATAGATAAACTTGCCGCTCAGGGAAACCCGAGCGCTTTCAAATTTCCCGAGGGCGTAGTCAAAGGTTATGACTTCAGCTTTAGCGGCTTAAAAACTGCTGTTTTGAGACAAGTAGAAAAACTTTCTCTGTCGTCTCAAGCACTGCCGGTTGAGGATTTGTGTGCTTCCTTTCAGGAAGCGGTATCAAAGGTGCTGGTCAAGAAAACTCTGAAAGCCGCAGAGGAATTGAATTTGAAGACGATTGTTCTGGCCGGTGGTGTGGCTGCCAATCGCGAACTACGCGCGAAATTCGAGAAGGCAAGCGGTTATCGCGTTTACTTTCCCTCCAATCATCTCTGTACTGACAATGCGGCCATGGTGGCCGCGGCAGCTTTCTTCCATGGCGAAGACTCAAAACTCAATGTTGGCGCGTATTCCCGGCAGCCAGTCAGGGATTCGGCCCGGTCCTGAGTTAACCGGCATGACGGTATATGTGTCATGAGCCGACCAGTTGCAGGTTTGGCTATGGTGATTACCATATTTGTATGGCATTTTCCCCAGAGTACCGGCGTTAAGCCTTCCGCAGCCCAGTCCCGCGTGATAGCATGGGCTAGTCTGCCGTTGTCAGCAAGCAGAACCGCCCGTAAATCAAGCTCCTTGAGAGCGGGCGATATATGGAAATCCCCGGGGCAGTTTAGGTTTCTCGTATATGGAATTTTCGAATAAAGATCTCACTTGTCGCGATTGCGGCAAAACATTTGTCTTCTCAGCGGGCGAGCAAGAATTTTTCAGCGCCAAGGGACTCGTTAATGAGCCCAAAAGGTGCCCAAATTGCCGCATCTTGATGAGGGTCCAACGCAACGGGGAAGACCCCGCGCGCACTGCTGAAGTTAATTGCGCAGAATGCGGATCCCCCACAAGAGTGCCATTCCAGCCTAAAGGCTATCGTCCGGTGTATTGCAGCTATTGCTTTCGCACAAAAAAACTCGAAGGACAATCTCCAGCAGACACTCCCAACGACAGAGACGTCGAAGTCGCCACCGTCTGAGAATCCGGAAGACACATAGACTCACATTTAAACGCCGCAACGCCCTTTTGAAGACGTGGGTTGCGGCGTTTGCTTCTTCACATTACACAACAGAAACCAATCAATTCCGAACAAGTCTTGTCGCTTGAAAGCCGACCACTTTTGTCCCCAAACGCACACTGGTTCGCCCTACCGGCGCTTGCTTTGCAACCAATCACGGGTGGATGCCAAGAACGCCCGGTTGATGAGCGATTACGAGTTTTTCGTACAACAAAATATTTGTGAATCTATTGCCAGGTCGCGTTTCCTTCGTCCTCTATAATATGGTCAGAGTGTACCCTTTCAAGATCTGACCTCTTCAATAACCAGTGCCTTAATGACCGACAACACAGAACCCTGTCCTAGCTGCGGACGCCCCACACCAGTCAGTACCAGATGCGTCTACTGCGCAACTGTCACCGACCTCGATCTCAAGAGCCTTCAGCTCGATTACATGAAGGCAACTGAGGGCGAAGAATCCGAACTGCCTAAGCAGGTCATAGTAGTCGTACAAAAAACCGGGCAAAAAGTCCCTCTGAAAAACCGCAAGGTGAAGATCGGAAGGGATCCGTCCAATCAGGTAGTCATACCTGACGACACTTTTACTTCCCGCCACCATGCCTGGATTTCTTATGAAGAGAGCGATTTTTGGCTTGAGGACTTAGGATCAACAAACGGTACGCTACTGAATGGTCATCCGGTTGTAAAGAGGCAAGTGCTTTCAGCAGGCGACAAAATCAGAGTTGGTCATACCGAACTGACTTTTGAGATTGAAAATTAAGAGCTGTAAATTGAAAATAAACGGTATCGGGTACGAGAAAAGCAGCGGCTAGATAGCTGATTGGTAGAATCTAGGAAATAAGGATTAGATGGCAGAGACCTCTGGTGGCGCCAACCGCATTGAATTAGAAAGCCAAATTCTTTGCGCGTCGCTGCGTCAGAGTTGGGCCA
>PNLN01000068.1 GCA_013823055.1 Cyanobacteria bacterium DS2.3.42
AATTTTGTTGCTTTGGAGGGTCCAATATCAGGTAAACCCCTCCTTGTTAAGGCAACCCTTAGAGTCCCCCGAAAAGCGGGGAAGAATTCATCTCTGTGCGTGTTTTTACTATTTCAAAATTGAGATTTCGAGACTATTATTTTGGGGTTCCTCTTGAAAACCCGGTGGGCTAGGGCCATGGTCCAAGCATTCGACGCCAATAGTGGCGATGGGGTCCCAGAAACTCAAAGCGAAAGTGCACATGCTAGTTTGATTGGCGAGGTCATGGACTTTGTCAAAGAAAACCCGACTGTGAGCACCGTTGCAGCAATCGGCATAGCCGCAGGCTCGATCTATTTAGCGCGCGCTCCAATTGGACGCTTTCTAAATAAGGTTGGTGGCTCTGCGTTTGCAGCAGAGGAAACACTGGGTGTGGCGACCAAGGTGGTTAAACCATTGGGGCGCCAACTTGAAGCAGCAGGTGATGACGCGATAGTTACAGTTGCAAATCTTGAAAAGACCATCGTCGGCGGTGTGAAAAGTGAGGGTGCAGTCTCCACCGCAGCTAAAGCGGAAGAGGTAATCGTCAGCGGTTCTAAGGCGACAGAAGGTTCAAGCAGACCGCTTTTAGACGCACTCGACGACGCAGTTAAAACAGGCAAGGCAAAAACCCCTGAACCCTGGGTCTATCTTCCGGAAAACAGAGGCCTCCTAAAGGATCTTCCCAAAGGCGGGGCAACAGACATCAAGCCTGCCGGTGATGCAGTTGAGACGGTGGGAACGGTTGGTTCTACTCATTCACCCGATCCAACAGACATCGTCCGAATTGCCTTTCCCGGCAGCACGAAACCACCACTCATTGATGTGAACAAGCACAAATTCTTGCGCGGCAAGTAATGAGGCGCATGCAGTTCGTCACTACGGCAGGAAACGAATTTGCGACTCGAATTGCGATTCTGATTAAAGTGCTGCTGACATCGGGAACGAGTTGACGAATCCAGATGCGCTTTCTTGCGTACCGAGCAATTCTGTGAAAGTGTCTACCCAAAGATTGAGCGGGTTTGCGTGCAATCTGGTAGTCATCCTGCGCGCGCAGGCTGTTCGCTCGTCCTCAGACATCATCAATGCATGATAGATGGAGGCGCTCATTTCCAGTGGCGCTTTGGGATTTACTTTTACCGACCATGCACCCAGTTCTTCAAACACGCCGGCGTTGGGAGACAAAGCCAGGGTTCCTGGATTGTAGGATTGGCAGGCGACGAATTCCTTCGCGGTCAGGTTTAGACCGTCGCGCACAGGATTTACGAGCATCACTGATGCGTCGCGATAGAGCACGGCAAGTTCGGCCGAGTTCAATGGACCCGGTACATCTACAACTGGTTCCCAATCGTCGGTTGCGTGTTGAGCATTGACTGCGTTCACCAAGCTCCGGCATTCCCAGTAGTATTTGGCAAATGCTTCGATATTCATCCGGGACTTGCCGCAAACCTGAGCAAAGGTAACCTTGCCCTTCATTTCCGGGTGGAAGTCGAAGAAATGGGCGATCGCCTTCAAGCGAGGAATTACACCTTTTGTGTAATCTGCACGGTCGACGGAGAGGACATAGTCCGTCTTAATCAGTCCAGTCAACGGATTCGGCTGCTTGGTATCTGCTGCTAAATTTTGCCAATAGGAGACATCAAGACCGAGTGGTGCAACAAGAACTTGAGTCTGGTTGCGGGTTTGGGCGGGATAGACTTCTATTTTGCCATTGAAGAAAGGATGTACGTATGGCGTATAAGTCTTCACCGAATCTCTGCAAATGGTCAGCCTGTCTGGGAAGGTTTGGAATCCCGGTACGTGCTTTTCCACAAATCTGAGAAAGTTCTCTGCATATTCTGCCGTATGAAATCCAACATGCTGTGCAGAAAGCATTGATTTTGTGATGTCGATGATCGGCTCCAGAAACTCCTGTGGCACAGACTTCGGCCAGGGAATATGCCAGAAAACGGCAGTATCGGCATTGCACAAACGCCTCAGCTGCAAGGGCATCAGAGCCAATTGATAGTCTTGTACGAAGAAATTTGTAGCAGACGTGTATCGTGAAATCTTGCGGGCGAATATGCGATTGAACTTTTCGTATGAACTTCTGTGATCTTCATCATAAGTGGCGTATTCAGACAGATCGTGCATGATCGGCCAGAGAAATTCGTTGCAAAAACGGTAATGCCCGTCCACGATTTCTTTAGCCATTGATCCAATCTTTTCTTCAGCACTGGCGCTGAAACGGGCGCAGACTTCACGGTCTCCGCTCAAAAACCACCAACTGCTCTCGCCGTTAGCGCTTGCTTCCAACCGCGACAAGCTGGGAGAAACCCCACCGCCCATCCCCGGGCCACGGTAAGATATAATGTGCATTTGGATCTCCTTGCTATAGCATGGTTTGAAGTCCATGCATCTAACTTTCCGGCACTAAACTCCGGCTGGTTAGACTGCAAGATTGGCAAAGAGTTCCCGAATTAAATTGCCGCATCGCAGCTACTTTTCAGGGGTAAATTGTAGTGACTGGAAACCTTGGAATTGATTCAGGCAAGGATGGGAAAAAGGCTCCTATTCTTGTTGTCGATGACAACAAAGTCAATCAAAAGGTTATGTGCGCGCTTCTCGATAGGCTGGGTCTGCCGTCGGAGCTGGCTAATGATGGGCAAGAAGCGATTGACATGGTCAGCCGCAATAAGTATTCGATAGTTTTGATGGACTGCCACATGCCTGTAATGGATGGGTTTGAGGCAACGAAAGTAATTAGGAAGCTGGAGAGTGCAGCGGGTACTTACACCCCAATAATAGCTGTCACGGCTATGGCAATGGCAGGCGACCGTGAGCGCTGTATTGCTGCCGGTATGGACGATTATATGTCCAAGCCCGTGGACAAAGAACTTTTGAAGATTAAGCTAAATCATTGGCTGCGCGAAGATGTCGTGTACAGCAGTTTGAAAATGGCGCGCAAGTACTTTCGTATGGATAGTACGAGCGATTCCACCTGCATGGCTGATTTGCTCGAGTTTTACGGTGAAGCGAAGATTGATGAAATCATCAGAGTTTATTTGTTTGAGACAGAAGATCTGCTGCGCAGAATTGAGGTCTTTGTCAAAGAAAAAAGAAGCGATGCAGTGGCCGGTTTGGCGCATGAATTGAAGGCATCATCAGCTTCCATCGGTGCTAAATCGATGGCTCGATTAGGTCTATATATGGAACAGTCTGCCGGACAGCAAGATTGGTCGGAAGCGGAAGTTAGCCTGCAGTCTATGAAACGGGCATTTGAACAATTCAAAGAATTTCTCCTTTCTGCGACCTGGCCTTCAATCTCTTCTGAAAGCAAGACTTAGCTCAAACCTTGATGTGGTCAGCCACTGCTAGAGCGGTGGAATGTAACGTTGACGCCGAAACTTCGATGAATCGGGAACTTTGAGTTATTTTTCCGTCTGTGTCTTATAACAGCCTGATTAGCATCAGGGGCAAGTTTTAGATGACACCAGGCTGCGTTTTTCAAATGTTTGCCGATGTATTTCGGTGCTAGAAACGAGGTATCACTAGTGTTTAGCTACTTTAAGAAATTCATTAAAGTGCAGCGCTTTCAATCGAACAATAGCTCTTTGCCATATATCACGCTCGCCAAACTTCGCCTGGCGGCGCACCCCCAAGCTCACCCAGAGGCACTAACTAGACTGGCAAAGGGCAAATCAGAGCAGGTTCTTGTCAGAGTTGCGGAAAATACAAATACACCTCAGGACGTGCTTTGCGATCTGGCGCTTTCTGAATTTGCCGATGTAAGAGCGGCTGTGGCGGACAATCCCAATACTCCACCGCGGGCGCTATTTCTGTTGGCAATGGATACTGATCTTGATGTGAGATACAGCATTGCTGAAAATCACAACGCACCTCCCGCGGTGCTTCAACTTCTCACCCAAGATGAGAATCCTTACGTTGGCTGCAGAGCTGCATCTACACTGAAACGGGCCGGCGATTTCCCAAATCTCGTCGGTGGCGATCATATGTGGGGCGGAACACAAGAACGCTTTCGCCGTTCAGGCTTAAGCTGATTGCAGAGTAAAACTCAAAGTCTAAGGGGAGCCGTACGCGGCTCCCCTTAGACTTTTCGACTTAGGCAGCAACCCGCGCAAAAGCACGTCAGCGACGAAAAAGGCGGCTTGCGCCGCCTTCTAAGCATGACTCTAGTGCCGTTTGGCCGTTAGGCCGATTCTTTGAGATAGGGTGCCAATTGTGCTTGGATTTTCACTCTGGCGCGGGAAATTCTAGATTTGACCGTTCCCAATTCTGTGTTGGTGATGACGGCGATTTCTTCGTATGAAAGTCCATCTACTTCGCGAAGCAGAACAGATTGTCTGAATTGTTGTGGAATCTTATCGAGAGCATCGCCCAACGCTTGAACGAGTTCCATTCTTTGGAATGCTTTGTCAGGTTGAGTGGTGGTATCGGCGATCGCGCGCTCTACATTCTTGGTGCCGTCTTCACTTTCTACTGGTTCGTCGAGCGATACCACGTCCTGGTTGCGAACTCTTCTTCTCAGTTCATCGTAATAGAGATTGGTGACGATTTGACCAAGCCATGCTTTGAAAGCTGCTGGGCTTCTCAGTTGATCGATCGACTTCCACATTCTGATATAGGCTTCTTGAATGATATCTTGCGTATCGGTCCATTCTGGAGCGCGCTTGCGGATCATGGCAACGATTGTTGTCTTATGGCGCTTCAAGAGTTGATCGATAGCGCCTGGCCTATGGTTTTGGCAGGCAATGATCAGTTCCGCATCAGTCATATCACTGAAATTCTTCTGCGAAGCTACCAGGGAAAGGTGGTTGACGGCTTTCTTCGCGAATTTCGCGGGCTTATTCATCTCTTTTATCTCCACGTCTTTTGCACAGTTAAATCAGCAGCTAAATAGCGCCGCCGCTGCGGCTTCTGCCACTGGCGGGGTTTGAATTGTTCTGGGCGCTTGTTCGCCTTACTCTTTAATTCTGCCACCATGGGCGAGGGCTAACAATAATGGTTTCCCCCAGCGAAACACCCTTTGATTTCATTTGGCGGATGCTTCGAATGGAGTACCCGAGTGGCGTCTTCGGAGATGTAACGCTCATTTTCGGGAATGCGTATGGGGTTTGCCCCCTGTAAAACGCCTCTGCTGATGAAATCGAAGCGTTCGCATTCACACATTCCCCACAATTTCAGCGGGTTCTAAACTGAGATCTTGGATTTGATCTATATAAGTCGCGTGAGATAAAAGTGCCATGCTCATTTTCCGGACTTGTGCGAAATACTTCCACAAGCAGTTCTCCCGGCGCAGGCATCTGTTCCAGGCGCCTTAATTGAGCTTTTTGAGAGAGTCGTGCTGTTTTGTCGCTGCCTCTAAATTCCACTTTTAACTGCGAACCGGTAGTCAGTGCTCTAATTTCTATTGGAGCATCGGTACTATTTTCAAATCGAAGATCTGCTCCGCCATACCAGACTGTGGCGTCATAGCCTGGTGCAACCGTCTTTACAGTGCGCAAATGAGGGACTCTCTCGACGATTTTTAATCCCGCGGTAAGGGCATTTTGATAGAGGCATGAGGACAACAAGCAAATTCCACCGCCCAGCGTGCTGGGAGTGTCACCGCCTAGATAGGACGGAGCCGGCTGGTAGCCTCGTTTGCCGGTGCGCGGTCCGACTCTGCCGTTGAAGGAAAAGACCTGTCCAGGCTTTATGATTTGTCCATCGAGGCATTGAGCGGCTTGATAGAGATTGTTTTTCTGCTCGTATGACAGGGGCCGCAGGCTTACGGTGCGCGAAACAATCACGCTGGAGAATGGATACACAGCAATGTTAGCCGCCACCAGAGAGCCAGTCAAAAGGATCAAGAAGAAAATTTTGAAATCTTTGATTGCGGCGAAAGCCTTTTTCAATCTAGACACTTCCTTATCCTCGTGATTCTAGTCAGTAATTTTGAGCGCGTCGAGCATTGAATAGCCGCGCACGCCCTTGGTGTACATACCTTCAAACGTGACAGGATTTAATTGCACGTCTCCCGGCAATTCCATTCTGAGAAGCGTATGGAATTCTGATTTACCGGCAGGCATCTCTGTTCCGAAAAACACGATGCGATCGTCTAGCACGTCTTGATGGGTCCACCAGGGCTCGCCCCAATCGCCTTCTACTGCCGTTCCACCTTTCTCACCCTCGAGCTCTTCGGACTTGTGGTTTTCGACTACTTCGGCACCTGATGGCAGTGGCGATTCGACAATGATGTACGGCACGCGTACCGGCGAATCAACATACACCTTCATCAAAACTGTTTCGCCCGATTTAAATTGCCCTCCGGTAATCGGCACGGTGCGGAAGTGAATAGTGCCCGTGCTGGTTTCCTTCGTCGATTGCAGGCGGAAGAATTTGCGCGTAACTTTCAGCCCTTTGGGCAGAGCATCGCCTTCGGTATTTTCGCCGGGAATTAATTTCTTGAAGTAAGTCTGCAGGAGATTGTAGTACAACTTTCCTGGACCTTCTTTCTTGAGCGTCACAGTGCCGTCTTTCATGGATTGCGGCAATTCGACTTTGCTTTCCACTTCGTATCTGCTCTTTGGATCGAACTTCAACTGAGCGATCACACTGTCTTTGTTTAGTGCGTCCATCGAGAAGTTTGTATCTTTTACCGTGCGGTTGAGCAGATCATCTTTTAATAGAACAAGAAAAACTTCAGCGGTTGTTTTGGTGTTGTTCCAGCCGTCTTTGCCGCGTTGCAGCATTAGCCAGCGTTTGATTGACTCGACCTTCTCGCTGTTATTCGGCTCCATCGAGAGCACCGCCCGCAGTGCCAGGGCTGTGGTTTCCACGCCGGTGAATCGATATGAATAATCGGATTCATATGGTTTCAAATGCGCTCCCAAAAGTTTTCTGACCATGGCGATCGTGTGGTCCCAATCTTCGGTTCCATCGGCATCATTAGCCAGTTCCATCAAGCGCTTGTAGAACACTTGGGCTTGTTGCTCGCGGTTGTTATTCTTGAGCGTGATCGTCATGTAAGCCAGTGCTTCCGGGGTCAGGAATTTTAGGTCCTTCTCCAAACCTGCTACGACTTTTTTGTCTGGTGATTGTCCGGCCAGACTGAGTGAGAAAAGCGCTCTTGAGAGATCGGTGCATTTTTCTCTGTATTGATAGGGCTCCGTTGCGACTTTCGGATCGTGCAATTGCTTATCCAATTCAGCGACATTTTTCTTGAGCCAATCACGACCAGAAGTGATCATGTCTTTGGGAACGGTGTAGTTGCATTCGTTGAGCAAGAGCAATCCTTCCACAACATATGAGGTTAGGTACATATTGCTCTCATCATCGACCCACCAGCCCCAGCCGCCATCGGAGTGATGATGATCTGTGAGCTTCTGTATGCCCATTTTGAATACACCGGCAAATTTTGCTTTCTGTGCTGCCGAAATTGGCATATCCAAATTTTTGTGCAATTGGAAAGCGACAATTGATGGAACCAGGCGGCTGAGCGTTTGCTCAGTGCAACCATATGGATAATCAATCAGCGAATCGAAACTACCTATAACCGGACCCATTGATGAGCTGGCCACAGTCAAGCTGGTTTTGACGTTGCCGGCATTTCCAGGTGGTTGAATTCGCAGATCGATATGATCAGAGTCACCGGTCAAGACGCCGGATCTGGCAATGAAGGCCGGCACACCAAGCGCGCGCACCGGAAGTTTTAATTCCATAGCATCGCCTCTGGTGTCGCCTATCGCTTTTACCGAAATGGCTACTTCGCCGGGTGAAACAACCGTGACAGGCCAGCTGTGGCGGTAGGCTTTCTCAGGGGCTACTTTGAAGGTTGCCGTGAGAGGCGCGGCCGTATTTAGTTGGCGCGTCATGTTGACGGACAATTTGATATTTTGCTCGCGTTCTGAATAGTTGTGCACGATGCACGTCACCAGTGCGTGGTCGCCTTCACTGAAGAATCTCGGCAGTGCCAAACGCACAAGAACATCTTGTGTGGAGAGCACTTTGTTGACGCAGGAGCCGACTTCTGTCGTCATCGACACTGCTCTTACTGTGGCGCGCCAGGTGGTGAGATTGTCAGGCAATTTCACAGAGGCAGTGGCAATACCGTCTTTGTCCGTGAGAAGCTCCGGCTGCCAGAAAGCAGTATCTTTGAAATCTTTTCTTACACGAGGTTCTACTTTATCCGGTCCGCCGGAATATTGCTCTGGGAAAGAGCAGGCCACCTGGACCAGATTCTCGCGTTTTGAGTAGAAGAATTTGCGAATGTCTTGAGCGTATTCCGGTCTTATTGAATAGATGCTTTCGTCTACAACACCGAGCGACAGTTCTGTGTCGGCGGCTGGTGTGCCGTCTGCTTTCTGCGCTTTGATTGTGTATTTGACTGTTTCACCAGGCTGATATCGCTTCTTGTCCGTTGAGACTTGGACATTGAGGAAATTGTTTGCGGGCGAAACTTTGATCATCTTGTTCTGAGCATAGAACTGATGTTTTTTCGTAACCAGCACAACTGAGACAAAAACATTTGGTGCGTATTTTTCTTCAATCGGAATTTCGATGAGCTGGGCTGTCGAAGTCAAAGGAATGACTTTGTGGTTGTATATGGTCGTTCCTTCAAGCGTTACGACTGCCTGAGCGCCTTCAGTTCCGTTGACCGGTCCGCTCACCATCAAGCGAGCCGTTTCGCCCGGTTTGTAGATTGCTTTGTCGAATCTTAAAGACACCGGTTCGTTTTGTGCGCTGTTGCCGCTCAATACATATGGATAATCAGGGCTGGCAATCCATATGCTGCTTTGATCGCCAATGATATTTCCGGCTTTGTCCGATGCTTTTACCGAGACGTAATAGGTATCGGTCGGGAATTGATTTTTGATGATGAACGTAGCACGTGCTTTGCCTGAAGCGTCCGTTTTTTGTTTCGCCTCAACGAGCACATCTTCCTTTCTGTAGGCTTCTGTTTCTGCATCCCACGCGAAGCGGCTCAGTTTGACAGTCACGTCCTGATTGCCGACGGGCTTGCCATCGTAGTCGACGGCTTCGATGTTGGCGGTCAGGTTGTCGCCGACTTTTGCCACATATGAATCGGGCGTGACAAAGAGGCAGAAATCGCCGGCAGAGACTTTTGCTGTTCCGGAGCTGACAACAGTCATGCGGCTGATGTCTGTAACTTCGGCTTCGATTTTATAATTTCTGTCTCTGTATTCGCTGGAGTTGGGATGGCTGCCGATTGGCTCTGCTTTCTTGGTCTCCACCTCCACGATAGCTTCGCCGTTGTCGTCGGTAGTGACTGTGCCTTCCTCGACATAGTCGCCGCCGTAGTCACTGTAATACTCGCTGTCTTCGGAATTATCCCAGTCGTCGAAAAATGAATAGTAGTCGGGGCGAGCTTTCAAATTCCATCTGCTCATCCAGTCTGTGGACGAATAGATTGAATATTTCACTTGTGCATTTGCAACTGGACCGCCGAAGAAATAGGTGGCGTGAATTTTTGCCTTTACCTTTTGTCCCGCCACATATCTGGCTTGAAGCGGTTTTACTTCAACTTGATATTCCGGCTTGCGGTACTGCGCAACCTCAAATGTTTCATACGCAACCGTACCATCAGGATAAGTGATGTTGATTGAATAGGCGCCTGTCTTTCCGTCAGCCGGTATCGAGTACAGTCCATGGAAAGTCCCGTGGTCGGATGTTTTGACCTTGCCGTTGAACAGCTCTTCACTGTTGGGATCTTCGATGTGAACTTTCAATTCCAGATTTTTCCCAGGATTTTTGAATCCGGAGGGTGCTATTGATCGAGCGATGCCCTTGAAGTTAACTGTCTGGCCCAGTCGATAAACAGGGCGATCTGTATAGAAGTACGTTTGCATCTTGTCGGAAGATGATCGCCAATAGTTCATTGCGCCATAGGCCAGGCTGTTGCCGGCCGCGCCGATGATCAATGAATTGAAACTCGACTGAGTATTCAGAGTTTTTGGCAGCTGGCATTCGACAAATCCGTCGTCTGCAGTTGTGCCGGAAGCTATCGCTTTTACTTGCGAAGCTTTGTCCTTGCCTTCGAAGATGCTGATTTTGGCTCCGTTCACGGGCTTTAGAGTATTAAGATCGATGGCTCGCACCAGGGTTTTTTCAGGCGCTTGCCAGAGAACCAGACCAATATCTGAAACGTTGAACCAATGAATGTCGCGAGTGTGTTTGGTCGAGTTGACCCCTTGAGCTTCCCCATAGACCATATAATCGCCGGGTGGCAGAGGCTTATCGAGCTGAAATTCCGCGCGCGAGGAGTCATTTTCATCTTGCTCCAGGTCGCGAGTGAGAACAGCAACTGGTTTATCGTTTACAAAAGGTTGTGTGAATTTCTTTTCGTTGTTGCGATAGAGATCGAGGCTATTGCTCAGTTCGTATCCCCATTTTTCAATTGTGTTTTCGCGTGCTAGTTTGAGGATGTCTGTCTTGTAGACGCTCATTTTCACGCGCTTCGAAGCGGTGGCATTGGCCCAGAACCGGGGCGGTTCTTTGGTTGTGAAAACGCGCATATTGGAGGCAATGTTCAGGCTCGGTTCTATTAAAGAGAGGTGAACGTCTTTTGAAATCTTTGTTGTTTTTCCATCCGTTATAAATACGCCATTGACGTACTCGGTGGCATATCCGGTGGCGCGCAATTTGATCTGGTATTCACCTTCGGGCAGTTGATCGATGCGAAAAGTTCCATCTTGATTGATCCACACGCCGCGTTCGACTTGAGGTCCGTTGCGCGGACCGTAAGCCATCGCGTATACCTTATTGTCTTTCAAATCATAAGACGACAGCCCGAAGCCCTTTTCTTCCAGTGTGATTTGCCCCGCCACAGAACCGACCGGACGCTCTAGAGAGACTCCCAGCAGCGCCAAAAGCAATAACTTTACTAAGATCAAATTCCAGGCAGAGAAAAAGCCGCGTGGTGTTTTTTTGATGACTATTTTATTTGTGGAAGACATCGGCGGTAATCCTGTACATTTGGCAACGGGACTTTACGGGAATTCCAGCTTTCAATTTGCATTGCACTAGCTGATAGTGCGCGTCTACGCATTCGCCGGGCAGAAGCACGGCGGCACGACCTCCTTGTCTGACAAAGAGTCCGTGGCGAAGCGGGTTTAACTCGCGGATGCTATCGATTGGATCCACGGAGTTTACGACAGTAACTTGCGCTTTCAATTGATCGACTTCGCTGCGCTTTACTTGCGCGAAGCGATACTCTTTGTTGAGTGCCGCCTCGGTAGTGTATACAGTTGAAGCGATAAGATTGGCATATTCAGGGCTGATCGAACCCCAGCATGCGCGTGTTTTTCCGTCTTTGGAGAGAGTGACGAAAACACCTTTCGGTTTTCCTGTCACTTTTCCTTGTGAGAAATCTTCAGTTAGTTGAGTAAGGGATTTGCGTTTTCCGTCCGGCAGAAAATGATTTTCCACTGTCTTCATCGCAATTTCGTTGAGTCTGATCGACTTTACGCGCGCATCCAAGTCCGGTTCTGCTGTCGCCAAAGATTTTGGCGACGCGACAAAGATAATGCTGCTAATGGCAGCAATAAGGGCGAAAAGACGCATTGATATACCAGAGTCTATCCTGAGTCGCTGGAAGAAATTTCACAGAGTTTCTTTCTTTCAACCATTATCATCCCTGACCTGTAAACTTATACAGGTGCACGGGTTGCAAAGCTGTGAAATGATTGTGATGGCATTGTAAAACCGACCAATATATAGGCTTGGCAAAGACTTGACTGCAGATTCTTCTGACACCGGTAACTCCATAGGCAGGCGCGACTTCCTGAAGTCGATGTTCGGCTTGGGCGGCATATTGGAAGCGTCGGAAGCGGCTGCCAAACCAGCAATCGGGCGGACAATTTTTTTCTGGTCGGACCTGAAGACCGGTCAGGTTGGTTTTCCTACTGGTTTTATGGTGGAAGCCGGCTTGCCTGGATCGGTAATGAAAATAGTCACTGCTGCCGCTTTGATTGAAGAACGTTTGATTGGCCCCAATGAAACCATCGACTGCAAGGGGCATGCCACGATTCAAGGACGGAAAATCACTTGCCTGGCCGCGCACGGCAAAGTCGACGTGGTGCATGCGATTGCGCAATCTTGCAATGTTTATTTCGCAACTGCGTCTAAAAACCTCAGCCAGTCTCTCTTCTTAGGCTATGCCAGCAAGCTGGGACTGGATTCCGCGGTTGGTTCGGTGAAAAGCGGACTTTTCCCCAAATCCGAGAAATCTACAGCCTGGCCATATGTGCTCGGACTGAGCCCGCACTTGCATCCAAATGGACTTCAATTGATGCGCCTCAGCGCAATTGTTGCGACGCGTGGTGACGTGCCGTATCTTCACAGTGCCGAAGAAAATGCACAAGGAAAGTCCAGACTCGAAATAGAATTTTCCGACATCACCTGGGGCCGTTTGCAACAGGGAATGGAGCTGGCTGTCAGGGAAGGAACAGCCCACAAATTGGACCCTGATCACAAGTTGCATGTCGCAGCGAAAACCGGAACCGCGCCGCACGGGAAGAAATTTCAATCATGGGTGACGGGCTATTTCCCTTCGGAGGCTCCGCGCTATGCATTTTGCCTGGGAGCTACATCGGGGACCAGCTCTGAGGTAGCCGTTCCTAAAGCCAAAGAATTTCTTTTTGCTACGGATTGGCCCTAGCCTCAAGCAAGCCGACATTATATAGATGGGGAAGCCGGTTGTGATTTTCAGGGAAGTGAATTGCTGCGTTTCCTGTTTCGCAAAACCGGTACTCCTGCTTTTGCTCGCTTTTCTCTATCTTCCGGTTGCTCGAGCTAATCCTTCTTCAATGAATGTAATGCTCTTTCAATCTCGCCCTCGTATAGATTCGGTGTTTGTCAGGGCTCCTTTCATGATCGTCAATCCGATTCGCTCCGTATTCAAAGAAGGGCTGTACGAGTGCACTGATGCAGGCAATTCCGTCCGTCTAAGAAAAGCTGGTGGACGTAATCAGAAAGAAATCATTCGCGCACCATATTTGGTGCTATCCGGGCGCGGTGGAAACACAATCGAGATTGGTCCGGATAGCGCTCATATGCGCAAATACTACGGACAGATGAATATGAGAAGAGCGAATGCCAAAGGTAAGAATTCCGCAGGACTTGAAGTTTTAAACCAAGTAGATACATTCAACTACGTTGCCTCTGTGGTTGGAGGAGAGACGACACCGGTATTTGGAAAAGAGGCATTGAAAGCGCAGGCGGTGCTTGTTTATACACGCCTGTCTCCCAAGGGCAGACATCCGACCGTTACCGATACGACAGACGAAATGGTCTACCTGGGCGAACAACACGAGCGCCCTGAGGTCATCGATGCCGTTCACGAAATTGACCGCCGCAGGCTAATGTTTCAAGACCGCCCGGCTCAGGCGTTTTTCCATGCATGCTGTGCAGGCCGGACTAGCAAGGGTTCAGACATTTTTGGTGAAAACGCCAGATCCATGACTTATCTTCAATCGGTGTCATGCAACCATTGCAAAGGCTCTCCGCTCTACGGCACGACCGTTAAGGAAATTCCTACTTCTGTCTTTGCTCGCGAAATTGCCGACAGAGAACCGCGCGTGCTCAAACTCGACCGAGCCAATCGGCCTGTCAGTGCTGAAATTCAAAAGGGCGCACGCAAAGAAGTTTTGAGTGGCTATCAACTCTGGCTGCGCATAGGCCAAAAATTGGGATGGGATAAAGCGCCCGGAACGCGCTATCAGGTTAAACAAACGGCGGGCGGATACACAATTAGATCTTCAGGCGGCGGACATGGTGTCGGCCTGTGCCAGTGGGGAGCGCAGGGGCTGTCCAAGCAAAAGAAAACGTATGTCGAGATTCTCCAGTACTATTTCCCAGGCACAACTGTCGAACAGCGCCAGTAGGGGGCGCATCGCCCACTCTAGGGCAAGTCCACCCGGGGATACAGGGCCCGGGCGATGCATGGCCAGGGCGATGCATGGCATCGCCCCTACACAAAGACATGAAAAGCGGGCGTGGTTCTGTTAGATTATCTGTTTCCGTTATGTTTTGGCTTAAATAAAGGAAGCGCCCCATGCAGTCAAGAGTTCGAAAACTCGCGTCCAACAAGGCAGATCAGTTCCAAGAGTCAGTCATTAGAGAGATGTCGAGACTGGCTGCCCGCTACAAGGCGACCAATCTTGCCCAGGGGTTGCCCGATTTCCCCTGCCCTGAAGAGCTCAAACATGCAGCCAAAGAGGCGCTCTTTGACGACGTCAATCAATATGCCATTACCTGGGGCGACAAAGCTTTGCGTGATGCGCTCGCTGAAAAACATGAGCGCACAACAGGACAGAAAGTAGATCCCGAAACTCAGATTACTGTCGCTTGCGGCGCAACAGAAGCCATGGTCGCAACCATGCTTGCTCTGGTTGATGCCGACGACGAAGTGATTGTGTTTGAACCGTTTTATGAAAATTACGGACCTGATGCCATCTTATGTGGTGGCAAACCCCGCTATGTTTCCATGCATCCTCCTGATTGGACGTTCGATGTCAACGAGCTGGAGAAGGCGTTTAACGATAAAACACGCGCCATCATTCTCAATACTCCGCACAATCCCACAGGAAAAGTTTTCACGAGAGAAGAGATGTCCGAAATTGCTCGCCTCTGCCAAAAGTGGGGCGTGTTGTGCATTACCGATGAAATTTACGAACACATTCTCTATGACGGCGCTAAGCATGTGGCAATGGCCTCACTTCCTGGAATGGAAGATTTGACGGTGACGATCAACAGCCTGTCCAAGACTTATAGCGTAACAGGATGGCGTGTGGGCTGGGCGATTGCTCCGGCCGAGCTGACTTTGCCAATTCGCAAAGTGCACGATTTTCTTACTGTGGGCTCTCCGGCTCCTCTTCAAAGAGCGGGAGTGAGCGCCATCAAAATGGGTCAGAAGTATTACGATGAGTTGGCGATTGAATACAACGATCGGCGCGCATACATGCTGGAAACCCTTGATATGTGCGGCATCAAATACTTCAAGCCGCAAGGAGCCTATTATGTTTTCTCAGACATAAGCGAATGGGGCTACGGCACCGACATGCAGTTCACCGAATTTCTGGTCAAAGAAATAGGTGTTGCAGTCGTACCCGGCGCCAGTTTCTTCGGACCATCGGACCTTGCTCGTCGCTACGTGCGCTTCTGTTTCAGCCGCAAGGAAGAGACACTTGTGGCTGCACGCGAAAAGCTTTTGAAATTGAAGAAGAAAGCCTGAGCAGTAAATCAGAACTTGGAGCTAAGGCGTCCAGGTTGGAAATAATGCTGCGATAAAAATGACCTGGCATATTGCTGTGATGATCAGCAAGATTCCGGAAGGCATAAACTTTTTCGTCTTGGACAACCGGACTGCAAAGACTGCATCCAGCGCGCCAGTGACGACTATTGCTGCAATCAACGACGTATGCGCATCCTGGGCAAACAGCATGAAGCAGCCGATCATCACCACGCCCGATATGACTCCGGCTATCAATGAAGCTTTGCTCTTCCCTTTGACAAAGCCCATGATGCCGCCTAAGAGCATTAGCACAGCGTAAATCGGCATCGTATATTGAGCTACTGAGAGCATATATCTTCCTCGGGTTGGATGAATGAATTATTGCACGCTGCCGGAGCGCTGAGGGGCCGTTTCGTGACGCTTTTCGCCGGCAAGTTCAAGTTCGCGCGTGTCTTCTATTTCAAATTTCAGATCTTCGCCGTCTTCATATCGCTTGGCTGTCCAGGTACCGGAAGCATCTCCGCCTATCGTCCAGCGCCCCATAAGAGTCTTGCCGTCTTCACTCATTGTGCCTTGATAATTGACCGCGTGCTTGGTGCCGCTTTGATAGATTTTGACGAATTTGAGGTGTGGATATAAGAATTTGCCGCCCACCACAGCTTCTCCAAGACTGCCGTCATCGAGAATATTGCCTTCGATAATACCGTCTACGTCGATGAACACAGCCTCAAAGCCAAAGGCCTCGCTGCTGCCGGGGTGGAAATATCTTCCTCGCCAGCTTCCCTGGATACTGTGGCTGCCTACCATTACTTGCACGTTCTCTGGATGTGGACGTGAAATATGTGCCCGGGAGCGCCTGCAGCTAATCTTTTCTAAGCGCGAATTTGTCCAACACCTTTCCTTGATCGGAGACTTGTGAGACCGTCAACTTTCCGCCATCCACTTTGCACACGGTGTACGAATGGCAATCTGAAACCGTCTTGAGAAGAAAATCGCCCATCTTGTTGATTTCAGCATTGTCGGTTGGGCTATACAGGCGGGCACCTCCCGCACCTGTGACGATGTGGATAACGCCTTTTGGTTTAGTGCTGTCACTCGAGTCCCAGGTTTTGTCCAGAGTGATAGTACCGTCGACGGTGCCATCGCGATTCATTTTGCCGGTGCTTGGAGCAAAATGCAGAGGAAAAGTTCGCTGATAATTGTGAGCATGTCCGGCAAAAACTATGTCCACACCGCCCTTTTCAAGCGCGTCTACAATCAATCGCATACGCTGTTCTTTCAAGTGATAAATATCGGTGCTGAATGCCGGTTGATGAAATGTTGCAAATTTCCATTTTGCTGACGAAGCTTTGGCCAGATCATCGCTGACCCATTTTCGCAAATCAGGGTTCGACCAGTCCATGTAATAATTGCCGTCAAGCACTATCCAGTGCGTGTTTCCAAAGTCGAAAGAAAAATTGGCCATTTGTGGAAAGCGTTTGCCTGCCCCCTGAGTAAATGCGGACAGTCTTTGCGCACTGCCGACCAAGGGACAGATATTGGGACCTTGAAAATTTGTAAGCGGACCATTCAATGGTGCTGACCAGACATGGAAATAACTCAGTGCATCTTGCATGCGATTTAGATTGGTTGGAGCAAAGGAGGCGCTCTGGGCAATGTCGTGGTTTCCAATTACCGGAACGCACAACGTCGAGCGCATGATTGGTGCTCCGACCTTATCTTTTGATTCATCTGCATTGAAAATCGGAAAGAATCGTGCCAGATAATCAGACAAAAGCCCCATGTTGTATACCAGGTCTCCGGGCATTACCCAGAGATCGGGCGATTCGGAATGAATACGTTGAGCGATACGTCTTTGCCCGTGACTGCCGGCACCAAGGTCGCCGACAACAACGAATTTGAAAGGCTGATCTTCTCGCACTTGTGCCTTGGCGGTGGCCGAAAAGGTCTCTATGCCGTCTCTGTAAATTCGGTAGCTGAAGGGTTTTCCGGCAGGCAAATCGGAAATCGTACTGGAGAAAAGTGTAATTGCTTCTGTCTGCCTTTCTTCCAGTACGCTCTTTGTGAATGACGAACCCTTGATCCAGCCTTTGGATGTGGCCGACTTATACTCTAATTCCCATTCGTGCTTGTCATTGCGAGCCAGAAAGAGGATGTCGTGGCTGACTGTGGAATTTTCGATTTTTCCTTGCCCAAGTTGTACATAAGGCTTGGCAATGAAAATCTCAGGGGGCGTGAAATAGGCTTGTATTTCCTGGCTCAGCGAGCAGGCCCCTGCCGACGCCATCAGGCAGGCAAAAGCCAAAAACGCAATGCGCTTGCGATTCTTGTTGGGAAAATGCCTTTTCATTGAAACATGTGACTCCGGGATTCCTAATACAGCCAACTCTATAGATTGTTCATGATCGGGGCAAATATCGCATTAACATCACAACTTTTCGCCGTCGACTCTTCGTATAAACTAGTCCAAGTGACCTTTTGGTATTTTACAATCGTATAAGAGGAACTCTTGGTCTTTCTGTGTCCCGTCTGCAAGGTTGAGAACAGGCAAAATGCAAAATTTTGCCGCCGCTGCGGGCGCTCGCGCCTGGACCTGGAACAACTCGCCAAGTCCCAACAGTCGGCTGTTTCGCCAGTGCATGCTTCAGTCAAAGAGGTCCCAGTTCCCACTGCAGCCGTTGTCGCTTCGTTTGAAGACGATACATTCGAGCCTGTAAATGATGCGGAGCCGCAGTGTTCGGCCTGCTGGGCAAAACTTCGATTGACGGACAAATTTTGCTTCGGCTGTGGAGAGCCTCAGCCCGAACGAACTATGGCCCATTTGAAAACTTGCATACAATGCCACGCGCTGCTTCCTCTGGGAGCTAACTTCTGTTTCTCTTGCGGCTCGGAAGTGAGTTCGTCACAGAGGCGCAACGTGCGCTCACCAGTTGAGCTTTTCACTGACGAAAATTCAG
>PNLN01000069.1 GCA_013823055.1 Cyanobacteria bacterium DS2.3.42
AGGGCGGCAAAACCGACAAAGAGTCCAGTCAAAATCGTAGGCACGAACGGAGTTTTGTACTTGGGATGCAAAACTGAAAACATCTTTGGCAGAAGTCCATCCCTGGACATGGCCATGAATATACGCGGCTGTCCTAACTGGAAAACCAAAAGAACCGATGTCATTCCGGCCAGGGCACCGATGGAAACGATTATGTGCGCCCAGGGTTGTCCGGTTGCTGCAATGGCCGTGGCGACAGGGGCCGCGTCATTGGCGTATTTCTGGTAGGGCAGAATGCCTGTGAGAACTAAAGATACAGCGGCGTACAAGACAGTGCAGATGGCCAGACTTCCGAGCATGCCAATGGGCATGTCTTTTTGCGGATTTTTTGTCTCTTCGGCAGTCGAACTGACGGCATCAAAACCAATGAAGCTAAAGAAAACGATCGCTGCACCACCCATGATACCGGCAAATCCCGTCGGTGCAAAAGGATGCCAATTTTCCGGGTGTATGTAGCCCATACCGAAAAATACAAAGAATAGGACGACACCGACTTTTATGATGACGGCAACGGTGTTGACGATGGCGCTTTCTTGAACACCGACAACCAATACAAATGTAATCAGGGCCACGATCAGGAAGGCGGGAACGTTCATGGCCAGAGCCTGTCCACCGATTGTCGGCAGATCCATCGAACTGTACATTGAGGCAATCGTGGAATCAGTTTTCATTGCTTCCAAGCGCACCATGGCCGTGTGTGGATCGCAGGCGAGCCAGAGCGGTAGTTTCAGTCCTGTCATTCCTGTCAAACAGTTTTGAAAATAGTCAGACCAACTGACTGCTACGGCAATGTTGCCGACGGCGTATTCGAGAATCAAATCCCATCCGATGATCCAGGCAATCAGCTCTCCCAGGGACGCATACGCAAACGTATATGCGGAGCCCGACACAGGGATCATGGCAGCCAATTCGGCGTAGCAAAGGGCGGCAAACCCGCAGGCAAGAGCGGCAACCATAAACGAAATTACAATTGCCGGACCGGCACCTTCTCTACCTAACGGCGAACCAAGAAGGAAATTGATGATCGGTGTGGACATGATGTCTTGGTGTGCCAGGGCCGCTTGTCCTGCAGCTGCCGTGCCGGTCAGCGCGAAGATGCCGGAGCCTATGGTGGCGCCGACACCGAAAGCAATCAGGTCGAGCGCAGACAACGTCTTTTTGAGCTGGTGGGCGGATGCTTCTGCTTCAGAGACGAGTTGGCCTGGAGGTTTGGTGCGCAAAAGTTGAGCCAAAGACACTGCTCAATCCCCTATTTAGCTATCGCACAAGAAACGGTTTGTGCTTCTATTTGAGGGTCAATGTTACGGTCTTGGTTTCTGTGTTGCCAGCTTGATCGGTTACTTCAATGACAAATTTGTGTTCGCCTGGCTTTACATCAACCAGAGGCGCGATCAATTTTGCATTTTGCGAATCGGCTGCTTCTTGTTTGCCGTCTTCTCCAACTCTCATCATCGCAAATGGCGAACCATCGTCAATTTTATAGATGGCGTTGGCTATCAATGAAAGCTTATCGTCAGCTTTCAACTCAAGCTGGAAGACGCCTTTTTCGCCGCTGGTCAGTTTTACGTCGCTAATTGACGGCGGCGTATTGTCGATTACGATTGTGCCCCATCGTGAATTTTCCATATATCCGCTTGGATTGGAAGGGCGGTCGTCGAGTTTGATACTGAGCAGGTAAACGCCGTCTTTTTGCTTGGTTGTATCCCAGGTGTAAGTAAACGTCTCACTCTGGCTCTCGGAGTCGCTTTGTGTGGCCGTTTTGATAGCATTCAAAGCCTTTGCTATGGTGCTTTCGGCGCTATCTTTGGTCGATGCTTTGGACTTCGTTTTGTCTTTTGCAGCATCTTTATTTTGTGCCGAATCTTTTGAAGCGTCCTTGTTTGCTTCTTTATTCTGCGGATCTTTGTTTTGTGGATCTTTATTTTGTGGGGAATCTTTGCCTGGTACAGGATCTGTTTTCGGCTTCTCTGCTTGTTTGTCTTTGCCATCGCCGGGAACATCAGGGATCTTCTTCGCCTGAGATCCATCCTCATTTTTGTCCTGTTTTTGCACCGCTTCGCTGAGCTTCTTTTCCGATTCTCCTGGCTCAGGAGAATCATCTTCTTTGTCTTTTGACTTCTCTTTTACTTGGCCCTTTACTTCTTTTTCGTTGTCTGGGGAGTCAGTTTTTTCTGTTTTTTCGCTCTTGTCGCCGTCTGTTTTGGCGCCTTTATCTTTGTCGGTTTTGTCAGCGGTGTCGGTTTTTTCAGACTTGCCTGACTTGTCCGATTTTTCTGACTTGTCCGATTTTTCTGACCTGTCGGTTTTTTCCTTATCCGTTTTCCCTTTGTCCGATTTTTCTTTCTCTTTGTCTTTTTCTTTTTTGGAGCGCAAGTCGGCAGCCAATGTCTTCCACGTCTTACCGTCGTCGTCAGAGAGAGCAAGAGACAGCAACATGTTGTCGTGGTCTGGGTCGCTTCCGACAATTGATACTTCTTGTTTGCCCGACACATGACCGCCGGATTGAACGGAGATGGTGTTTAAATATGGATTACCGTTGCTTGGCAGATAAGTGACGTCCACCTTGCGAATAGTGTTGGGCTCGCGTCCTTTGCGTGCCGGCAAAGGTTTTTCACTTGCTTTCCAGCGCAACCTGTATTGCAAGTAGCGACCTCCAGGAGACTTTATAAGAAAGCCTTCGTTGCTTGAAACGGCAGGGTTCCATTGTGACCAGCTGGCGTCCGGTTGACTGCTGTTGCCGGTGCGAGTCTCGACGGCGATGCTGGTTAAAATTTGCGGATCAATGTCGTTGAAACCGCCGTAAGCCAGCAACTTAGACCAGTTTGCCGGACGTTGAGCGTCGCGGATTTGCGAACTGTAAGTGGCTTTGGTTGATGGATTGAGATCGAATTTCAGGCAGCGGGCAAAATTACTGGTGGCTGCAAACAAATGCCCACGTCCATCCAAAGCCAGCGCCGAAACTGCTTCTTCGTCAGTGCGAGCCACCGGTACGAAGTAGGCACGATTGCTGAATTTTTCTTCTCTTGCTTGAGTGACGTCGCCTTCAGCGTCACCGGCAAAGACAGTATCGCTCGCCGGATCATAAACGAGTGAATAAAACCCTTCGCTGGTCGCCAGTGTATCTGCCTCTCCGGAACTTCTTATTTTGTAGAAGTGTCCAGGACCGGCTGTGGCGATGAAAAGATTTCCTTTGGAATCTTTCACAGCCCCTGTGACAATGTGATCGCTGGTTTGATACTCGGCTCTGGCATTGCCTCTGTCGTCGATGCTGTAAACAGCCCCCTTTTCGGCTGTTCCGACATATAAACGTTTGTCGGCGCGGCAATACCAGAGTGATGTGATATGGGCTTGGCCTGAATCAAAAAACACTGAAGCGGTTTTCTTGACTGCGTCGTATCGCCATACTTTGCCGTCTGCCGCGACACCGGCATAAATGTTGTCGCGCTCATCAACACACAAAGTGGTTACGGTGTCACCACCTGTTTTGAAGAGCGTGTCATGTTTTTCACTGTGAGGTTTGACCGCAAAAACGCGGTCCCCTGGCGCTGAGGCGGCGTATATTGAGCCTTTTGAGTCTACGGTTACGGCAGGAGAGAATAGACAATCGAGTTTTGCGAGCAAATCTAATTTTGCTCCGTTTGCATCCCAGGAAAATATTTTGTTCTGAGCTGAAAAGATCAACGAGCCGTTTGAACAAACGGCTGACCAAATCTGCATTTCAGGCGATAGAGAGGTCCTTGCCTCTTCGTGGAAACCAGGAGAAAGTCTGCCGCGGCTATCGACTGCCACTTCCTCTGATTTGCCATTGCGGAAATCTTCCTCGGTAAGTTGCCTCCAGGCTAGTGCCGATCGCATGTGCGGGTATTGCTTGGCAGGAGCAAAACTGGTTGCGGCACTGGCTGCTTCACGCTTTTCTGCATTCGTTGCGCTTGATGTCGATGATGCAATTGCAGAAGCAATTGAAGATGAAATCGAGCCGGCACTTGTAGAAGCCGATGAAGAGCCGGTTTCCGTTTTTCTGGAAGGACCGGAGTCAAGAACTTTTCTGGCCTGATCGGTCATGAAAATGCCGTCGTGAGCAGAATAAGAATTAGTCGGGCTGACATTGTAGAAAGGCGAATGCGCCAGCGCCTTTTCTTTGCGCTCCACCGTCACGGCAAGCAGATGCATACCGTCTAGAAGCCACGGCTCTGCAGCTTTTGCACGGATCTCTCCTTTGACAATTTGCGGACCTTTTGTATAGCGGTCGGAAAAAAAGAGTTTCAACCAGTTAGCTGGGGGTGAAACAATCCTTCGCCCATCGAGAAAGAGCGATTGTTCAGGCAGAGCGAGAACCGCCTCCAATACATTTCCTTGCCCTTGTTCTCGAATGCGATTGGCGACTTGACTGAGATTTTCAGGCTGAGGATCGAAAACTCCCATCCGCTTTCTCAGTTGATCGATTTGATCTCCGGGTCCGACACCTATAAGTAGATTGCCGTCGGCAATGTCGCGCGGCACCTTAAGAGACAGTTCTCTTGTCACTCTCGGCTTATTGTACGGACGCAGTACGGCTGTCACCTTGATGGTTTCGCCGGGCTCGACCTTTTGTTTGTCCAGCGAAATCCGCTCGAGTCTTGCTGTGTCGTGTCCATCGTCAAGCACGATATTGAGGTTGACGCCTTTGATGGAAGCTTTCTCGAAATCGTTGTTGACGATTCTCGAAAGCACTGACAAAAATGACATGCCGGTGGAATCGCCCATGCCTTTCATTTTGAAGCTGGCATCGACAGGTCCATGTACAGCGAAATTGCCGGCGAATTTGTCATGTCGCTCGATGCTGCCGACCTTGTCGGTGATCACCTTGCTGTCTACTGTCACCACATAGGGCGACGTGGATTGGTGGGTAGTGTCGATTGCCGACATGGCAGTGCTGGCCAGAAGCTCGGGAGTCAGATCGGCATGATTGATCACATTTAGATGAAAGGTCTTTTTTACTCCGCGGGTTCTGTCCGTGACCGTGTAAGTGGCCGGAATCATTTTTGATTGTCTGCCCAACTGACCGCCGATCGCCCAGGGTCTGTCATTTGTGATCGAGCCGACAACCTTGACTGGCGATGCGACTTTGAATGAAACAGCCAAATTGGGCAGAACCTGGTGAATATAGGCAGTCGCCATCGGGAAGTCGACCGGACCGGCTTGCATGAAAGGATGTCCGAAAGCCAGTACGTTGCCACCAAATGTGGTGGTCGCGGTTCCTGTCGCGGAGGCGGAGAAATCTCCCGTGACAAGAAGCACGCTAACGGCTCCTCCCGGCTTGATGGTTTCGCCCGGGAAATTTTTGTTGGCGTTCGAATCGTCATCAAGGGATTCGTCAATCGCGCCTGCTGTACCAGCAGATACAGACATGCCGAAGTTTTTGAAATGGTCTCCTAAGTATTCTTGTGCGCCGGTTGAAAACCCGGACAGAGAAATCGGAGCGATCAGTGGAATCATTCTCGTGCCGCCACCAGATGTGGTGGTAATGCCGCCGTTCAATCCACCGGATGATTCACTTGCTGTGGAGGCGCTGCCGGAAAATCCGCTTTCGGCCGTGAAGGAAGGAAGTGAGTGATATCCGATGCGCCCGCGGCCTGAAGAACCGTCATCTACGCGTTTGTCTGGAGTAAGAGCATCGAGCATGTCGGTAATCGGGGTGATACCGACTATCGGTTCTTTGGAAAAATCAAAGCCATATGAAACAGCACCGACCAATTTTCCGTTTATATAAACCGGACTGCCGGACATCCCTCTGATCACAGTGTTCTTGCCCATCAAGGGGCCAGACAGACGCACCATTACGGCGTCGCGTCCGCTCAGTACTTTTTTGACCACGCCGATTACTGTCACATCGAATCGTTCGATTTTGTTGCCTTGAAAAACTGTCAGTCCATAACCTTG
The DNA here is from genome assembly GCA_013823055.1 of Cyanobacteria bacterium DS2.3.42. Taxonomy (GTDB): domain Bacteria; phylum Cyanobacteriota; class Vampirovibrionia; order Obscuribacterales; family Obscuribacteraceae; genus QKMZ01. The sequence goes on from PNLN01000069.1 coordinate 5,959, forward strand.
CATGCCCGGCTTCAGTTCTGAAAGGGGCATAAACTGTCCTGTTTTCAGCCATTTGCCTATGTATTCCGGTCCTCTGGGATCGAGAAAACTGTCGTCTTTGACAATGGCAGGTGAAGCCACCGGATCTGTTTGCACAAGATTGACCTGCTCTTCTTGTGAGCGGGCCTGTATGGTGAGCGATTGGGTGTAAATCAGCGCAATGAGAAAAGCTGTGACGCGCTTCGATTTGGCTGTCAGGCGGAACAAATTTCACTCCGAAAGTAAAACGGTTGAGAGTGCACATGAATGCCTCTCGAAAAGAGGCGCGCGCTGCACGAGATGTGGTAACTCAAGTCTTCATTCTAGGGCTTTTTTCAAGTTCTTGCTAACTTTCGTTCCCGCTAGGGCGCTCGATTAACTAAGCTGATAAAATTCAGCACTTACGAACTGAATCGGCACTAAGAGTGGAGGCACGACGATGGTGTATAGGGCGTCAAAATACTCGTTGGGTCTCTCTTTATCTGTCGCGCTTGCACTGGCGAACTCAGTAACGATGCCGGCAGCCGTTCTGGCACAAGGATCTCCGGTGCCGGGGCAGAGCAGTTATTCAGCGCCGCAAAACAGCTATTCGCCAGCGCCCAGCTATTCACAAGCACCGGTGCCGGGTGCGGCTTCCAATTCTTATTCTGCACCGACCGCAGCAGGGACCTATGGCTCTCCTGTCGGAAAGGCTCCGGCAGCGGGCAAAACTGCATACTCGAAGTTGCCGCTCAATATCGATGATGCCAAAGTGCGAATCACTGAATTGCGCAATCTGCTCTCTGTAAGCCGCCCTCAGGATGTTCAAGAGAGCATCTTTCAATTGAGCGAGTGGCTGTCAGACATGGCCGACGCTCACTGGAAACTGAGTCTCGCCCTGGCCAAAAACGATTCAATGAAGGCAGCCGCAGCACAAGAAAGGCAGTCGGCAGTGAAATTTTCATCTCTAAAACATGAGGCTAACCTGCTTAAGGCGGAATTGTTTATCAAGCAAAATCGGTTGCCTGAAGCCCTTAGTCCGCTTGTAGACATTGTCGTTGCCGAGCCCAGGTCACTTATTGGTCAGGCTGCTTATGAAAAGCTCAAAGAAATCGGTTTTGCCGAAGAGGCTGGCGGCTCTGGATATCAGCCTGCAAACAGAAGTTCCGAGAAGCCCGCCGGCTATGCTCCGCAGCCGTCTTTGCTCAAGCCAGTGCCTGCGCAGCTCAAGTCTGTTTCTCCGCAAGCTAAGTCGGCACCGGTGGCTACGGCTGCTAAGCCGGCTCGTACAGCCCAAGCCACAAAGTCGCCCTGAAAAAAGCTTTTGTGCTTCTGCCAGTAATAGTATAAAATCTGCTTTATAAATCGTATTTAAGAAACAGTTTCTGGTTCTGAAATACGTGTTGAGTAGATTCTTCCGTGAGGAGGCAATAGATGTCGACCAGTGGTTTTTTGAGCAAGAGCCTGACTAATTCCCTGTTTGTCGTGGGGGCGGTGGCTCTGGTCAATCTCGCCTTCCCGCTTGCTAGTTTGGCCGACCCGTTCAAATTGGGTGCCGAACAGAAGCAATACAACGAGGGCGGCAGCTATCCTGCCTATCCGCAATATCCCACCCCTCAAGCGATGCCGGCGCCGCGCCCGCCGATACCTGCCAGCGTCCGTGAAGACGTCCGGCCAACCCCGCGCATGAATGGCGGCGTTCAAGACAATCAACCGCCGCGCCGCCCGCCCATTCAGCTTCAAGCGCAGCGTGTCGTACTGCCTGCCAGTTTCCTGGGCGCCTGGAATGTCCAGGGGCAGCGCACCAAAGTGGAAGCCCTGCCTGAGTTTCAAGCCGGCGCTGAGGCCGTTTTTGCTCCCAATACCAGCAATGTCTGGAATATAGGCGGCGATCCCAATTCCGGTTACCGAATGAGCAACGACCAGGGAGTATCGACGCAATTGGTTGTTGATAAGGTAGAAGGCAATACCGCCTTCATCCGATATCAACATCCTATTAAGAACACCGTCGCCGGCGAGGCCATCGTAATGAGCCTTGTGCCTGGTGGTGCGCAATTTAATGGTTTGGAGCGCGTTTCTATCACGAAACAAGGCGAGGTGCGCGCTAAAGTTACCTATCAATTGGTCGGGCGAAGAGGCAGATGACTTCCTAACCCGGACCAAGTCTGAAAAACGTCTGGGCAAAGGTTGTAATCATGTGGAATCCCCGTCAAATAAAGCTTCTTGGGCTAGTCCAATTAATTTGGATTACCTCGGTATGGACAGATCCTTGTTTCGGTCAAACCGACACTGTTGAATTGAAGCCGCCAATAGACAAGAGCGAATCTCCGAAATTTACCAACCCGGCGGATTTACCGCCGACTGTACAGACAAATGCACCTCTGCAAGAGCCATTTCCGGCGCATACAGATACAGTTCAGCCGCATTCGACTGAGGGGCGACCGCTTTTGCGCGGTGCCGCCGAAGCTGCTTCTGTAAATGGGCATGCTCGCCTTTTGGCGACGACGCCTCTGACGCATCATCGCGACCGGTCAGTGCATTTCATCGAACTGAATATAAAGAACATCAGCGATCAAGTAGTGGTCGTCGATGCCAATTTGGCTGAAGTGACAGTCAACGGGCAGGTTTACAAACCTTGCGATTCGAAAGAACTGCTGCACGATGCCCAATCTACTTTGTCTCTGGGTGGAAAACTCGCTGTGGCCGGCGTTACTGCAATGTCTCTGGGCTTAGCCGGCGATATCTTTTATGAATTCATTACTCCTGGGCAGAACAGAAAACGCGATTTGAGCGTCGCCCTGGGGCGTGACGGCACTCGTCACGAGGTGGAAGTTGAGAATTTCGGCAAGCGAGTCCTAATGCCTGGCGATGAGACTCAGGGCTGGCTTGGTTTTGACGCTGTTTCATTGCCGCAAGTCAGTTCAATCCGCATTCCGATCTCGTACATGCCTCCAACTCTGCCGGCAGCGACGCTGACGGTGCCTGTTGATGTGCCGTCTAGAAAAGTATTGCCCCTGTCAGGCAACTAAGTGCATTTTGCAGCCTCAGGAAACCAATCACTAAGTGAAACTTGAGAAAAAGGCGCAATCCTGGCTAACTGCGCTAGAATCACAAGCGTTTCACAGTAATTAGGAGTTGCCAAGCGAATGCTTACATTTAATGGCCGCGATAAGGGTTTTTGTAGAGTGATACTGTCCCTGGTGGCAGCAGTACTTTGCCTTATGACCAGTATCTGTTTTACGAGCGCAGCAAACGCAATTGAACCTAAGCCTGCCGCTGGCAAGAAGGGAAAAATGTCTAACGAACCTGTAGTTGTGATGGAAACCTCAAAAGGCACCATCAAAATCCAATTGTTCACTAACGAAGTCCCAACCACCGCAAGTAATTTCCAAAACCTTGTATCCAAAGGCTTCTACAATGGCCTTACATTCCACAGATATGAGCCCGGATTTGTAATTCAAGGTGGCGACCCCAAAGGTGATGGCACCGGTGGTTACATCGATCCGGCTACCAAACAAGAACACCGCATTCCACTGGAAGTAAAGCCCAGCTTGAAACACGATCAAGCCGGCGTTGTGGCGATGGCCAGAGCCAACGATCCCAATTCCGCAAGCTGCCAGTTTTACATTACGCTGGCACCGGCTTCTTTCCTCGACATGAACTATGCCGTATTCGGCAAAGTCATCGACGGTCTTCAAGTTGTCAGCCAATTGCGCAAGGGTGACAAGATGACCAAAGTGACATTGCTCGAAACCGCCAACAAGTAAGCGGACGGACGTCACAAATAAATTGAAGGGGGGCGATTTTTATCGTCTCCCTTTTGTTTTGTGCAAGTAATAAGTGTGGGAAACTATATAGGAGCGGTTCCCAGAAAAGGCAAATTATGCGAAACCTACTGATTCTCACGGTAATTCTTTTGTCTGCTTCGACTCTTGTCGGCTGTTCGAAACGCCGGCTTGAAATCACCGAGTCGACAACGACTGAAACCACTGCTCAAAAAATTCATAGAGTACAGACGATTCGTCGTATTCCAAGTGGACAATTGATTCGAATCACTGACCTGGAAAAAGTGGAAATTGACGGCGATAGACCCATTTTGGGTGCCATGACTTCTCCTCTACCGGCCGTAGGGCGCAGAGCCAGCCACAATATAGGAATGGGCAAGACGCTCACAACCAGCGATATTTGGTGGGAGCCTCGATCTGCCTATGCACAATCTGATCTTGTTCAGAATGATGTAAATCTGGCGAAGGCTAGATGGCACGACAAAGAAGACCTGCAAGCAGAAGAAGAGTTCAAAAACAGTTCGAATCAAGGGGTCGCTCCGACTTCTGGTGCGCCCGTCACCAGCGGTGCTGCCACCACAGAGTCAACTACCACTACTACAACAACCGAAACAACAACTAATACAACTGATTCAACTGCTTCCAGTGCGGAAACAGCTAAATAGATGCTGTTGCTGTTGTTGCAGAGCTGTCCTTAGAATAACCAGCTTCTGACCGACCCTGCTTTAGACTCGTTCCCTTCAGCCGAGTCACAAACACTATTGAAAGTGTTGTTCTGAAAAATGATAGATAGCTGGATTGTCTTACTCTGTGAGTAAGTCATGGAGGACTTTTAGCTATGCGTAAAACATTGGCATTATTGGCGATTTTGGCTTTGCAGGCTGTTCCTGCATATGCAAAAGGTGGATTCAGCAGTACGCCTGAAGAACAAGCACAGGATCATATTCGGCAAACAGCGCTCATTCCTATGAAGCTTGCATCTTTTGCAAGTGGGGTGGTGATTGGCACACCGATTGCGATTGTTCGTTGTGAAGCGAAGCGAATGGACACGTATGCGTCCAGTTTCAAAAAAGAATGGGACAGAAACGACCAGTGGGTAAGCCCGACGATGGCTTTGTCGATTCCAGGACAAGCTTTGCGGGCGGCAGGAACAGTCGGTGAAGGTGTCGTAAACGGCGTGGGCAATGCGTTCTTCGGCAGTTTGGAAGCTCCATTTACAGAAACTGTGTACAGTCTGAAAAAAATCGAAACGCTCGACTAGTTTGTATACGCTTTCGTACTATCTTGTGGGCGATGCACTGCATCACCTCTTATGGCGTTGAACCAGAGCAGGAGCGTCGTTTTGTACGTTGATTCAGCGCGTTTTAGAACTTGATGCAACGTCGTTTTAGAACCTTATGCAACGGCGTTTTAATTGATGCAGTGTCGTTTTTAATTGATGCAGCAGGGTTTTAGAACCTGATGTGGTGCGATTAGAACTTGTTTTAAAGGTGTTTAGATCTTTATGTATCGGCCTGATGTCCAGGCAGATCCACCTGCTCCGACGAGTACGCCCAAACCAAGCAATATTCCGAAGGTCTGCCACATCTCATACTCTATATTTCTAGGCAGAAATGGTGCCAGGCTGACTAACTGATCCGTGATGTACGGATCAAGATACAGGTGCATTATTGCCAGGACAATTATGGCAACTGTGGCTGATCCCGCTCCATAGGCGGCACCCTGCAAAACAAACGGACCTTTTATGTAGAACGGACTGACGCCCATCAAACTGAGAATTTCTATTTCTCTCTGTCGCGATTCAATCAAAAGGTGAATGGTATTTCCTATGACGGTCAGCGTTGCCGCAGAGAGAGCCGCCGTAATTGCGAATCCAGCGATTTCTATGAAATTCCTCAATTCGTTTATTTTTCGAGCTACCTTTAGCGGATAGCGAATATTTTCAACGGCACCAAGTAGTTTTACTTTTGCTGCGACTGCTTCCACTGCGTCAGGGTTGCTGGCTCGAATGTGCAGTGTATTGGGCAGCGGATTGGCTAAAGATGCGACTTTGAAGGTTGCCTTCATTTCATCCCAGGCAACATCCTTGGTGACGATTTCAACAAGCTGCACTTCAGGAATTTGGCTTATCTCTCGTGCGACTCGCTTTGGCTGGAAACCATCTTTCAAGTACGCGGATATTTCGAGTTGAGAACCCCAAGCTGTGACGACGTTTTTCATGGTCATCGTCACTTGAAGGATGCAACCGAAGATAGTGAGCGCGATGGCCAGAATGCTTACGACCAGCCAGTTAGACCAGCCAGATCTTCTGACCCCGATGCCGGTCTCAATGATTACTCTAAAGAATATTCGCAGTTGTCTCATACGTTCAGATTCGACTCCAATTCGTAGACGCCGCTGTCGACGTCGGAGACTATTTCACCGCCCTTGAGATAGATAACGCGTCTGCGCAGGGCGTTGACGATGGTTGTATCGTGAGTGGAAATAAAGACTGTCGTGCCGCGCTCGGCAATTCTTTCAAGCAGCTGCACAATTTCCAAAGAGGTCGCCGGGTCAAGGTTTCCGGTCGGTTCGTCAGCTAAAAGAACAGGCGGTCCATTGACGATTGCGCGGGCGATGCCGACTCTCTGTTGTTCGCCTCCGGACAGCTCATCCGGATATGCATCAACTTTATGTTCCAGACTGACTACTGAAAGTGCGCTCTGAACGCGTTTTGCCACTTCCTTTTCGTCAACTCCCAGCGCCCTTAAAATATAGGCGACGTTGTTGAATACTGTCTGGCGCGGCAGCAATTTGTAATCTTGAAATATGGTTCCCAATCGACGACGTAGCAGCGGCACTTGTCGCTTGTGCAGCCGGGTTAGATTGACGCCACCGACAAATACGCTGCCGGAGGTTGGCGTTTCTTCTCGATACAGGAGTCGCATCAGAGTGGACTTTCCTGCTCCGGAAGGACCAACAAGAAATGCGAACTCGCCGAGGGCAATGTGTAAGTTCACATTGACGAGCGCCGGTCTGCCGCCATAGTCCTTTGTGACGTTCTGTAGGCGAATCACTGGTTAGGGTCTCTCTCTTAGAGCGGAAATACAGGCTCTATGCGTCATATGTTCTGGTGTTCGATTGATGAACATCAATTGCATATTTCTTCGCTACTCTCAAATATTTTCGACGGAAAATGCCGGATTTACGTGCCGGGCAATGATAACACAGTAGTCAGAAGGAAACTTTTGAAGACTCCAATGTTGGCTAAGTTAATGCTTAAGCGGATCTTCGCTTTGCGCTGGGCGAATTTGCGTGGCAAAAAAGCACAGCGAACACAAACCCTGCGAACCGTACAGCATGGAGCTTGGCTGGTTACAGGTCTGACACCGGGTGGTGACATTCGCTTCCATCCAACGGCGGGCCCTTAGTTCCTTTTCATATAGAGCGACTATACGGTCGTGCATTTGAGGATTGTCACCGTCGGCTGCGGTTAATCGTGTCTTAAGCGCTTGGATGTCCGCAATTTCCTCTTCAGTAAGAGTAATTGAGGCCAACTCCTCGGGACCTGGAGTATTTTCAATACGCCTTTGCCTGCCAGCGCTGGCAGACTCCTGGTCATTTACCGACTCTTCTTTTCTATGGAAATGCTTCATGTCGAAGCGGATGCCTCTAATCTCAACACCCAGCCCAGTTCCTGCTATGCGCAGTCTCTTGACTAGCTGCGTGCGCATCAAACTCAATTCTTGTCCTACGGCTGCCTCACTTACCGCTATTACCATACTGCCTTCATGGTCGATGAAAAGAGGGCGTGATTTGGAAGAAAAAGGCTCACCAATCATGGTCGGCCAGAGGCTCATCAGCGTGTGTTCTTTCAAGCGTTTGTCCAGATTGAGGGACGAAACGAGTGAGCTCAAAACCTTGTTGACGCTCGACATAGAGCGTCTTTTGCTGCTGAAACCACTATCTGACATTTGCGAAACCTCGCATGAGTTACTCATTATAAGTACGCATCCGCCCTCAAAACTCTGGCGTTGGCTTAACGATAAACAATTTCAAAGAATAGAGACGACCGGCTATGGAATTTACCTGTGCGCTATAATCAGCCCGAACAGCGGCTTTTCGCCGAAATTTTGTCTGCCCTTGTAGGCAGGACTCGGCCGTCGATTGGCTTACAGCAAACTATACACACATAGGATTCAGTCAGTGCCAGGCATAAACACCATTCAAGAATTGCAGAAGCGCTTCAAACCAGAGGCTGCACGCAACGTAACCGCCACCTATCTTTTCGCCGTGCGCGGTCAGGATGGTTCGATGGTGCTCACCAAAATCAATGATGGACAAGTTGAGTTTGAAGACGTGAGTAATGAATCAGATCCCAACGGCAAAGCAGATTGCGTTATCTCCGTAAGTTCAGATGATTTGAGGCAGATTCTCGACGGCAGCATGTCGGCAATGACTGCGGCTCTTTCAGGTGTACTGGCGATCGAAGGCGAATTGGGACTGGCCATGCAATTGGTCCCGATATTCTTCGACGGTCAAGTATTGATGTAGTCATTGGTGTTTTTTCAAATAGAATGCAAGCAGCCATTGGGGTACATCCTTTAGGGCGGTTTTTAGCTGCTCTTTCTCATTTGCATTCTTTGGCAAGCAGCGCAGAATCTCACTCTTTGTTACTTTCTTCTTTCCGAGATGCCATAAAGCGGCAAGTGATAGGCCCGGACCGCCTTTCTTGATTAGTCGAAGTTTTCTCTTGTTGGCTGATTGAAAGACGATCTTCAACTTTCCGTATCTAAATGAGCTCGACGCGCCATCAACCCATAGTTCTAGAGTGTCGGCTTTCTGATTTGACTCGGTTAGTTTGAATTGAGTTGCAACATCACTTCCGTGAATCGTCAATTTCTTGCCATAATTTTTTGCTTTTATTGTTGCGACTTCAAGCGGTGAAGGTCGAGTGCTTGTCTCGTCACCATACTGAAATACACCAGAAGATAGTCTAGTGATTATTCCTTTTTTGACCAGTCTTCGAAGTGCGCAGTCAACTGCTCTGCGAGATCCGAATTGCAAAACATCTTTGGTTGTAAACATTTGCTCAGGTTCAAGTGAATAGATGAACCTGCGAATATACACAGAGGCAGACATTGGCTCACCTCCCTTAGCGTGCGTTCTGGCCGCTGCGGACTACCTATTTTTATGACGAGTTAGCTGGGAAAAAAGTTCAAAATGTTCAGGCGAAATTTTGCGCCGCGAACGAAAAATTATTCATGAGTAGTTCACTTCATTTGAGTGGTCGTATGTTGAGGGATTTTCTCGAGAAAATCCCTCAACATAGAAGTCCAGAAAGCCTCACCTGGCGGTGCCGCTGCCACACATCCAACCGCTGAAATATTGCCTGTCTGACGAAAAGCCTCATGGGTGCCTAAAAATATAAAACACAAGTTGAGGGATTTTCTCAAGAAAATCCCTCAACTTGTGAAAGTTTTTGAGAACATAAGCCTTCTCCAGAAAAATAGTTCAAAAAGATTCTACTGGGAAACTGTTTCTTTTTTCAATGCGTTTAGCATCACATCTGGTGGCACTGTTTTGTCGGTCCAGTATTCAAATGCCAGTGCTGCCTGCCTCGCCAGCATCTCAGTTCCGTCAACGGATGCAAGACCGTACCGTGCTGCTGCTTGTATCATTGGTGTGGGCAGATCATTTTTTGAATAGACCATATCAAAGAAAAATGCACGCTCTCCGGCTCGTTTAAACATGACGTCAACCCAGTCTGGAAGCTCGTTTGAAGATTGTCCAAGCGGAGTGCAATTGATAATCAACTGCGGCACATCATGTTCCTCGCTGACAAAATCCTCGCTTCTGCGCATATTGATTGTTTCGCCGGCCAGCAGTTTGTCCCCATAGAAAAAATCGGACAGAGAGTGCTTTTCCGGATTTCGGACCAGCAGTTTAACATCCTGAAATTCCAAATCTACAAGTGCTGCTACTGCCGATCTGGCCGCGCCACCTGCACCTAAAATCAATGCTCTGAGGCGGTTTCGGTTGCCGAGATTGTTTTCCAGTGTTTGCCTAAATGCCGGCAGATCAGTGTTGTGACCGATCATCTTTCCGTCAGGATGGATTTTTACAGTGTTGACCGCACGCGTGCGCATCGCGTCTTCGCTCTTGCCGATGCATTTTGCAAAGACGGCACGTTTATGCGGAATGGTCACATTGAAGCCGGCATATCCGTCACGATGCATGGAGAGGAGCTTTGTATCAAGCTCTTCTTCCGTGACATCAATCAAGCGATAGTCGCCTTCTCGCCCGATGTGTTTCATCGCAGCCAGATGCATCGCCGGAGACCGCGAGTGAGAGACAGGATGGCCAATCAATCCAAGCAAAAGAAAAATCTGCTTTTCGCCTGATGTTTTCATGCAGGGCGCACCTTCGCAAGTATCCGGCTTTTAGTAGGAACCGGCCTGTTGTGTGGCTACGCGCATTCGCTTGATGCCTGCTTCTGCAGCAGCCTGCATGATGGCGACAATATCCTTTTGTTTGGACTCAGCATCAGCATTGACTGTGCACGCGACGTCTTTCTTGCCCAGCTTCTTCAGCTGCTCTTCAATTTTTTCTTTGATCACTGCCGGCTCATTGCTGGGTACGAAGCGACCATTGATGGCAATCTGTCCCGTCTCGTCCACATCGATAAAGATGCCCTTGCTCTCGTCGTCTTTCTTGGCGTTTTGAGTTTCCGGCGGCTTGATCTTAAGCTCCGACTTATCGATAAGTGGAGCGATCAAGATCATGATAACGAGCAGCACAAGAAACACGTCGGTCAACGGCGTTACGTTGATCTCTTCGAAATTATCGCCTGCGGCGCCCATCGACATAAGTGCTTCACCCCTTTAGAGTCGTCCAAAAGGAGACTAGCGCGCTTGAGCTTGATGTCCGGCATCTTCTGTTGCTACGAAACTCAAGAAGAGGAGCTTCAGCAAAGAGAAGTCATCGTTGAATCTCTTAACGGTGTTTGTGTATGTGTTGTTGAACACAACCGCTAGGATGGCGACGATCAGACCATATCCGGTCGCTATAAGCGCTTTGGCAACACCGACTACGACGACGGGAGTTCCGCCGCCGGCAGCACCCAACTGGTCCAGCGTAAAGATAACGCCGACCACGGTACCGAACAGTCCAAGGAATGGACAGATGGCGCCAATGGTGCCGAGGATTGTCAGGTGCTTTTCCAATTTTCGTGTGACAAGACTTACAGTGATATCAAAAGCCTTGGAGAAGTCTTCTTTCTGCTCCGCCATGAGACGGACGCCTTCTTCGGCAACTTCGCCAACCACACCGCCCAATCGGCTGCATGTAGCTTGTGCTTTTTGCAACTGGCCACTTTCCAGCTCACGTTGCAATTGATGAATAAATGAGGTTACATCGCGGCGGTTCTTTTGGTAGTAAAGATACCTTTCCACTGTAACCGCAACTGTCAAGACCGAGCAGACCGTAATCGGAATGGATGCGAACCAGTCGTGGATCATGAAATCCAGGAAGTACGTAAAAAATTTGCTTTCCATTTCCTCTCCAATTAGATGCGATTGGCTTTGATGAATATATCAGAACTGGCGGAACACGCCACGTCCTCCACCAGAAAAGACGTTGTAGTCAAACGTAAATTGAATATCAACATCGTCCGGTGCGCCCGCAGGCAATGGTCTGAACGGCGCAGCATTCTCAACGGCCTTTAGAGCCGCCTGGTCAGCGATTGCTACTCCGGATGAGTGGTCCAATCTGAGGTTGGACAACTCTCCTCCTCTGTGTACCTTGAAAACAACTACGACGCGTTTCGATTCGTTACCTTTCGGTGGGAACCAAGCGCGTTTGATACGTCTTTGTAGGTCTGCCATATATGGTCCGAAGTCCACATCGGCTTGTGCTTTTACGGATGGTCTTCCGTTCGGGTTGTTATTGGCATCAGGGTTGCCGCGCTGGCCTTCGCCACCGCCGCCGCCAGCCGCTCTGGGCACCGAGGGTGCTACCGCTATAGCTGGTCCGCCACCGCCACCGCCGCCGCCACCACCGCCGGATCTGGCGCGGGTTGGAGCAGGAGCTGAGGTAGGCCCGGAGCCGCCTCCACGAGTAGGTGAACCGCCACCACCGGCAATCGGAACTGGAGTAGTTACGCCAGAACCGCCGCCACTGCCGGATGCAGATACGGGGGCGATACCGGGACTCGGTGCCGATGAGGAGCCAGAGCCGGAGCCGACTCTAGGTGATGCAGAAAATGTTGGCGAGCCGCTCTTGCCAAAACTCATCGGAGCAGGTGATGGCGATGGGTTGGGAGACGGAGCTGCCGATGAAT
>PNLN01000048.1 GCA_013823055.1 Cyanobacteria bacterium DS2.3.42
GCGCCGGTTTGCTCCAACGTTTGTCTGATGTTTGCGGGCAATCCAACGAAAAGAACCTTTGCACCTTTCGATTCCCAGTTTTCGATGGCATTCTCAAGTGCATACGATCCCGATTGGTCCATCAAAGGTACATTGTTGAAAAGAAGAATTATATAGCGAGCTTTGCTTAGCTTGTCGACATTAGCCGTAAGATTCTTGGCCGCGCCGAAGAACAGCGGTCCTGTGAACTGATAGATGTAAATAGACTTTCTCACATCTTCTTCGATGTGCGCAGTCATTTCCCGAAGTTCTTCTAGTGTCTCAATGTCGGCCATCGCCGTCGATTGAGAGTCAGAGAGCTGTTTTACGAAGAGTACGGACGCTAGGGCAACTCCTGCCAACACCGCAATGATTAGGTCTACAAAGACCGTAAGCAGAAGTACTGCAATCATAACAATCGTGTCGGATTTAGGGGACTGTCTGATTCCCTTGATTATCCGCCAATCCATGATGCTTATGCCGACGCTGACAAGTATTGCTGCAAGCGTCGCAAGCGGGATTTGGGAGGCTACTTTACCTAGCCCCAGCAATATAGCGAGCAAGATCAGCCCGTGAATTGTGCCTGAGAGGTAAGTTCGACCTCCGGCCCTGACATTGACCATGGTGCGCATGGTTGCTCCGGCTCCCGGAATGCCACCAATTAGTCCGGAAACAATGTTACCGATGCCTTGCCCTCTCAGTTCCTGGTCCCCATCGTGGCGAACCTTCGTGATGTTGTCCATTACAATCGAAGTGAGGAGAGTGTCGATTGATCCCAGTAAGGCGATCGTCAGCCCGCTTTGCAGAATCACGTGAATGTCGGAGAAGTGAACACGCGGCAGATGGGGCATCGGTATTTGCGATGGAATTTCACCAATACGCGGAATATCGATGCTGAACATGTGGCAGAACCAAATCGAAAGCAAGATACCGACTAGAGAACCCGGGATTTTCTTAGAAATTTGTGGAAAGCCGTAAATGCAAACAAACGTGAGAAGGCTGATGACGATGGCGTCTCTATTCCATCCAGACAAAATTGACGGAAACGCTTGAATCGCTGAAATAACGTTGGAAGTGCCGGGAACTCCGAACAGAGGTGCAATCTGAATGCTGCAAATGATCACCCCAATTCCGATCATGAACCCGGAAAGTACCGGATAAGGCAAATAATGGATGAGCTGCGCACCTTTGGAGTAGCCCAGAGCGATCTGCATAAAGCCGGCGGCAATGACTACCGCGAACAGCAGCTCCGGTCTGTCCGGATTGGCGCTGAAAACAGATGCCGCCACAACAGTCATCGGACCAGTCGGTCCTGAGCACTGTCCGGGAGTGCCGCCAAATATCGCCGCACAAATTCCACAGGCAATTGCGCCATAGAGGCCAGCGGCTGCACCCAGTCCGGAGGCTACACCAAATGCGAGACAAAGCGGCAGCGCAACTATGGCAGCCATCAGTCCGCCAGTAAGATCGCCGATTGGGTTTCCCAGAAATCGGTGTCCTAAGTGACGTAAAGCCGCGCGCGGATGAAACTTCTTTTTCGCTCTATCAGTCATTAAATACTCTTGAGCCTTTAAATTCGATTATGGACGCTTTTCCCTTCAAACTGCTTTCTACATGATGTCGATTCCGACTCTCTTCACTGTCTTGTTGCTGTTCAAGAGCTTGTAGACAGAAGGCAAAACCACGAGCGTCAAAATCGTCGCCGTGATAATGCCGCCCAGAACCACGGTCGCAAGCGGTCTTTGCACTTCCGCTCCAGTGCCTTGAATTAGGACTTTCGGCAAGAGTCCTACCGTAGCAACAAGCGCGGTCATCAACACAGGGCGCAGGCGAATCTCAGCGCCTTTGATCACCGCCTCCTCCGTTGGCGTGCCGCGCTTTTCCAATTGCATGATGTAAGTGACCATGATGACACCGTTTTGCACAGCCACACCAAACAAGGCAATGAATCCAATAATGGCTGGAACGGAGAGTGTCTGGTGAGAGATAAACAGCGCTAGCACACCACCGATCATTGCAAATGGAACGTTCAACATGATCAGTCCGGCATTGCGGAAAGAATTGAACGAGGCGAAAAGAAGAATGAAGATGAGAACCAGCACAATCGGCACAACGATTGTGAGTCGCTTCATTGCGCGTTCTTGGTTTTCAAATTGTCCGCTCCAAACTACCTTGTAGCCTCGCGGAATTTTGACGTTTTTTTCAACTCGTCGCTGAGCATCTGCCACAAAGCTGCCCAAGTCGCGCCCCCGCACATTGGCCATAACTGCTGTACGTCTTTGACCATCTTCGCGATTGATGGTGACGGCTCCGCGTTTGAGCTCAATTTTCGCCAGTTGATCGAGAGGAACACGACCGCCCTTGGGCGTATCGATGATGACGTCTGCGATTTGTGCGGGCGTTTCTCTGTAGGTTTTTTCAAAGCGAACCAAAAGACCGAATCGTTTGGTTCCTTCGATGACCTCAGTGACGATGTCACCTGCCAGTGCAATTCTGATCATGTCGAGGACATCATCAGTGTTGAGCCCAAATCTTGCTAGCTTGTGTCTGTCCAGTTCGATATTTAGCTCCGGAAGTCCCAGCAAATGTTCGTGCTGCATATCTGCAGCACCCCGCACTTTGCGCACTTCCGCTTCGATTTCTTTTGCTAACTTTGCTAACGTTTCTATATCATCGCCAAAAATCTTGATACCAAGATCGGCTCTAATACCGGCGATCAAATCATCGACCATATCTGCGATCGGCTGCGAGAAGCTGAACATCAAACCGGGAATTTCATGCAATCGCTCAGCCATCATGTCGACGAGCTTTTCCTTGCTGTGCGTCGTTGTCCATTTCGAGCGCGGCTTGAGCTGAATGTAAATGTCGGTGGAATCGACACCATCCAGACCCGGTCCCGTGGTGGCACGTCCGGTTCTGGAAACGATCACATCGACTTCCGGGAAGTTTTTGAGAATTTTCTCGATACTGGTGACAGTTTGCCTCGACTCCGTGTGCGAGATGCTTGCGGGCATTTTTACGCGAACAAGTATCGGTCCTTCGTCTAGCGATGGAATGAATTCTGAACCCAGGAACGGAAAAATTGCAAAGCTGATGATGAGAACGATCGTTGATGCAACGATTGTTTTCTTCGGATTGGCCACTGCGGCCTTCAAAATCGGCAGATATATTTTTTTCACGCTATTGAGAATTGGATTTTCCCTTTCCCGGATCGGACCGCGCATGACCCAATAGCAGAGCACCGGGATAATCGTGAGTGATGCCAACAAAGAACCGGCAAGCGCATAAATGAACGTCAACGCAAGCGGGTGGAACATCTTGCCTTCAACGCCTTCAAGCGCGAACAGTGGCAAATAGACGGCCATGATGATGCCAATTGAAAAAACAATCGGTTTTGCCACGTGGATTGCGGCACTCTTGATTACGGCAAGCCGATCGAATTTAGCGTCCTTTTCATAGGCGCGCGCCAAATGTCGAAAAATGTTTTCGACTATGACCACGCCCGCGTCCACGATAATTCCGAAATCAACTGCACCGAGTGTCATCAAGTTTGCGGTCAAGCCGGAATACTTCATCAGTATGAAACTGAATAGCAAGGAAAGTGGAATGATTATGGAAACGATCAGTGCACTTGGGATATGCAAAAGCATGGCGGTCAAAATGACGATTACCAGTCCGCCACTGAAAAGTAGAATTTCTTTGACGGTCTCGATTGTCTTGTCGACGAGTTCTGTTTGATCGTAGTACGGGATGATTTGAACCCCGGCGGGGAGGTTATGCGCTGCAATCTCCTTGACCTTCTCCTGGACCCTTTCTACAACCGCTTTGGTATTGACACCTTTTCGTGTGTAGACGATACCTGTCACAACTTCGCCCTCTCCGTTCATAGAAGCCGAGCCGCGACGAAAAGCCTGTCCGACAACAACGCGGGCGACCTGGTCGACAATTACAGGAGTGCCGTTTACTTCTTTTAGAACAATGTTTTCAATATCCGTTTTTGATTTGATACGACCGATTCCGCGGATAATTACTTCTTCGCCTGACTGTTCTATGAAGTTGCCGCCGGCATTGTCATTGTTTTGACTGATTGCAGCGACCAGCTCATTGAGTGTGATCTTGAATCCATGAAGCTGGCGAGGATTAACTATCACCTGATACTGTTTGACAAAACCGCCGAATGTTGCGACGTTAGCAACTCCAGGTACGGAGCGCAGGCGCCTGGAAATGTCCCAGTCCTGAATTGTTCGTAATTCAGTCAAGTCCTGATGAGTGCCCCTCAGGTAATACATGTAGACCTGGCTGAAGCTTGAAATGACAGGACCTAATACGGGCTGAGGGCAATGCTCCGGAAGCATGCTCGCTAAAGAGGTGAGCCTTTGTTGAATCAGATTTCTAGCAAAGTAGACGTCGGTATCATCATCAAAGATAGCTGTCACAACAGATAAGCCGAACGAAGAACTAGAGCGGATTTTCTTGACCTTAGGCAGTCCGTTCAACGCGTTTTCAATCGGATAGGTGACAAGGGCTTCAACTTCCTCAGTTGCCATGCTTTCCGGTTCGGTGATTATTTGAACCTGCACATTGCTGACGTCCGGAAAGGAGTCAATCGGCAAATTCATAGCGCAGAAGACGCCAATGACAATAATGCCAACCGTTGCAACCGCAGTCAGAAGACGATGCGAGAGCGCAAAATCAATCAGTTTTTCGATCATAGGATTTCCAAAAAATACATGCGCATAGAAGCCTGACGGTTTCTAAATCACAGTGCTTAAAGTCAATACAACCAGGCGTTAGTGCCTATTGTTTAAATCCGTAAGACTCGATTGGTCAGCCATAAATTTGGCGGTGGATTCCAGTCCCCTTTCATGGTGCTTGCGCCTGGCAAGACCCCCGGACTGCAGGAGATAATTTCGTCGACGTAAAAAACTTTTGTCGTGCTCTTTGTGGATATCTCTGCTTCTGTCGTACTGATTTCTGTTTTTGCCTGTACGTGCGAATGCAGAAACGGATCAATGAAAACAATATCCTCAAGACTCATGTCATCGATGCCATCAGTGTCCAGAGATGAAAGTGCGTCAAATGCCCCGCAGATGGAGATCACCTGCGAGACGATAAAGAGCAACATCGGGACCAAAAGAATGTTCAATCGAAGCTTCATTAGACTAGAGTAGCAAATCAAATCAACATATCTAGTCCTTGAACTCTATTTTGGTGTCAAGATTTTTCCGGGAGCCGGCAGCGTTATGCCGATTTTTCGTTATTCGCGCATTCTTCGCAATTTTGAACCAATCTCGCGTAGCGCATCCGGAGTCCCTGTGCGATATCTGCGACCAAGCCGAAGCTAGGTTGCTTTTTGCCACCTTCAATCTTGCTGAGAAAGGCGCGGTCTATTCCAGATTCTTGGGCCAATTCTTCTTGAGACAGACCCAATCGTTTGCGTCGAGCCGTCACGATTTGTCCTAGACATTCATATAATCGCTCGCGTAAAGGGCGTTTCTCACTATCCGGCATTTTGAATCTCCTTATAGCTTTGAGGGTTCTGTATCCTGACGGATACAGGCATTCGAAGTTCCAAAAATTTTTGTCACACTTATGCGTGATTAATATGCCGCAGCGCCGCATTCACGCGTTTCTTTCCCTATTGAGTGAGGTATTAAGGGTGATCCAGTTGTGGTCGAATGAACACAGCAATTATTGCGAAAATATGTCGAATCCCTTATCCCGTCTGCTATTGCCGATTGCTGATAATTTCCCTGATTTAATGTAGATCGCCAATTGGTGTTGGAACTTATTTGGCATAACGTAGTCCCTGAGCGTATGCAAAGCTTTTGCGATTGGTTCCGTTAGAAAGAGAGAGCGATTATGTTTGATGAAGTAGAAGCCAGCAAAAGAGAACTTCAGTGGCTGGCTCAATATTATGAGAAGCACGGAATGCATAAGGAAGCGAAGGAAATTCGTGGCGCCATGTCTGCGTACGAAACCCGAAACCTGCGCTCTGGCGAGGTTATACAGATGTTTCCTGATGAAGAAAAGGAAGCCTAATAGGAGCTTTTTTCTGCAGCCCGGCATCTATATTGTGGTTGATCGACCTCAATGAGTTTAACCGCGGTGGCCAAAAACCGCCAGGCTATGCCTTCTCCCGAGGGATAGTGATTTCACTGGAGAAAACCATACCTTGGCTTTGTTCCGCGGTTCTAGCTAGAATGTACTGTAGAAGTCAATCCAGCAGACGGAATCCGAGTTGGCAATAAGTCATGTCAGAAAAGAACCCAGCCGCACAATTTCGCGAGCTTCAATGGTTAGCTAATTACTACGATGGCATCGGTCAGCCCGAGAAGGCTCGGGAGATCCGTGATAACTTGGTCAATATTTTTGTTAAAAGCTCTCAGCAAGGCGAAGTTATCCAAATCTTTCCAGATGAAGAGAAACAGGCGTAGATCGGCAAGTATTAGATTAACTCTGGCGAAATTTTAACGGTTTTTAAAATTGCACAATTTTACGGCTACCGCGGTAGCCCCCTTTCGCGCACGAAATACATTACGCACCTGCGATCTTGCTAGTCGATTCAAACTGCTGTCGATTCCCGAGCCAATGCATTGTGCGCATGAACTTGCCCAGCGGTTGCAGGTGATGAGGTTCTAGAGTGGCGCGTGCGCCGTTTGCTCTTGAACATTGCGCGCAGTTCGCCCCAATCCATAACCAATGTGCCACCGGTAGCTTCATGTGTTTGCTCCCATTCCATGATCAGCTCGAGGCAGGCGTGGTCGACATAATCGAGTTCGTCCATACACACGTGCAGTTCGGTATTGGCAGGCACTGAATCGAGCGCGTCTGCAAGTACCGGCAGACTCAAGAAAGTTGCTGCGCCGCGCAAATGCAAGATGCTTTTGTTTTCGATTCGGTCGATGGAAACTTTCAAGCGCGTCATTGTGTAGACGAGTTTGAAGATGGAAAGAACCACACCCAGTGCCACTCCGACCAGCAAGTCGGTGCAGACGATTGCAATTGTGGTGATCGCATAGATGACTACCAATCGCGGTCCGAAATCCCAGAGTTTGCGAATGGCTTTGATATCGATGAGTTTGAACCCTGTGTACAAAAGCAGAGCTGCAAGTGTCGCAATTGGCACCATGCGCAACAATCCCGGAATTGCAAATGCGGCTACGAGCAGCCATACTCCGTGCAAAATTGCAGAGCGGCGCGACTTTGCTCCGGCCGTCACATTGACGCTGCTGCGAGCAATGACACCGGTCATCGGTAGAGCGCCTACCAGCCCACAGAGAGTATTACCGAAGCCTTGTGCGATTAACTCCTTAT
Source organism: Cyanobacteria bacterium DS2.3.42 (assembly GCA_013823055.1). Taxonomy (GTDB): domain Bacteria; phylum Cyanobacteriota; class Vampirovibrionia; order Obscuribacterales; family Obscuribacteraceae; genus QKMZ01. Next base: position 7,336 of record PNLN01000048.1, read on the forward strand.
CGTATTTCGTTCTAGGACCGCGATGAAGTTTGTCGACAGCCGCCGCGCTCAGTAATGTTTCGGCGCTGGCAATAATTGCCAGGACTATTGAAAATCGAGCAATCGCCCACGGATCCATCTGACTTATACTTGCAAAATCCAAAAATTTGACGCCGCTGAGAATACTTTCCGGCAGCTCAATGTGTTGTACCGGCAAGTTCATCGCGCAGCATGTGATAGTCGCTGCAAGCACTGCTACTAGAGCTGCAGGAATCGCTGCTAATTTCCCTTTCGCGAATTTGCTCCACACCATCAATACAGCTATTGTGAGCACTCCAATATTCAAGGACTCGAGTGCGGTGGTGGTGGGGTCTAAAACATTGGCGACGAGATCGGGGAAATGCTTGATGTTGTGCAGTGCATGCGCTTTCGGATGCATGCTGCCGATGACGTAAATTTGACTGAGTACAAGAGTGATGCCAATGCCTGACATCATTCCATTAATCACTGCAGGTGATACCGCTCGGAAAATCTGCGCGATTCTGGCGAATCCCATACATAGCTGAATCAGCCCGGCGGTAACAAGAATCACTGCCAGACCGGAAAGTCCATGATTGCTGACTATTTCGTAGACAAGAACTGTCAGCCCTGCGGCAGGTCCTGATATTTGTAGTGGACTTCCCGAGACGAAGCCAATGACGCATCCACCAATTATGCCGGTGAGAATTCCCTTTTCGACGGGCACGCCGGATGCAATTGCGATGCCCATACATAGCGGCAGCGCCATTAAGAAGACAACCAGCGAAGCAAGAAGATCTTTCGTGAACGTTTCTCGATTCGTCACTTGTGGGTTCCATCTAAACATGGTGGACCTCCCATATTGGTGGCGATAATGCGCAGATGCATGTCCTCCATAAAAGTCTCGGAGAATCAAGACTGCTTCGGTGCAATAACGTCGCGTTTATGAGGAGGGCTTGCGACCTCAAGTCACGCGAAACTGATTTCCGATGGGACGCCTGTGCAAGGTCAACCGCTTTCGCGGTTCGCTGATCTGGTGTTGCTCGGCCATCCGCAAAGGTGGTCCGGGCGGGACACTAGCCATACCTGTCAGCCAATTTGATCGGCTGCTTGGGCGGGCGTTTTTGTTACTCAAATACCTTATCTCAAAAAGGCTTGCTTGGCAAGCAAAATTTATTGAAGTATTGATTGAAAGCTTCGACGAAAGGTTGGCCAAAGTTTGTATTGATACTGGTGCAAATTGCCTGTAATGCACGTGTGCCATTACCTTCCGCGGTGCGATGCGAATTGCTCGAAATCTCTTCCGTGGCAGTCGCAATCAGCATTGTGAGCGCGATTACGAATGCGCCCGCGAAGCGTTTGAAATTGTTTTCTATTAAATGAGCGAACATGAAATAGTTTTTTGATTTGCAAAGGAGGCACCGTAGATGGTGCCTGGGTCTTGGGGTCGCGCGTGCCGCAAGTCGCACGGTATTTGACGCAAGTACAGGGCAATTCTTTCAGCATGTGGTTAAGGTGTGGTTAAAGCAACCTTTCATCAATAGTACTTCCAGGATTGGCAACTGCCGCTGCCGTTTATTTGCTAGGAAATTACTCGCTGTTGTTCGAGAATTAGCCTCGTTCTACATTCCAGTAGCTTTTCATGGATTGGTTCGTTTTTATTGAGAAACAGAAGAAACCAGTTAGCTCGCGTTTTGAGAATCAACAGATTGCCCAGCTTCTTAATTCTCTTCACTTGATCCAGTGCGATGAGCTGGCTATTGGTGCGGGTCCGCAAATAGATTTCTGATTTCCCGTATCTGATAAGTTGTGGAATCTTATGAGCCCATATCCAGCGATTTGCCAGAGCGATAGTGCCTAGAGCCGCTATTAATGAGAATTCCGGCAGTGTCGGAATTTTTCCTGAATTGAGCGGTCCAAAGGCGACCGCAATGAGAATTGCCCAAGTGGCTAAATTGGCCGCGTCGATTAGACCGTCTGAAATCCGCGAAGTGAGCTCGTATGACGGCCTCTTTGTGCGTGAAAGCTTGCTCTCTATTAGTGAGACAAGGCGATCGCATTCGCTGAGCTTTTGAGAAAGCAAGAACCACTCGCCGTTGTTGCAGTCAACTTCGAACATGTCATATCCAATCTCGGTATTGCCGACTGGAAAAACGTCATTGATTTCAAGCCAGTAAATCTTCCTTCTGAAAAATGGCGACCTGACTTCAAGCCCTTCTTCTGTTGCCACGACTTCCTGGGCGATACGAACCTGCCGGCGACCAGCCAAAAGAAACAGCCAGAGTTGGCCCAGCCAGACAAGTGCGGTCATCACAACGATTTTGAGCAATGCCCACTCCCTGTGCTCTGTAAAAGCCATTGGAAGTGTCATGTGCAACATAAAAGCCACGTGTATCGGACATGTAGCTAGGAACAACACAGCCGCACGTAGCGCGTCGTTTTTGAATGGGTCGATTGTGCGTTTGGGAATTAGTCGAAAGGCTTGCGACATCTGCCACCATTGCCAGTAGGCGTCGCGTTCTAATTTGTGCACAGATGGGCCTGTGAGGGCCGGGTCTAGTTTGGTTTTGAGTTCGAATGTCATAGGTTTTTAGCAGCGCAGGGAGGAGGAGTTGCATCGTACCCCCGCTTCTTGACAACCCGGGAAAAGTTAACGGAGCGTTCACTATTTGAGGGCGCGCGCTTGTTTCGACCGTATCCAGCCGTTTTGGCCAAACAAAAAGAGCACCTCTAATAAGGTGCTCTTCCAAAGTGGTGGGTCATCCGGGATTCGAACCTGGAACCAATTGCTTAAGAGGCAACTGCTCTGCCGTTGAGCTAATGACCCGCAGGCGATGGGGAAAAGATTCGCGCTCGGTTGGATTCGAACCAACGACAACCCGCTTAGAAGGCGGGGGCTCTATCCACTGAGCTACGAGCGCCCGAGTCCGCATCGCACGAGAGACATTAGGTTACCAGATATACCTGGTGTCTCGGCGGCTGCGCTGGTTCATTATAACCCAGGCCCTTAAACTCTCGAAACATGATGCCGGAAACAAGGGCTGTAGCGGGGTTCTAAATTCCAGGCAGTCTGTCCAGCTAAAGACGCACCCTGCCGGATCGATGTTCCTCAAGGTGGTTGATCGATGACGACCCCAAATTTCGGTATCCCCTGAGCCCCCGGACCCCCCAATTGCTAAGGCCTCTTCTATACTGTATACGGAGGCTGAGTTCGCCAATTGGAGGCTCGGTCACCGGAGTGGGGACTGCAACCGAATCATTCGGATCTTGACTTCGCGAGGGCATAGGTCTGAGTACCAAAATTGAAGCCAGGCAATATGCCGGATCGATTGGGGTGATCATCGACCGGACGTCCTCTACTGACGAAGTATTGGCGACCTGCTGGCTCGTGGATCAGGACAAAGTAGCGACCACGGCTCACTCCATCATACTTTTCACGGATCATTTGGAAGCTCTGAAGATTCGCTTTCCCTGCTCAGGTGAGGAGCGGGGCGTGACTAAGGCGCTCTTCCACCCACGCTTCAGCCGTTCGTCCACTACGCAAATGGCTACCCAAGCCATGACCGATTACATTCCACAGGTCTCGCTGCAAAAGAATAACGCCGTCGTCCTTGTGACGCGCCCGACTTTGCCTGATCTCGGCATCGATACAATCGCCAAGCTCATTCAGAAAAACAGCGTACCTCAAGCATCCATCGAACAAGGCATGGGTGGGTCGCTGGCAGAACTCGATCTGGCTATGGTTCTTCAAACCATAACAAATGCGCGCAAAGAAGGCATTCTCGTCATCACAGACGAACGTAATCGCACCATCGCGCGTATCTTCTGCCAGGATGGAAAAGTTCTCCACGCTCAGTACGGTGGGCTCATTAACGAGTACGCGCTATATCAAATTTTTGAAGCGAAGTTGGACGGCAATTTCCATTTTCGCTCAGCCAAGCAGCCCGACTGGCTTTCGGCGCGCCCAATTCATCGCCCGGCTGAAATGTTGCTGCTTGAATCACACCGACGCTACGACGAATTGCCAAAATTGCAGCATGAAGTGGGCGGACCGGAGGCGCTCTGGTTGCGGGTTTCTCCCGAACTAAACACAACCAGGCTGTCAGGCGATTCGCTCGAGCGTGCCAAGGCAATCTGGCCGGTTCTTGACGGCACCACCCCTGCCAATCAGCTCTGGCGCGTCGCCGGACTGGATGATTATGCCGTTTTTCAAACGCTGGTCGAACTAAGGCAAGGCAGCCAGATTCACGATCAGCAGCCTCCCAAAGGTCCCTACAGTCGCAAAGCCGAGCCGATACCTGTTGCAGTTCAAGTCCAGCTCAAACCTTATGATGAGATTGAAAGCCTTACCGTCGACGTAAACGACGGCAAGCCTTTTGTGCGCAAAGGCAGTCTGCTTGGCAGTCTTCGCGAAGCGGATCCCAATCATCTTGTTCACAATCTAGTTCTGCCACCGGAAGCAGCCGGCTGTCCCATGTTTAAAGATGGGCACGTGATCGGCATGCACTGCGGTTCGCTGCCGCCTGAGCCGGAAACAAGTGACGGCACGCGGCTCCAGCAGATGCTCTGGGTGGACGTTATTATGCAGTGCCTTATTCAGGGCGGTGAAGCTCCCCTGGCGCGCAAGCTCAGTCAGAGCGCCATGGACATACCCAAGAGCGCTCCCGGCGCTCCTGTGCCTAAGGCAGGCTGTACTGAGGTTGCTCGTGTAAACTGCTCTAAGTGCGGTGCCTCGCACTTGGAGTCCTCAAGGTTTTGCAAGACCTGCGGTCAGAAATTGATTTCGGATATTGATTTTAAGCCTCGAAAGGCGGCGTTCGTGAACAGCACACTGATCATGGTTTTACTGATGCTCGCCATTGGCGCCGGCGGCGTCATGGTTCTGGCTAGAGCCCCACAGCCCATAATTATCGACACAGCCTATGTTATGAAGCCGGAACTTCCGTGGGTCAAGCTCGAGGGCAAGTTCAATGACCCGAGAAAAGGCAGAGATAAGGTTTTCCAGACTTACAAACCGGGTGAAATCCTGAGCAACGGACAGAATTTCTATATGAAAGTAAGCGTGGACGAGCCATCCTACGTTTACGTGTTCCACCAGTCAAGTTCGGGCGTAGACATCGACACGCTTTTCCCGCCCTCGCAAGAAGACCTGGCCAAGGAGAAGGCTGCTGAGAGCAAATCAGCGCCTGGCGCCAAAGGGGCACCGGCGGCAAAGCCGGCGCCGGTGGGACCTGTGCGTAAGCATCCTACTGAATTCCTCCTGCAGCGCGATGATTTCTTCACCTGTCCAGCCGGATTAGAGACCAATTTCGCCAACGGCGATGTCAAACAAGAGTTAAACGTCCAGCAGGGGTGTTATGGACTGGCTGGCGCGCCCGGCGCCGAGACGATGATCGTCCTTTCCAGCCACTACCCAATTACTTTTTACGGTGACCAGGACGCCGTAAACGCCTTCTTCAAGAAGGCTTCCGCTGTTTTGGACCAGTACGAATTGGATTCTGGAATAGAAATTGATTCGGACCTCCTAAAACCTGGGATGGTGGCCGTAGAGAAAAGAAGTTCAGGTACATCAGCGACTCCAGTTCACCAACGCAATTCGGTATTCCTAACCCGTCTTGCAGTCCGCCACAGATGAGCCGGTTGTGCAAGAATGAGAGTATATGGAGGATTAGTAATGAATTTCCGTAAAACCCTTCCTGTGGCACTTTGTGCCCTAATAACGGCGGCTCTGCCGGCGTTTTCGGCAGGGCTAGCCGACAACAGCGAACCAAGTTCGAAAGACTTGTTCCGCACTCAATTGCACAACCAGAAAGAAGAAAAGAATACTGGAGTCCAGTATTGGATCGAGTTGAAGCGCGGTTCTGACCATATGAAAGTCAGCAACAAATACGCTTTCAAGACTGGTGACCAGGTGCGATTCCACGTTATACCTAATATTGATGGATATGCCTATGTCCTTTTGAAGAGCGGCAGCCGCGGAGAACGCGCTGTGCTGTTCCCAAATGAGAGAGCAAACGAAAACAATCATGTGGCTCACGGTCGCGACGTCATGATTCCCGGCGACGGCACTTACCTGCAGTTCGACGAGAACCCTGGCACCGAGCAGCTTTCGCTCGTTATCTCCCGCGCTCCGATCAATGCCACTGCCTATCTCGAACAGACCAATGCTCCCGTTATGATCGCTTCAGTCGAAGGCGGCAGCAAGGACTTGATTCCGACCAAGGTTTACGTCTCTTATGGCGTTCCGCACGGCAGACCGATTGGCGAAAAGGAAGAGTTGACTGTTGCAGCCAACACTCCTGACAAGAAGCCCTTCCACGCTGCTACAAACGCTGTCGAAGTAAATGGTGGAGCAAAGAAAGCGAACGTGAAGAAGGTTGCTTCCAAGAAGCAGTCCGGCGAAAAAGTTGAGAAGACGGAGAAGGCCGAGAAGCCTGTACGCGTGGCGACCACCCGTCACACTTCCAGTGCTTCGCAACGTATTGCGTCAGTTCCGCCCAAAGCTGGAGTGATGCAAGGCCGCGTTGCAGTTGATACCGATGGCGATCCTTCCGTTACAACGGTTGTGTTCCAAGGTACCGGTACATTGGCAGTAGACGTAGCGCTCGACCACAACTAGAGCGCTGAGACCAAGAAAACAACTCTGTAGGGGAGGTGCATTATGCGCCTCCCCTGCTGTTTCCAGCAGCTGGCATTGATATGGTCGCTACTCTAAGGGCAGTCGAGCAGACCAGTTGTTTACCGAAACGTTGATTAAATCAGCGTTTCGGGAGAAAAATGTTGGGCGGCTATCGATATATCTATTCGTGTTGTCAGTTGGTCGAGGGCTACTTGCGTGAAGGTTTCAAGGCTCGCTAACTCGCTCACAGCAGCAGTTTCGCCTGCTTGAAACAGACTAGACAGGTTTCATTAAGCCGAATAAACTTTGTCCTTAACCAGTCCTTAAACCGCACAACAGGATGATGTCACTCATCTTGGCTGGTAGTAAGTTTCAAGACAGTTGGAGTCTTTTCAAACATCATGATCTGGGTCTTTTCCCTCGGTTTAACGCTCTGTCTGGTCCTTTGCGTATTTTGCGTTTTGTGCCCAGAACTACTTGCGCCTTTTTTGGTTGACCATTGGAAGAAGTACTTTACGTACTGGCGTAACTAAGAATTTGATCACAGGCGGCTTTTGGTCGCTTTCAGAACATTTGCAGAAATGAGCATGAACAGACGTTTTTCCTCTATCTGTTGCATTCCTCTTGACTGCATTACAGAATAATAAGCCCAACATTGGCGCTTTTCACTTCTTCTTAACCGCTTCGATGCTTATAATCGATAGCATTGTCAAGGAGACCAGCGAAATGCCCGGTGCAGCCTGCGGACTATTTTTAATTGATTTCATTGCTCGACCTTTTGCGAAGATCTACGAGAAGATTCCATTTATCATGTTTCTCCTGCTTGCGATTCTGTACGGAGTTATCGCATTCTTCGTACTGAAGAGCTCATTTTTCAACAAGGAATATCGACAGCACTAAGCTGTTGGCGTCGCCAAAGCGCGACTGAAATTACTACTGCCGAGGTAGGCTAGAGGCGCATCGTCTGCGCCTTTTGCATTGTAGAGTGGCGCATTGTATGCGCCAAAAAAATCGGAGCCGCATGCAATGCGGCACTACGTGTAACTCTGCGAAGCTAATGCGATTCGCCGCTACCGCGCTCGACGCCAATGTAGTTGACGCTGAGCTTGTCGCTGTGCAGATCTACGAGACCTAGGTATTGCTCGATGTAGTTCTTCACCATTCCCGCCGGAACTTCACCTTCCAATACGTAAGTGCCCGAGCTGAGCGGTTTTCCTTCCCAATCGAAAGTTTGATAGCTGATCTTCGCGTTTTTAATTGGCACGTGATTGCGATTAAACACACGTATCCATGCGACTGGACAATTGATTACCCAGAGTCCCGAGACATGCCAGTCGACAAGTTCCATATAGACGTTCTTCGACAATTCAGCGTCGGTGCCCATGTCTGGACCGCAGCTCGACAGAAGCGTCACGCCGCATAGCATGCACGCCAACGCAAGAAAGGAAGACAACACAAAAGGAAGCCTCTTAAAGAGCTTACTGGTTGCCTTGATAATTCCGGAATACATGACGCTTAATGGGGCGGGCCGCTTGTCGATACTTGATTTAGTACATCGGACCGAAATAACCCTGGCTTCCGCAAATACCCAGGAACACCATAATCGCAAAGATTACAAATAGACCTATGAATGCTGGTTCGCCGTCGGCTAACATAGTTGCACCTGGAAAAGAACACGTCTTGCAACTGTATTGTATGCAAAAAAACACAGGTAGCAAGCGGGTTATACGTATTTCCCGCATTCTTGTCGAAATCTTTATTTGCGCAGCACTTAAACAGTCAAAAGGGCGATAAATTGTGGACAAAAACGAAATTCTCTTAACAAAACCGGCGACAAGTCAATTGGATAAAACCCTGGTTGCCAGCGAGTTTCCATATGGACCGAAAGACCCGATGTACTTGAACACTGGGAGTTGCGGCCGCAAACCCGCGTCTGTGATTGCTGCTCTGGAAGACGGTTGGAGTAAGCTCAACCAAAACCCGACGTTGACTACGTTTTTCGAAACTGAGTTGAGAGAAGACGCGCGCTCTCTGGCGGCAGAGATGTTTGGCGTCGAGCGTGATTTGCTGATGCTGACTGAAAGCACGACGGAAGGTTTGCAGCTGATGATGCATGCCTATCTACTCAAAGAAGGCGACGAGCTGGTCATCACCGACCACGAACATGGTTGTCTGAATACCATTGCCCGCTATCTTGAGGAAACGCGCGGTATCGTCGTGCGCAAGCATAAGGTTCAGCCGGAATTAGGCAGCCATCACCATTGCCAGGGTGTTGCCACTCTGGTTTCTGCGAAAACGAAACTTGTAGCCGTCAGTGAGATTGATTGTTTTACAGGCTGGAGACCGAATCTTGATGCGCTGATCGCCGAGATGCATCTAGCTGGTTTGCCACTACTTGTCGACGGTGCGCATAGTCCCGGACAGGGGCCTGTTGATGTATCGCGTTTTGACACCTGGGTTTCTTCTGCGCACAAATGGCTGGGGTCGCCAAACGGCATAGGTTTTGCTTATTTCAATCGTAAAGTTCTCGAGCGACTCAGTCCCGTTTGGGTTGGTCATAAGTATTTTGAAACCCGCGCTGCAAGCCCGTCTGCTGTATACGCATTCGAATGCCGTGGAACCGAAGACATGGTCAAATTCCTCGGACTGACCGCCGCTCTCAAACTGCAAAAACAGCTTGGAGAGCGACAAATAGCAGAAAGGCAGCTCGAGCTCATGTTATTTGCGCGTAAGCGTCTTGCAGAAACAGTGAGGCCGAATTTCCTCCTGCCCGAGCCTAAAGACATGCCCGCTGAAGAATTGACAGCGCTTCTTGCCTTCGACTTTGAGCCCTCTAGATTGCTCGTAGACGATCTCGTTCAGGCGCTCTGGGAGCGCGACAAGATCTGGATTCAACCGGATTACTTGTTGCCCACGCCAGGTCACGGCGTGCGCATTTCCTGCCACTATTCACTCAGCGAAGACGACATCGAGCGCTTCGTTCAAGCCCTTTCGAAGCTAATCAAAAAGTAGGGGCGATGCCATGCAGCGCCCGGGCCAAGATATTGCATTAGGACCAAAGTGGGCGACGCATGGCGGTGGCCCTACAGAAAAGGCGCATGCAATGCGCCACTACGAAACCCAAAAGGCGCATGCAATACGCCACTACGAAACCCATAAGGCGCATGCAATGCGCCAATACAAAAAATGACTGAATTCGTTCCACACCCTTTACTGACAAATCCGCACTTGATGACGATGGTGCCGACGTTTCTGCCGCGCCCGCGCGATCCGAAAAATCTCCCCAAAGCGCAGAAGTGCGTGATCGAGGTGGCAAGCGGTTCTTCCGTCCTCACCTACATTCATCTTCAACCCGATCACAGAACACGCCCCACACTGTTGATCGTTCACGGACTGGAAGGTTCAAGTGAATCCGCACAGGTGACTGGTCTTGGCCGGAAGGCAATGGGTCGGCAGATGAATGTCGTGCGCATGAACATGCGCAATTGTGGTGGAACTCTCCACCTTAGCAATACGCTCTACAATGGCGGACTGAGTGCCGATGTCATCTCAGTCGTACGCCATATTCAAAAGGTCTACGAACTTAAAGAGATATACGTCGCCGGTTTCTCACTGGGCGGCAATATTGTGCTCAAAGCTGCAGGAGAGCTTGGAGACGACGCCGTTGGACTGATTGCCGGAGTATGCGCCATCTCACCATCAATCGAACTTCACGCCAGTGTCGAATCGCTTGCCAGAGGTATCAATAAGATATACGAATTGCATTTCTTGCGCGGTCTCACTAGCAAAATCCGCCAGAAGAGTGTGCTTTTCCCTGAAAGGTTTGACGCTGAAAAACTCAAATTGGTAAAAACTATCAAAGATTTTGACGATATTTTCACCGCGCCGGACGGCGGCTACGGTAACGCTGACAACTACTATTCGCAAGCCAGCGCCATCAATCTCATCCCCAACATCCGAATCCCTACGTTAATCATCGCTTCGAA
>PNLN01000051.1 GCA_013823055.1 Cyanobacteria bacterium DS2.3.42
TTGTTTGCATTGTGCCACCAATGCTCGATCTGCTCTATTTGGGCATTGCGTACGCTGCAGGCTGGTATTTGAACCACTTGCAGACTCGTGAAGTTGCCTGCGTTCCGCCTGCTCGAGCTAGTGATGCTCTGGCCCGGGCGCGCATTGCCTGGGAAGCCAGCACTTTGGCTAGGTTCGTCAAAGGTCGCGAGGCCGGATCCTCGGTAACACCGAAGGATGTAAATCCCAACGACAATTTTTCGCCGGACACTATAAGTGTGACCACAAACGTCCTTATCCAGCCGTTTTTGCAAATTCCTTTTATGGGGAGCATTCCTGGTATCGGCGCACCGATTACATTCAACTATACTTCCGAGCGCACGCAAGAAGAACGCGGGATCAACTAAGCATCTCTATGCACCTACGGAGGGGTGAACGCAGTCATGAAGTCATCGAATAGAAAAAAACGAGGGACCAGCATCGTTGAAACTGCTGCGGGTCTCTTTATAATTATTCCGATTGTGCTCTTTCTCTTTGATGTGGCTGCGGCAGTATTGGCACAGACCGCCAATGATTCGATGTGTAAGAGTGCTGCCAGAGCAGCCGCCGAAACGATCAATTCCGGACAGGCTCAGGCTGCGGCTCAATCAGCTATCGACAATTTCCCGGCTGCCGGATACATCAGATCCAAGCGGCTGTTCAGACCAGTCGACTATAGAGGCACCTCGGTCACTGTAGTGACTGAAATCGTTTGCAGATTTCCCGTGCCGATTCCGTTCGGCGGACCGTCTCAAATGAATTTCGTTACTGACATGACTGAGCCTGTGGTCGGTACGCTCTAAAAACTCGCTGCTCGACCCAAAGTCCTCTTTATTTTTTGCCGTCATCTGAACTTGGAGCGACAGTGGCGTTTTTTGGAATGCCATATAAAGGAATAAGAATGGTCGGGATTTTCTGAATAGGGAAATCCGTGACCTGTTGGATCTTCACTTCTTTGTCCTGGGACTTTGCCTTATCCAGGAGCGTTTGCATGCTTACTTTTGAGGAATCGTAAATAACCACGGCGCCATACGGTTTCTTGAGCATCACCGCTGCTTTTACTACACCGATCATGCTCTTGAATTTGCGCTGAATACCCATCAGGCAGACCGCGCAGCTCTTGCCCACTACTCTGAAATCGAGACGACGTAGGGCTTTTGCATTGTAAGAGGAGGGTTTGGCTGGCTCGCTGGTCTGAATCATGGATGGTTTGCCTGGTTTGACAGCCTGAGCTGTTGTCGTTTCGGCGCGAGCATCCAGCAGTGCACAGGTAACAGCCACGATCAGGCAAGCAAAAACAGTTTTGCCTGCTTTCTGTTTTCTAAAGCTTGCTCGACTATGTGACACGTGACGACCTCCTCTAATAACCGCATTTAAGTCCTACCCGTGAGTTTCCAGTTTATCTCATCGGCTGAAATTAACCACTGGGATGGTCCGCACTGCATGTAGTGGCGAAATTGGGCATGCGCTCGCTACCGGTCTCCTTTATTTTGGTTAAGAAAAGCAGTATATGAAGCCTCTAGAGTATATCCTCTGTGCATATCGGCTCGCAAAGAGGTGTTGCCCATGGGCAGTAGCGCTCAAGCTTTTGATTCGGCCTTTGTCGGACGCAAGGTCCTGACCGAAGATGGTTTCAGGCAAGCTGCAGTGCTTGTCAAAGATGGCGTCATCAAAGAAATCGTCTCTGTACAAGACGTGCCTGAAGGCATTCCCGTGGAAGATGCCGGCGATCTTGTTGTCATTCCCGGTCTGGTCGACTGCCACGTGCACGTCAATGAACCAGGGCGGACCGAATGGGAAGGCTTCGTCACTGCCACAAAGGCAGCTGCCGCCGGCGGCGTCACCACAATTGTCGATATGCCACTCAACTGCATACCGGTCACCACCACATTGGCCGCCCTAAAGGAAAAATTGAACGCCATTGAAGGACTGCTCAATGTCGACTGCGCCTTCTGGGGCGGCGTCGTTCCGGGCAATCACGCCGAACTTGAAAAGATGGTGGCACATGGAGTGGTCGGCTTTAAATGTTTCCTGATCCATTCAGGTATAGACGATTTCCCGAATGCTACCGAGTTTGATTTGCGCAAAGCCATGCCTGTGCTGGCAAAACTGGGTGTGCCGCTTCTTGTGCATGCAGAAATGGAAACAGACTGTGACGAGAGCGATGACAAACCATCCGAGCATCTAAAAGCAGAACCCAGATCGTATGCGGCTTTTCTAGAATCGCGACCACGTCAATGGGAAAATGATGCGGTCAAATTGGTCGCTTTGCTTTGCGAAGAATTCAATTGCCGCGTGCATATCGTCCATCTTTCATCGTCTGATGCGCTGGCAATTGTCAAAGAGGCAAAAGGAAAAAAATTGCCGTTTTCTGCAGAAACCTGCCCGCACTATTTGACTTTTGCCGCTGAAGAAATTCCTGATGGCGACACACGTTTCAAGTGCGCTCCGCCAATTAGAGAGAAAGAAAATTCCGAGCTGCTCTGGAAGGCGCTCAAAGACGGCACCATTGATTTTGTCGTTTCGGATCATTCTCCCTGCACGCCGGAATTGAAATTGATGAAGGAGGGCGACTTCGATAAAGCCTGGGGCGGCATTGCTTCCTTGCAATTCGGTTTGCCGGCTGTCTGGACTTTTGCAAAGGAAAAGGGGCACAGCCTCGAGGATGTGATCGGCTGGATGTCGCAGAAGACCGCCAAATTCGCGGGACTTTACGGCACTAAAGGCAAGATTGCACCCGGCTTCGATGCCGATATCGTTTTCTTGGATCCGGAAGCAAGCTTTGTAGTCGAGAAGAAAAACGTTCATCACCGCCACAAAGAAACGCCACATGAAGGACGTAAATTCAAGGGTGTTGTAAAACGCACATATGTGCGCGGAGTCAAGGTCTATGACGAAGGGACGTTCACCAGAGAAGGGCATGGAAAGAAGATTCTCTCCGGGCGCCTGGATAAAACGGAAAAGGTTGTCACAAACTCTCGGTAAAAAAGAAATGACAGTCAACGCTAACTCCAAGTTCGAAATACTGAATACAGCCTCGATAGATGAAGCTGAAGTAGCGCTGGCAAGGTGCTGCGGATCAACCAAATGGGTAGCAAAGATGTTGGAGCAGCGCCCATTTCATTCGGTCGAGGAATTATTTAACGCAGCTGATCACATTTGGTTTAAACTTGCTCCCGAAGATTGGCTTGAAGCTTTTTCACACCACCCGAGAATCGGCGATGTGGATTCGCTGAGAGCCAAGTTTGCCTCCACAGCAAGCTGGTGTGAGAACGAGCAGAACGGAGTCTCTCAAGCTACTGAAGATGTGCTTCATCAGCTATCTGCGCTGAACGATGATTATTTTGAAAAGTACGGATACATTTTCATAGTTTGTGCAACAGGAAAAACTGCCGATCAAATGCTTGAAATTTTGAAAAGCAGAATGCCCAACAACAAAGATGAAGAGCTGAAAGTAGCAGCCGGCGAACAAGCGAAAATCACAAAGATCCGATTGGAAAAACTGGTTTCATGAGCAAAATAACTTCTCACGTACTTGATGCATCCCGCGGCAAACCGGCGCAGGGTGTTCCCATAGTCCTGGACAGAAACACTGACGGTAAGTGGGTTGAGCAGTCGAGAGCGACGACCAATTCAGACGGGCGTGTGCCTGAACTTTGGGCGGATGGAATGAAATTGGAAACCGGAATCTACAGGTTGACTTTCGACACGCAGAAATATTTCGAGTCGATTGGAGTGCAAGGTTTTTATCCGTCCGTTCCTATTGTTTTTGAAATCCATGATGCGGCGCAGCATTACCATGTACCGCTGTTAATCAGCCCATTCAGCTATTCGACATATAGAGGCAGTTAGAAAACTCGTGAGGCAAGGAGATAAAAGATGAAAACTTCCCTTAACTCGGGAAATCTCGGCGAAGTCTTCAGCAAGTTGGCAATCGCAAACCGAGAATTCAATTCTCAATATCCCGGCGATTCTGGTGCTAGACAAGCTGTTCACACCGTATACGGTGGCGCTCATTTGTTCAAATCAGACTCCGCCAAAAAGCTTGGAGTGCTCGCGCTGCGCTCACTGGACGAGTATGCTCCCGATTTCGTAACCTTTGCCAAAGCTCTTCAACTTTCTGGTTGGGAGCAATTGCCAGAGACTGAAGCAAAAATTGCAAAACTTGAGCCACTGCTTGCAGACAATTCCGATAGCATTCGCAAAGAGCAGCACCCTGCCTGGCTTGCCTACACCGTCTACACGCGGGTGCGCGAAAAATTGACGCGCGAGGCCGTGGAAGATTTCCGCATCGACTTTGAAGACGGGTACGGCAACAGACCGGATGCCGAAGAAGATATGCATACTGAATTGGCTGCCCAAGAAGTGGCTAAGGGCATGAAGGAAAATACACTTTCTCCATTTATCGGCATTCGCATCAAACCTTTTACCGAAGAATTGCGTGACAGAAGTGCGCGCACCCTCGATATCTTCATGACGACATTGCTCTCAGAGACAGGCGGCAAGCTGCCCGACAACTTCGTAATCACTTTGCCGAAGGTGACGATTACCGAGCAAGTAACGGCAATGATGAATCTGCTTTCTATGATCGAAAAGAAACTGGGTCTGGCCGAAAATACGATTAAAATTGAATTGATGGTCGAAACACCGCAGTCCATCGTTAATTCCAGAGGTCAGTGTGCGTTACCTGAATTTGTCAGAGCGGCCGAAGGTCGTTGCATCGGCTGCCATTTTGGAGTTTACGATTACACTGCTTCATCAAATATCACCGCTGCATATCAGTCTATGGACCACCCATCGTGCGATTTCGCGCGCGAAATGATGCGGGTCTCACTTTCAGGCACCGGCATCTGGCTTTCGGACGGTGCTACCAACGTAATGCCGGTCGGACCACATCGCGCCGATCAAGATGGAAATCTGAGCGATGCTTTGCGCAAGGAAAACATAGATACCGTACATCGGGCATGGAAGCTTGGTTTTGACCATGTTCGCCACTCGCTCAAGCATGCATATTATCAAGGTTGGGATTTGCACCCTGCTCAATTGCCTGTCCGTTATGCAGCTTGTTATTCTTTCTTTTTGGAAGGATTGGAGCCGGCTTCTTTGCGATTGAGAAGTTTCATTGAAAAGGCAGCCCAAGCCACTCTTGTAGGCGATGTATTCGACGACGCCGCTACCGGTCAAGGCTTGCTCAATTACTTCTTGCGTGCCATCAATTGTGGTGCCGTTTCCAAAGAAGAAGTGAAAGCAACCGGACTGACACTGGAAGAAATTTCCACGCGCTCCTTCCTGAAGATTTTGGAAGGGCGCAAAGAAAAAGTACTGGCCACATAAAGCCGACTCAACTGTATTAATCATTCGGCAAGACCACAGTTTTTGCCCGGATCTTTGCGACCAGGCAGACCGAGCAAGAATTTTTGGGATTTCTTGTCTTTTAAAGTCATAAGCTGAGGCTCTGGTGGTACAAAGTACTTGGTTTGTCGCCGTTTGGTATTGACATTGCAAAAGTCGTCTTGGACGCCGCTTAAGGTCGCGTCTGTAGTCAATCCGAATGAAATGGACCTGGATAAGGTCCTCAATCTGGCTCGCCAGAACCTTGGCCGCCCAGTGGAATTGCCATTTGGTACCGGCAAGGGTTACTTATTGACGGCGATTACACCGCCCGACCCCTCCGGCCTGAACCGTGTTTCTTATGTTGAATGGACACTGATAGACGTCGAGCATTCCCATCTACCCCCTCTCTGGTCGCACAGAACTACTGATCTGGCGGTTCTGCTTGGCATGATCCATCTGGAAATATCCAAGGCTTCGTCGGCAAGCGTGCCCGCGCAGCCAGCCGTTGGTGTCCAGCTGATGAACACGCAGGAGATACCGCCGGGCGGACTCATGCAACAGGCAATGCAACCGACGATGCAGCAGATTAGTCAACCGCATTTGCAGCAGGCTCCTCATGGCGGAGGCGGCATGCCGGATATGGGTAATGCAGCCAGCGGAACTTATGCAACTTTCGGTGTCAATCTTTCCGGTGAGCTCGAAGACATCGATTTGTTCGGTGTACTGCAATCAGTTTCTATTTGCAAAATGACCGGACGGCTGGAAATAGTAGAGGGCATGAGGCAAATCGAAGTTTACTTTGAAGAAGGCACGCCCATTCACGCCACAAAAGAAGACGCATTGCTCGTGGAAGGGGCAAGCGTTCACAAAGGCTATGATGTTGTGCTCGAGTCATTGATGTGGAAAAAGGGCAAATTTGCCTTTGCCTCTAAGATACTGGCCAAAGAGCGCACTGTCTCAAAGAGAATGGACGCGCTTCTTGTGGAAGCTGCCGCTCTTCGAGACATGAAACAAGAGCTGGATAATCGTGGTTTTGACGAGTATTCCGCGATTTTTAAAACCAATCCCAATCTGAGCGAATCGGAATTTGAAGCCCTAGCCAAGGCCGGCGGCATTCCTGCAGATCTGGCTGCTCAAAAGACAATTTTCAGCCAGCTCAAGCCGAGCGAACGCTTGCATGATTTCCTCAATCGAATTCCAATGCCAATGAATATTTGGATGCCGGCATTTTTGAACATGTCGATGCAAAACATCATCGCAACTCAGTCGCGCGGCAGCCAGCCGGTTTTTCAAAGTACAGGATCGATCGACTTTTCGATTATTGATGCCGCTTACCATGAGATTTTGCGCCCCGAAACAGACATGCTCAGCTACCCTCTGTTTCTCTTCTTTGCTCAAAGAGAGCACCAGCGCAGCGCCCGGACACGCACCGGTTACTCAGTGGTGATTTTTGACGTAAAGCAAAATGGGCTTTTGCCGCAGGGCAAGCACTTGCGCAGGGTCGTCAGAGCCTTCAATCTTTGCAGAGGCGAGCTTGATCTGGTCGGGCACTTCCAAACGCTTGAATTTGGCTTGATCCTCCCATTTAGCAATGGCGAGAAAGCTATGGGATTATGCCGTAATCTGGTCAAGACGCTTGCCGAATTGCCTCCAGATGAAGTGGAAGGCGAAATGCCGCTCGAGCCACAGGAGCCGGAAGCGCCTTTGAAGCTCTCTTTCGGCATTGTTTCTGTCCCTGAAGATTCAACAGACCTGACTAAAGGCATCTTGCTTGCCCAATCCAATCGACAAAGCAAGCCTCAAGGACGTTATTTCGAAGCTTAATCACTTAGACGCGCAATTCCTTTGCAAAGCATCCTTAATTGATTGTTTGAAAGGTGGGGTGAGAACGCCTTGCTCTGTGATTATCCCTTTGATCAGATGATTGGGGGTGACATCAAATGCCGGATTTAGTGCCTCTGCACCTATGACTGTGACTGGTTTTCCTTCGATGTTTCTCACTTCATCCTTGTTGCGAAATTCGATAGGAATCTGCTCGCCGGTTTCAATATTGGCATCGATTGTGGATAGTGGCGCGGCAATGTAGAACGGGATGCCGTGATGATGAGCAAGAACTGCCAGCGAATACGTGCCGATTTTGTTGGCCGAGTCACCGTTTGCAGCAATTCGATCGGCTCCAGTGATCACCAAGTCCACTTCGCCTTTATTCATCAAATAACCCGACATGTTGTCGCAAATCAAAGTGGCAGGAATTCCATCTTGAGTCAATTCCCACATCGTCAATTTGGAGCCCTGGTTGCGCGGTCTGGTTTCGTCCACGAAAACTTGCGGTTTGAGCCCATTAATATGCGCGGATCTGATTACGCCAAGTGCCGTCCCCCATCCGCAAGCGGCAAGCGAGCCGGCATTGCAATGAGTAATGATGCGCGCGTCTTGCGGAACAACTGACTGACCGAAATCGCTCAGCTTCTTGTTTCTCGCCAAATGCTCCAGAAGCATTGCTTCAGCGAAGCGGAAAACCTTTTCTCCAAATTCTTTGTTGGTGGGGTTCTCGTTCAAAAGTGCAGATGCAAAATCGTGCACTTCGCCGGTTGCCCACTTCAAGTTGACGGCGGTCGGGCGCGTGGCATCTAGTTTTTCCTTTACTTGATCGAATGTGGAAACTGAGAGTCGAGCGCTTTGACTGCTTGCCAATTTCTTGAGATGAGCGGCCATGGAGAGTGCTGCTGCAACACCGATTGACGGAGCGCCGCGGACAACCATGTCGCAAATGGCAAAACACATTTGATCGATGTCGGTAGCGTCAAAATACTCGATCGATTCCGGCAACTTACGCTGATCGATCAAAATAATTTTGCCGTCGTCCGTATGAACGGGCATGGTTCCTTCGTCTAGTTTGATCATGAGCTTTTCCACAGGCTTGAATTCAAAAAACGCCGCCGATATTAGGCAGTGATTATCTCATGTCGCGCCAAAAACAAAGACCGGACTTTTGGTCCGGTCTTCAGATTGATTGGTTGCGCTTAGCGGTTTTTTTAATTTCGCCGGGCGCGGTTCTAACGACTCTTACTTGGGTCCACCGCGAGATTTTAGAAACTCGGGTATGTCAAGGATGTCGCTGGCGATTTTTTGAGTCGGCTGTTGTCTTACTTCTTGCTGCTGAGCGCGTGGTTGCGGAGCAGACATTGCCGGTTGGCGAGGTGGCTGATTTTGCTGAACCATGTCAAAGCCGGTAGCGATGACGGTGATTAGCACTTCGCCGTGCAGTCTGTCATCAAGCACTGCTCCAAAGATGATGTTGGCATCATCGGAAACCGCTGAGTAGATAACATTTGCTGCTTCTTGTACTTCGTGCAGAGTCAGGTCCGGTCCGCCCGTGACGGAGAAGATCACGCCCGAGGCACCATCGATGGTGCATTCGAGAAGTGGGCTGTTGATAGCGTTGCGGGCTGCTTCGACCGCTCTGCCTTCACCGGTTGCGCGGCCGACGCCCATAAGAGCGGAGCCGGCTGTTGCCATGATTGCTTTGACGTCCGCAAAGTCTACGTTGATCAAACCAGGCACTGTGATGATGTCGGAGATACCTTGCACACCTTGCATCAGCACTTTGTCGGCTTCGACGAATGCTTCTTGCATGGAGGCTCTGTGATCTACAACTTCAAGCAGTCTCTGGTTAGGGATGACGATCAATGTATCGACGCGCGATTTGATTTCCTGGATGCCGATTTCGGCTTGATTCATGCGGCGCTTTCCTTCAAACAGGAAAGGACGTGAAACAACACCGACTGTCAGTGCGCCGATTTCTCTTGCTACTTCAGCAACGATCGGTGCTGCACCGGTACCGGTGCCACCGCCCATGCCGGCAGCGATAAATACCATGTCTGCGCCCTGAAGAGCGGCAGCGATGTCTTCGCGGCTTTCTTCTGCGCCTTTGGTGCCGATGTTCGGATTACCGCCGGCTCCCAGTCCCCGTGTCAGTTTGGCTCCGATTTGCAAGCGATTTTTCGCTGCTGACAAATCGAGCGCCTGGGCATCTGTATTGCAAGCCCAGAATTCAACCCCATTGAGACCCGCTTGGATCATGCGGTTGACAGCGTTGGAGCCGGCTCCGCCGACACCTACAACTTTGATGTTGGCTTTGATTTCCAACTTTGCCTTATCGTTTTTCTCGTTACGCTCAAGCACGACGCGTAGCCCTCATGAAATATATACAGTTGAAATACCTTAGTAGAATCTGGACTAGAAGCAGGACAGGTTGTGCTGTTCGCGAGGGAACTGCGGTTCACTAAAGAACTGCGTTTCAATGGCCCAGTCGATAGGCTTTCGACTAGGCTATCGTAAGGTGTATTCTGGCTATTTGCAATAATGTGCGGCGCTTATGTAGTTAACCTTATCCAAGGCAATAGGCGCACCCTGTAGTCAGTAAAACGGTTGCCAGTACCTTGACTGTGGACGCGCTTTACTCCCCCAAAACTCGATTTGGCGCGGTTCTTATATTTTGATAAAAGAGAGAAGATCTACTTAGACTTAGCTTCTGCAGTCTTTATCTTTTGCAATGTGTCTTTGCACGCCTTGTTGTCGGGCGCCAGCTCGCATGCCGTTTCTGCAGACTTCACCGCTTCTGCGAAACGATGATCGGAAGCCAGCACTCCAGCCAGCATTCGATGCGCCTCGGAATTCTTTTTATCCAACTCAACACATCGTTGCAAATACTTCGCAGCATCTTTGGCGTTGCCTGACATCGCATAGGCACTGCCTAAATAAAAATTTGCATCAGGATCTTCAGGCGAGAGCGTGACTGCCTTTTTCTCTTCTTCAATCTGCGCATCGATGTCTCCGCGCGTTCCCAGGGCAGCTCCGAGATCTCTGTGAGCCGGTGCGTGATCGGCATTCAGCTTGATTGCCTGCTTGAAAGCTGCAATTGCTTCATCTGGTTTGTCCGTACGCAAAAGTATCTGGCCCAGTCTGTGATGCACGTCCGGATTGTTGGGATCGTGTTTGGCTGCGTCTTTCATAGAATCTGTCGCTTCTTGCATATTGCCTTCGCGCATCAAAACGCGCGCCAGACCGAAGTGAGCTTCCGATTCATTGGGCTCCAGCTTGATTGCTTCTTTGAATTGGTCTTCGGCTTTCTTCAATTCACCTTGCATCAGGTAGGCTTTTCCTAGCTTGACGCGATTTTTCGCATTCTTCGGATTTTGTTCGATGGCTGCTTCGTAACGAAATACGGCGTTTTTAATATCTTCTTGATCTTGATCGACAGCCTGAGCCGCTTGTGGACAGGCGCCTTGCGTTGCAAAGGCCGAAAGTGCCAGCACGGTCAGTAATTGGCGGTATCTCATTTGGTTCTACTACCTCACAGTCAGCTTTTGTCGTGGTTTGGCTGCCTTCCCATTCAGGAGCCGTGTCAACGCGGCTCGTGATTCAGGAGCCTTGGGATTGATTTGAATTGCTTGACGCAGCGCTTCCAGCGCTTCACTTTCTTTGCCTTCTTTTTCCAGGGCTTCACCCAGGGTCAAATACGCCAGGTGGTTGGAAGGTAAACACTTTATCGCCAGTTTCTCAAGTCCAATGGCAGATCTTGTGTCGTTTTTTTGCAAGAGGCAGCGGCCCAGCTCGAGATATGTAAATGACAGTTTGGCATCATCAGGCTTGGGTTTCAGCAAAAGAATCTTGGCGAATTTTTCTTTTGCTTCATCGATCTCGCCCTTTTGCTTCAGGGCTGCACCCAGGTTGAACAGCGCTTCAACCGAGTCAGGTTCTTTTGTTTGAACGATGCGAAACTCTGCGATTGCCTGATCTATGAGTCCCATACGCTGCATGCAAATGCCCAGATTGCCGCGCGATACGAGATCTTCCGGTTGTGCATCCACTACTTGCTTTAGCTGACCGCCTGCTTCATCGTAGCTGCCCCGTTTCATGAAAATCACTGCCATTTCTTTTCTGGCATCAAGCAAACTGGAGTCATGATTGAGGGCTTCGAGAAACTCAGATACGGCTTTATCTTCGTTGCCGAGCCTGGCCAGTGTGCGCGCATACTCGAAGTGATTGATTCCCGATTCGGTATTTTTTTCGACCGCCTGCCGAAACAATTCGCAGGCCGGGTTGAATTGACCCGAAAAAAACAACTGGCGCCCTTTCTCAATCAGCTTATCTGTCTCATCCGATTTGGATTTGTTGCCGAAAAGCTCGGACTTGCTGAAAAATTGAGGTTTGCCAAGCGCTGGATGAGCACATGAGGAAAATAGGCTCAAGCCTGCGCATGTCGATAGTATAGAAAGTATCGGCAGTGTGCATATAAGATGTTTGTATTTTGTGGTGCCGAAAGATTTCATTTGTATATATCCAGCGGTCCATTTTTGCTTAAGGCTTTGATGAAAGTGACCATTCAGCTTAAGTCTTGTGAAGTCGCCATTATAGGCGGCGCATCTAGCCAAAACCGCTTTTAGCCGCACCAAATCAGAGGTGGCGCGTGTAAATGCCGCCCACGTTCCGATTTGCCCGGTATAAATCGCTATAACCTTGCAGTAACTAGTAAACTTGCATTTGTACTCATTAATAAAGCTGCTTTACAGCCGGTTGATGAGTCATCCAATTCGATATTCGGCAAACCAAAATTTCCCAAGTATCAGTTAGGCGTCTGTCAGGCATCAATCAGGTATCCAGCAAAGTTCATGGACTTTACGATTTACATCCATCGGCTCTTTGGCAGTGAATCAGCCATTCTTTGGAAAGTGGTGATGCCGCCTGTGCTCTATGGTCTGCACGGTTGGATCGCCACACGAATGGCTGTAGCGGCGCTTTTTCACCCGTATGAGACCTGGTATTGGCCGGGCACGAAGATTGCTATGCCGCTAACCCCCGGTATTTTCCCAAAACGCAAAGCCAAGCTGGCCGAGTCGGTGGCTAAAACTGTTACGGAAACCCTGCTTACGCCTGATGATATCAGCGTGAAAGTAGAGAGTCTGGTCACCAAGGAAAATCTTTTCCTTGCCTCCGATGCTTTTGTCGATGCCGTTCTCAAAGAGTTTCGCGATACCACCAAGTTGCATAGGTTGGCGTCCGAACTGGCCGAGCTCAGCCCGGCTATGCTTCAGCATCTGGTCGATTCATCGATTGAAGGTTTGGAAAAAGGTCGCGACAGAAACGTTCAGGTAATCGTCGAGAAGATTTTCGACCATATGATTCTGCCCATGCGCATCTCGCTTGAGCAGGCAACCGAGATTTCGTCTCGCATCATGGAAGCTTTCATCACCGCCGAAAAGGTGCGTACACATCTAATTACGCTGCTTTCGCCACAGAATATCAATGCTCTCGATGAGTCTATTCAAGCGCATGCCGGCGGTCCTTACAAATTATTGGCTCGAATTATTGGCGTCAAGCGGGTTTGCTATGAATGGCGCAATTTCATGGAAAAAGAGCCGGAGGAAAGCACGCGTGTGATTGGAGATTTGATCAAGCGTTTCGGAATTCGCGATCAGATGGCCATTCAAATCGCCAATTTCGACTTGCGTTCGATGCCTTTGCAAAACATCGCCAAATTGAAAGCCAACGTGGTCAGTTTTGTTGAGAATTTCTTGCTTCACAATCGCGATTCGATCATGGAGGCTGTCAAGGTGGGCGAAGGTGCTGCTATGAGCACGGTGCGCTCTGCCATCATCCGTTTCAATCCGGAATCGATCCCGGAGAAGTGGCTGGACAGAACCAAAGAGAATGTTTCCAGCTTTGCTTATTCCTATCTGCACAGCGAGCTGCGTGTCCTTTTGGGGAGGTTGATTCCGCAGTTGGGAATAAAAGATTTGATAACCACCAAGATCTCGATGTTCTCGTCAGAAAAAATGGAGGAGCTGGTAAAGAACATTTGCGCTAAAGAGCTCATAGCCCTTGAGTATTTCGGCGGGGCGATCGGTGTTGTACTAGGATTCGTGCAGATAGTCATTAACGCAATAGCTCCCTAACGGGGTTCGGGAAAGCGGTTGGTGCCACCACATATGATGCCAGGCAGTGCGCGATATGCAAGATCATTAGAGGCGAAAGCTGGTGTGCGTGCGCCCGTCAAACCTGGCTATTTCCAGATAAAAATTCCTTCGAATTTCCGCGATATGCTTGTCGGCCAATGGCTTAACGGCATGGGCAGATATTATGTTCTGCAGACTCTCGGTACCGGTGGCATGAGCGTTGTCTATGCTGCCAAACATCTGGAGAGCAAGAAAATCTATGCGGTCAAAACATTGCGCATGCAGGCGGCAAGCGATGAATTGACGGTCAAACGATTTCAAAGAGAGGCCGAAACTCTCACTTATCTCAACCATCCTAATATCGTGCGTATTCACGATTATGGCAAAACAAGCAAGAAACAGCCTTTTTTCATCATGGATTTTCTTACCGGCAATAGCCTGAATGATGTTCTCAAAAAAGAACGTCTGATCAGCTATGAGCGCGTGCAGACAATATTCATGCAGGTCCTGGCTGCTGTGGCGCATGCCCATAAACAGGGATTGGTTCATAGAGACCTCAAACCAGGCAATATTATGTTGCTTAAAACCCGCCAACAGAGCGACTTTGCTAAGGTGGTCGATTTTGGCATCGCCAAATTCGAAGAAGAGGCGCAAAAACTGACGCGTATGGGCGAGGTCTGGGGCAGCCCGATATACATGAGTCCGGAGCAGTGCATGGGCGGCCAGCTGGATCAACGTGCCGACATTTACTCGCTAGGAATAGTTATGTACGAGGCGTTGACAGGCGAAGTTCCTTTCTTTGGAAAGAACTACGTCGAGACGATGTCCAAGCAGATTGGCGAGCCGGCACGCCCGCCTTCCGTGATGAATCCGAACGTGAAGATTCCTGAGAAATTAGAGCGCTTGATTATGCGTGCGCTGGAGAAGGAGCCGAACAAGCGTTATCAGCGTGTGGAAGAGATGCTCGATGATTTGCACAAGTCAGTCGAGGCGCCCAAGAAAAAACCTCAAGCTCCTAAGCAGCCTGACTACAAAGATTCACCGAATCCGCGCGACCTACCCAGATCGAGGGAGCTGTCGAATCCTAATCAACCGCCCAATCAGCCTCAGCAGTCGCCCAATCCTTACGATTCTCCTAATCTTCCTAATTCTGCCAATCAAAAGCCTAATTTTGCTGCGCCTCATTCTGTTTCGTATGATAGGCCGCCCGCCTCGGCGCAAACATCGGGAGAATGGCAGTCATTCGAGCCGCGCGGCGACGCCAATGTCGACTTTAAGGGGCCCCAGCCTCGCCGTTCTCAAGACAATATGCAGCCTGTCCAGCGCCCTGATTCGGTTGAGATTAGCAAAGAATACACCCGTGATTCCATGCGCACTTCGCACACCCGAGCACGCGCGTATGGCACAGGCGACCCACGTGTAAGCGGTTCGCGTTATTCCAGAATACGATATGAAGAAAAACCTACTTTTACAGGTCTTGTCGTGAAAGCTCTTTTGATTGCGCTCTTTTTGGGTCTTTCCCTGGGCGTTGTGACGATGGGCCTGCACTTCTTTACCGCTGTCAAATCGGCGCATCCCAATTTGCCGCCCATTAAGGAAGACGACTCCAATCATATAAAAATCGATTTGAAGCAAGAAGGTGAAAAGGGCGTTCCCGCTTCAAAGACTGAATAGGAAAGCTGTCTGCCTCATTTTGTCTAATCTTTACGAGCCCGCTTACGCAAATGGCGAGGCAAGTTTATTCCGGCTATCATTCTTATTCTGGATTATCTGAGTAAAGAACTGAGCGCACAGGGCTGTGTGCGCTGAATCTATGAAGTTTCGAGGAATCATGGCAACAAACGTCAAACTGGCTAAGAAAGGCAAGACCGTAAATTCAAAACCGGCAAAACCAGCAAAACCAGCAAAACCAGAAAAGGGTTCAGGCAAAAATATTGGCGTCGCAAAGAAGGATACTAACGGCAAAAATGGTACCCATGGCAAAGCCAGTACCGCCGTCAAAGAGAAAACCTCGGTCAAAGCCAATCCCAACGTTAAAAACCTAACTTGCAGTATATACGCCGAAGACGCTACATTCACTGATGACCTTACTTACAGTCCTTTTGGTGAAAAACACAAAGTCGATATGAGCGACAAAATTGTGGTGCGGGGCGCCAGGCAGCATAATCTAAAGAACATCAGCATCGAGATACCGAAAAACAAGCTTGTCGTTGTCACAGGCGTTAGTGGCTCGGGCAAATCGTCTTTGGCATTCGACACCATTTTTGCTGAAGGACAGAGGCGCTACGTCGAATCTCTATCAGCATATGCTCGTCAATTCCTTGGTCAACTGGACAAGCCTGATGTCGATGCCATTGAAGGATTGTCGCCCGCCATATCCATCGATCAGAAATCGACAAGTCACAACCCGAGATCGACAGTCGGGACAGTAACTGAGATTTACGATTACATGCGCCTGCTTTATGCGCGCACCGGCATTCCGCATTGTCCCGAGTGCGACAGCTTGATCAACCCGCAGACGATCGATCAAATTGTCGATCAGGTGCTGGCATTGCCAGAATCAACCAAGATTCAAATTCTCGCTCCCCTGGTCAGCGGCAGAAAAGGTGAGTATCAGTCTCTTTTCGAGGACCTGCGCAAAGAAGGCTTCGTGCGGATTCGCATTGACGGCGAGACGTTGCAGTTGGAAGACGAGATCAAGCTGGACAAAAACAAAAAACATTCAATTGAACTTGTCATCGACCGCCTGGTCGTGCGCCCGACAATTCAGTCAAGACTGGCTGATTCTCTTGCGCTTGCCCTCAAGTGGGGCAAGTCGATTGCGCTTGTAGACATCGGTGACAAGCAATTGCTCTTTTCCGAAAAGTTGGCATGCGCAAATTGCAATGTCAGTTTTCAGGAAATTTCGCCGCGCATCTTCTCATTCAACAGCCCTTACGGAGCCTGCGGCGACTGTCATGGTCTGGGTTCTACCTTCGAGGTGAACCCGAGGCTGGTTGTGCCCGATCCCAAAAAGACCTTGCGCGAAGGTGCGGTTTATCCCTGGTCCAAAACCAGCAATCCGTATTACGAACAAATTTTGGAGTCGGTGGCAAAACACTTCAAATTCTCGATGACGACGCCATTTGGCGAACTGAGCAAAGCCCATCAAGAAGTGATTCTCTACGGCACTGGAGAGGAGCGCATCAAACTCAAGCATGATTCTTATGATGCCAAAGAAGTTTGGGAATACAAAAAGCCTTTTGAAGGGATAATCAACAATCTTAAGCGTCGGCATCAGGAATCGCAGTCTGACCGGGTGCGCCAGGAAATTGAGAATTACATGACGCAATTGCCCTGCACCAAATGTGATGGTGCGCGGTTGCGAAAAGAGAGTCTGTCGGTGAAAGTAGGTGGGCTTTCGATTGCCACTGTCTGCCGCCTGTCTGTCGCCAAAGCGATTGTCTTTTTCAGCGAGTTGCCGGAGAAGATGTCGGACAGAAATCGAACCATTGCCCATCAAGTCTTAATTGAAATTGGCTCTAGATTGAGATTCTTATCCAATGTGGGCCTCGATTACCTGACTCTGGAAAGACAGGCCAACACGTTGTCGGGCGGGGAAGCGCAGCGGATTCGCCTGGCTACACAGATTGGCTCCGGTCTTTCCGGCGTGCTGTATGTTTTGGACGAGCCTTCGGTAGGGTTGCATCAGAGAGACAATAATCGGCTGATCACCACGCTTCAGCATCTGCGCGATCTGGGCAATACCTTGCTCGTTGTCGAACATGATGAAGACACGATTCGGCAGGCTGATTGGATCATAGACATTGGTCCGGGCGCAGGTGTCCATGGCGGATATCTGGTTGCTGAAGGCGGCATGGAAGAGATTTGCAATGCTGAGGCATCAAAGACTGGTGCATATCTCTCCGGACGCAAGCGCATTGAAGTTCCGCGCAAGCGCAGGGACGGAAACGGCCATTCGATGAAAATTGTCGGCGCGCGGCTGAACAATTTGAAAGGCGTAAATGTCGATGTGCCACTCGGTAAATTCGTTGTTGTTACTGGCGTCTCTGGTTCCGGCAAGTCGACTCTCGTCAATGATTTGCTCTATGAGTACATGCGACATTCTCTGCACGGCACTGTTGCAAAACCGATGGGCATAACGAAAATCGATGGGCTCGATCCGATCGATAAAGTGATAGACATCGATCAGTCGCCGATCGGTCGTACGCCTCGCTCTAACCCGGCAACCTACACCGGTTTGTTTGATGTGATTCGCGAAGTTTTCTCCATGACAAATGAAGCGAAAGCCCGCGGTTATCTGCCCGGTCGCTTCTCCTTCAATGTCAAAGGCGGTCGCTGTGAAGCATGTGGCGGCGAGGGAATGAATGAGATTGAGATGAATTTCTTGCCTTCGGTTTTCGTCACATGTGATGTTTGCAAGGGCGCTCGCTACAACCGCGAGACTTTGGAGGTGAAATTCAAATCCCGCTCGATTGCAGATGTATTGGAGATGACCGTTGAGGAAGGCCTGGAGTTTTTCTCCAATATTCCCAAAGCAGTCTCCAAGTTGAGCACAATGATGGATGTCGGCCTGGAGTACATCAAACTCGGTCAGCCCG
>PNLN01000071.1 GCA_013823055.1 Cyanobacteria bacterium DS2.3.42
GCGATTTTCAGTCTTGGCTCGATCAACAGGCTTTCAGTCTTGGAGCCATTGATGACCATTTTGAGCAAGTCTTTGGCTTTGGCTTCGCCGTCTTTCAAGTCTTGTGCAAATTGGATGCCGCCGGCTTTACCGCGGCCACCGGATTGCACTTGCACCTTGAGAGTGAGTGGATAACCGAGGTGAACCTTTCTCAATTCTTCCGGCTTGGTTATGCGATGAGACGGCGGGACCGGAATGCCGTGCTCCTGGAAAATCTTCTTGGCTTCCCACTCATATAAATTCAAGACCATTACCTCCATTTGGGAGCACGCAGCGTGCTTCCTTGTCGATCCGCTTGCCGGATGGCTGCAGGCGGCGCTTCTCTTGTTACCAAGAGTGCATCCAGCCCCATAAACCGGCTGTGGCTTCATATAAATGTAGATCCTTCCGGCGAATATCGGCTCGGAATTCTGAAAAGCTTAAAAATGCTGGTAATAATCACGCTCAAAACAGGTGTTTCACAGAGCTTAACCCGCCGTTTTCCTTAGTCAGTGACGCTTTCTGTGCTTTTGAGTCCGCTTAACGAGAGTTCAAAAGCGATCAAATGAGAGTGCAACTGACAATGCCGGTATACTTATTTTGCTTGTTTCGCTTGAAATCGGCTCATTTCAAGAGCTGGTCTTGGCGTTTCACCAATGTGGGCGTGATTTTATGCGATTAGGAATCCTTACTGGCGGAGGAGATTGCCCCGGCTTGAATGCCGTGGTCAGAGCCATCGTAA
This sequence comes from Cyanobacteria bacterium DS2.3.42, assembly GCA_013823055.1. Lineage (GTDB taxonomy): Bacteria > Cyanobacteriota > Vampirovibrionia > Obscuribacterales > Obscuribacteraceae > QKMZ01. The sequence goes on from PNLN01000071.1 coordinate 761, forward strand.
GGCGCTCTGTCATGGAGCATAACTCCGAAGTGGTCGGATTTCTGGAAGGCTGGCGTGGTCCGATGGAAGGCATGGTTATGCCCTTGACCCTTCAAGCCACGGGCGGGCTAATCCACCGCGGCGGTACGATTTTAAGAACATCCCGCGCCAATCCGTTCAAAACGGAGCGAGGCCCGGAAAAAATCATCGAGCAAATGGAAAAACACCGCCTAGATGCATTGATTGCTATAGGCGGAGAAGAAACACTAAACATCGCTGATGAGATGTGCTCCAAGCACAAGCTCAATGTTGTTTGCATTCCTAAAACAATCGACAACGATCTCAATTCCACAGATTTTACTTTTGGCTTCGACACGGCCGTCAATGTCGTAATGGAAGCAATAGACCGTCTGCATACGACCGCCGAATCGCACAATCGAGTCCTGGTGTGCGAAGTAATGGGCGGAAATGCCGGATGGATCGCCTGCTATGGCGGTATTGCCGGTGGTGCGGACTTTGTTTTGGTTCCGGAAAAACCTATCAAATTGAAAGAGATCGCAGAATCAATTAAGAAGCGCCATGCCAGAGGCCGTGACTACTCAATCGTCGTAGTCGCAGAAGGTGCGCGCCTGGAAGGCGATGAAGAGCAAGTGCCCACAACCGTGAATGGAAACAAACGCACGGGCGTCGGCGAACGATTGGCAAAATTGATCGAACAAGAGACAGGTTATGAAACGCGAGCAACAGTGCTCGGACACATTCAGCGCGGCGGTTCGCCGACAGCGTTCGACAGAGTGCTTGCCACTAGATTTGGTGTAAAGGCGACCGACCTGGTGCACGAAAAGAAATTCGGCCGTATGGTGGCATTGCAAGGAAATCACGTTGTAGATGTTCCTATCAGTGAAGGCATCGGCAAAATCAAAACCCTCGATATGGACCTCTACGGCGTTGCCGAGGTCTTCTTCTCCTGAAGTCTTAGCAGGAAAAGTGAAACATGCCGGATAAAAACAGCAACGATCGCGATTCCAATGAAAGGTTCATGCGTGAATGTCTTGAACTGGCAGCACGTGCGCAAGGACGCACTTCTCCAAATCCAATGGTGGGTTCGGTTGTACTCGATAAAACTGGAAATGTAGTTGGGCGTGGCTATCACCACAAACGTGGTGAAGCCCATGCGGAAGTAAACGCGTTAAACGAAGCCGGTGACAAAGCAATAGGCGGAACACTTTTCGTAAATTTGGAGCCGTGCTGCCACCATGGAAAAACACCTCCCTGCAGCGAGAAAGTAATTGCCAGCGGAGTAAAAAAAGTAGTTGCCGGCATGGTCGATCCAAATCCTGTAGTCGGAGGAGGCGGTCTCAAGGCTTTAAAGGAAGCAGGTATAGAGGTCGTTTCCGGAGTTCTCGAAAGTGAATGCGCATACCTGAATCGCGGATTTGTAAAACGAATCAAGACCGGACTTCCCTGGGTGTGTTTAAAACTTGCCACCACCCTCGATGCAAAAATCGCTGACAGGCATGGTGGCAGCCGATGGATAACCGGCGCCGAGGCCAGGCATTATGTGCACGAATTGCGCAACGCTTTCGATGCTGTTTTGATAGGCACAAACACAGCGCTTATCGATAACCCAACCCTCAATGTCCGCGACATAGAAAATAGCCGAGACCCTGTAAAAGTGCTTGTAGACAAAGACTTGCGCGTTTCATTCGAGTCAAAGCTGTTCAAATACCAATCAGATGCTCGAACACTTGTTATTACAAAACAAGAAAATGCAGACAGAACACTCGCCGATTTACCTTTGACGGAATTGATCGGTGTGCCCTATACAGTCATGAAGCCGGCTGCCAAAAGTTCTCAGGTAGCTGCAGGAGTGCCCTTCCGGCGCGCAGACGATAAGCAACAGAATAGAGACATGGAAAAGCTGGATCTCGAAGAAGGGCTTCGCCAGCTGGTAAAACGCGGCATTAACACAGTGTTGTTCGAGGGCGGCGGCACACTGGCAGGAAACATGATCGATGAAAACCTTGTCGATGAAATGATCTGGATCGTTGCGCCAAAACTTCTCCAAGATCCTCTTGCAGTACCGGCTCTTGGCGGTCGCGCCAGACGATTGGAAGAAGCAGTAACCTTGCACCGAGTTTGCATCAAAAATTTTGGAGAAGATGTGGCCTATTGCTCCCTGCTGCCGCCAGGCAAAAGTTTGCTATCTCAAGCGAGCATAGTTTGGAAGGCAGATGAACCCTCTCGGACAAAATAGACGTCCGGCTGATTGTAGAACCCAGGCCTGGATAGGTTCATAGAGCTTATGATCTAGCTCTGTTATAATTATTAGGCAAATCTCACATTTTCTAATATAGCTATTGAGTCATTGAGCTGAGTCTTTAAATTTGAATCTTTGGACCGGTTGGGGAGATCAAAAATCGTGAGCGCTCGCGGATCTAATAATTGCGAGTCCAGGTCCAGGTTCTGCACAACCAATAGACGACAGGCTCGTCTATCACGGGGACGCAGACGCCGTGGCTCGGCGCTGAGCGAAGCAGGACCAGCCTTGTTCTTGCTTTTGATGTTCGCCATCTTCCCGGTCATCGACGTCATCTATTTCGGGGTTAGTTATTACTCTGTAGTGACGCTCAACGACCTTCAGCTCCGTGAGGCTTCAAAATCAGCAAAAAGCCTGGCCATCTCACCAAAGGGCGAAGTCATATACGGCATGCCTACTCGCTGGTCGGCATCTGCCCTGGGCGGACTGGCACGTCTTTCCGGACCTCCTGTAACCACAGTTGATTACAAATTGAGTGAAGTCGCCGTCTATGTGAGCGTGACGACAAAGGTGTCGATCGAGCCGCTTTTGAAAATTCCATTTCTGGTGAAAGTGCCGGGCTTAGGTGCACCAATCGAAATAAATGTGGCGCGGATGAAGCTTTTGGAGAATTCAAATGACATTTTCCGTTAAACGAAAGCGCCGTTTTGCCGCCGCCTCAAAGAGCAGAAGAAGCGGTTCGAGCATGGTCGAAACGTTGGCTGGATTTGTAGTCTTGATTCCGATTGCTCTGGCTGCTGTTGATGTAGTCGCCTTTGTGTCGGCGGTAGACAGCAACGAACACTTAGCGGAGGCAGCGGCCAGAGGAGCAGCCAAAGCTTCCAGTCAAGACAGCGCTCAGACAATAGCTGAAGATGTCGTTAAGCACTGCACGCCGCCCTGGATGGTCGAACACATAATGATCGACGACGTCGAGTACAACTTAGGTAAAGGCATGGTTTCGGTGGCGACCTTGATGCAAGTAAAACTGCCGGTGCCCGTGCCTGGCTATTCAGAAATCAGCTGCCGTGCCAGCTCGATCGAGCCGATTGTATCTACGCCCGCTCCGAATTAGGACTCAAAAATGAGAAATGCAAGGCTAATGAATTCGCGTAAACAGCGCAACCCGAGCGGCGCTTCATTGGTGCTTGTGGCAATCAGTGCCGGTTTCTTAATCATTTTGCTGTTCATCGTTTTTCAATTCTTGACCCTCAACAGCGGCTCGAGAGAAGTGCGCAACGCTGTTGATGCAGCAGCGCTCAATGTCTCGAAGCAAGTAGGTACATTGAAAGTGCCGGTAGGAGCTCAATTCAGCGACGTCGCCGACAAAGGCGGACTGGTAGGCATGAGCAATATCAATCGAGTTTGGGGCAAGGCTTATTTGATCAATGCCAACGCTGAGGCAATCCAGAAAGAAGGTCTAACCAATCAATATACAAACCAAAACGCTGATGAAGCCTACCGTGTCGCCAAAATAGCCAATGATAATTTGGTCAACACACTGACCGACAAGAAAACCCTCGATCAATTTTTCAATGATATGGCAAACGTGCGCAAAGCAAAGCTGTTGGGTACGGCGTCAGAACTAAAGACAGTAGATGGTCCGGGCTGGGATGTAGCTATGGTCGACCGCGGCGCGCCCAGCAATTTGAAGTTCGATGAGAAGCAAATTCCTAAGGGTGCTACCGTCGCCCCCAAAAGTGGCAGTCACGTGAGCGGCTATAAACCTTTTAACGCCAACAACAAAGACTTCTGTTTTGCAAGTTTTATCCCCAATGAAATGCCACACCTGACCACAGACGGCAACTTCAATGCAAACGACGCGCGCACCAGCCCTCTTGCGGGTAATCCGATTCCCAACGCCTTTAGAGCCAACGGCATTAATTTGGGCAATAAGGCGTCTTTGAGCGCTTCAGCATCAAGCGTCGCCAACCCCAGACACGAATACAGGTTGTCGATTCCCCACGCTTACATAAGCATCGTCATTCAAAACTTCGGACTCTGGCTGGTCAATGGGAAATCAGTTGCCCCGCCTACCTTTTACAAATGCTCGCCGGAAACGTATCAAGGCATAAAGGGACATAAACTGAAGAACAGCGGCCGCATACTGAACGGCTATGCATCACTGGGCAACGAGTACAAAACAGGAACTCTCTCTGCCGCCCTGACTGCTCTGCCGGGCAACCACCAGGAAGAGTTCGATCGCATGCTGCAGCGAATTAAGGAAATCAAACACGATTACACGATGGGCGAGCTGATGGCGATGCTGCAAAAACAGCCACCGGCAGGGATGTACATCATCTACCCGACCTACAGCAGCGCCGACAATACCGACCCTAGCATCCAAATAATGGCGGTTGATCCAAATGAGCCCCTGCCCATCCCATGGATGAACACCGCAATTCAGATGGACGGAATGGAAAAACTAATTGTCGATGAGACGGCACAGAAGGATGAGCCGAATTACTGCTGGCCGCAAATCATCGGTGGAAATCCTGATTGCGAGCACTTCACAATGGTTTCCGGCAAGATAACGTGGAAACCAGGCACTGGTTTTGGTCCCTGCCTGGGTGTCTTACGCGTAGCCCGGGTGACTGCTTCGAACTTCATAGCGGATTAGGATTTGGCTGAATTTTGCCGGTAATATAAGATAAGCACCTGGAGATCATTGATGAAGCGGTTTGGCAAAACGAAGAAGATATTGCTTGCGCTCAGCGCATCTATGTTTTTCGCTGTCTACTGCTCCAATTCTGCATTGTCAGCCAACAAACACTTACTGCAAGGCATTCAGGACTATCGCGACGGCGATTTCACTACTGCCGCCGGCAATCTCGGCGCAGCTATGTCGACTGAATTCAATAACCCGATGCTGCACTATTACATGGGCAATTGCTGTGTACACCTGAAGCAGATGGAAACAGCCGTGCGCGAATTCCGCATTGCCTATGCACTTGATCCTGCTGGGCAAGTAGGTAAATTCGCAAAGCAAGCGCTCGATTATCTCGATGTTGACGCGCAGGGACAGGGACTGACAAAAAAAGCTGCTCCTCAGTATGTCGAACCCAAGATGGACCCGGCGATGGAACGAGCTTTGGCGGCACTAGATAAACAATCATCGAGCGGCTCATACTCAAGATACAAACCAAAGCAAGATACATCCAGTCAGCTTCCCTGGTGGATGCAGCAGAAAAAGTCCGATGTTCCACCAGAACTGTCTCGCTATCTTGATTCTTTGAGGCAGCAATACGAAACTAATCAGCCCGGTGCCCAGCGATTCACTCGCCAGCCGACCGAGATGCAGAAGAGCGCAGAGAATCTCAAAAGCCTTTTGCAAGAAAAAGCAAAAGAAGGCAAGCATCATTTGAGTCCGCATGGGACAAACCTTTATACGCGCAACTACAGCCAGCCGACTTCCGAACATAAGCCTGTGGAGCCGCCCAAGCCAGGCGCAGTTCCAGGCAAAGACAATTCGCTCTTCGAGTGGAAATAGCCGGTCTTAAATCCAAGTCTAATTGTGCGGTACCGCTTTTGATGCCTGACGTCCGTCTACAGCAACGGTAATATTCTCCAGTTCATGGAACTGCGCGATGCTAGCGTGCTGGCGACGCACGTAATACCTGTCTAAAAGCGCCATGGACAAAAGAAGCAGGAAGGCCTGATTTGCGCGCGGAGCAATTTTTCCAGGCTCAGAATTCCTAAGTTTGGAGATAAACTTCTGACAAAAGTCATGATCAAGAAAATCGATTTTCCTGAGTTCGTCAACCGACAAAACGCTTTCGACATAATCGGGAGAACTCTTGGACAAAAATACAACTGCATCGGGCGCGACAAATGGTTGTTTCGGACGGCTTAAAACAGACTCTGGAAGCTCGTTTTTAAAAGCCAGCTTGAGAATGTTCTTTTCCCCGGTACCATTCTTAAGACGAAAGTCGACCGGCAATCCAAATGCCCAGGTGACCAAATTAGGATCCAGAAATGGACAGCGATTTTCAACTCCATTTGCAAGAGCCATACGATCGCCTTGCGATGAAAGCAAATAGCCACCCAGCAATGTTTTAAACTCAAGCCACTGGCTCTTCGCAATCGCGCTCAGGGGCTCGTATTCAGCGGCATGCTCACTGACGAAGCCTGAAAGAAAGTTATCTGGATCAGGACAATCTTTTAAAAATCTGAGCGCCATGCGTGAATTGCCAAATCGAATCGAATGACCGAAATATTTGGCTTCGCCTGGTTGAGCGTAGCGCGCATAGTTTCCGGCAATTGCTCGGAAATTGTCCTTATTGTAATGTTTCAAATACGGATAAAGTCCAGCCACCAGCCGATCGCGCTCACTCTCATCGGCACCTTTTATCCAGCGGTCCAGAAGATTGGTTTCCTTGAATATGTCATAGCCTAGGAAAGTTTCGTCCGAACCTTCACCGGTAAGGACAACTTTAATTCCATGCTCGCGCACCATTTTGGAGAGGGTGTACAGAGGAACAAGAGCCGTTCTAAATAGTGGAACTTCAGCGTGGTAGACCGCATGCGGAAAATCGCGAGCAATGTCTTCGTGCGTGACTCTCAGGCTAGTGTGGTTTGTGCCGATAAACTTGCTGGTGTCACTTTGATATTGTGATTCGTCGAAACTTTCATCGGCAAACGCGACGGAGAAAGATCGAACTTCCTGCGAATTCAATTGTTTGGCCAAAAGCGAAGTGATTGAAGAATCCAAACCACCGCTCAGGTACACACCAACCTCAACATCGCTCTGCAGGCGCAAACGAACAGATTCACGCAGTTTTTCCCGAGTAATTTCGGCTGCGTCCTTTTCAGTGCCTTCAAACTCTTCGATATTCAAGTTCAGAAAATCGTACTGCTCGACTCTCACTCCCTCGGCATTGATTATCATGCAACTTGCTGTCGGAAGCTGTTTGATGCTCTTGAATCCGGTTTGATGTTCGATTGGCACCCAGTGGGCGAAAGTTGAAGAAAGCTGTTCTTTATCCCAGGCGAAAGAAACATCACTGACGCCCGCGAAAGCTTTCATTTCGGAGGCAAAAACAGTGCCGTCACCATTGGTATGGTAATAGAGAGGCCGCTTCCCGTACCTATCTCGCGCCACCACCAGCTCTTTTTTCAGCGTGTCATATATGGCCACAGCAAAACCGCCATTAAACCTCTTGAACGCGTCCACGCCCCACTCAACATAGGAAAGAAGAACCACTTCTGTGTCCGACTCCGTTGCAAATGAATGCCCACGCGCCTTGAGCTGTTCCTTCAAATCCAAATAGTTGTATACTTCGCCGTTGTAGGCAATCCAGTAGCGACCACTTTGATCGCACATTGGCTGCGAGCCTGTATGCAAGTCGATGATACTGAGGCGGACAGAGCCGATCACTGCGTTGTCGTCAAAGAAATATCCACTTTCGTCAGGACCGCGATGTTTGATACGGCTGAGCATGTCGATAACGGCGGCGGGAAATTCGTCGCTCTTGCGCTTTGTCGAATATAACCCTGCTATTCCGCACATACCGCCTGGGCTTCTCCCGAAAAGGTCTTGAAGGCGAAGCTTCGGCCAAAACAAAGAGCATGCTTATCTGACTGCATCGATTTCAATTTCCAATTTCTTGGCCTGCCAGCGCACCTCATCTAACGATGGAATTGACAGCGCCTTTTTCAACGCTACTTCACGAGTCATAAGCCCATGGCGAACTTGCTCTGATATTTCAAACACATATGGATTGAATCCGTGAGCGTTGTAGTGCATTGCAATGCCGAAGTCATTGAGGCGGCAATTGCTGGAATTGCTGCCGGTATCAAGAGTGGGCTTCCAACCAAGCGGAGCCAGCTGAGCAATGATGTCCTCTTCGCCTATGTTTAACGCGAGCATCGGATTGAGAATCGTGATCTTCTTCATTTGAGAAGCCTGCAAAAGCCCTTCTGGGATGTCGAAGTACTTTCTGGTATCTTCGCCGAATGACGTTTCATAGCGACCGATTGTCGCTTCTCTGGTCTTCATATAGAGGTCGAGATTGAGCTCGAGAATAGCCGTGTCTTTGGGAACCTGACCACCGATATAGCCACCGGCAATCAATTTGGCTCCGTGCATGAGAGCCAGCCTGATCATGTAAACGTTGATCAATCCAATGCAAGAATTGCATATTGCGCTGGCGCGTTTGATAGCGGCTTTTGTGTGCAACTCAGGGTTGCTCACGCTTTCCTTATACATGCCGGACATGAAGCTCCATGCCGGTGTAAATAATTGATAGTCGACGCCCAGTGCGCCAGTGACGGCCTTTGAATTTACTCGCGCCTGGTCGGACATGAATCCGTTGTCTACAGTGACAGCCAGGCACTTCAATCCGTAATTTTCGACAAGTGCTTTAAGCGTGTAGCTCGAATCTTTTCCACCGCTGTATGCAACTATGCAATCGTAATCACGACCACCTTTATTGGCTTCGATTGCGGCAACCATTTCGCCATGCAGGCGGGCAACGTTCTCGCTCACGTCGGCAGCACTGGGTGCCTGCAAACAATGGTTGCATACACCTTCGTCGTTGAATTTCACGCCGGGAAAATTCTCCGGCAAAACGCAGCGTGTGCAGAGCCTGTTGTCTGTATTAACCGGCATCGAGCTTGCTATGCACCATACTTGTAATGTTCTTCAGCGTGTTTAGTTGATTTGAAACTAACTCTTCATCAGTAAAACGGATTTGAAATTCCTTCTCCAGGAATTTCACCAACTCGATATATCCGAAAGAATCAATGAATCCTTCTTTGAAGAGATCCGAATCATCCGTAACGGCTGAGTCAAATTCCACAAGGCTGTTGGTTGCCAGATACTGTTTGATTTTGTCTTGAGTGAGACTGGTGTCTTTGGTTGTATTGCTCATCGGATAGTAGACAAACCCCTCATCTGAACTGCTCACCCGCATCTTAGACCATGCGGTCATGCAGGTTTGTAAAAACTAATTCACGTTTGATGAAACAGCGGATTCAACAGAATTGGCTCCATTACTCAATTTAAGAAGGCCCTTTTTCTCGAGTTGCGTCTTCAAGTAAGCAGCAATCTTTTCATGACCGAATTTCGAAGGATGAATATCAATGTAAAGCGGCGTCAGGGAAACACTCTGAAGATGCTCAAATTCTGGATTGAAATCGACCAGCTCAAGCTTCATGTCTTCAGAAAACCTGTGGATGATTTGTTGTTCGCTTGCATTCATATATCGTGTCTGAGTGGGCAGGTAAGCCAATAAGAAACGGCAATGTGCCTTGTCGCACTCGCTTTTGGACTCTCTTACGATCGCAGCTGCTACCTTGCCCAGATAATCGAGAGCAACACCTTGAGCCTTCATTGAATCACGCACATCGACACCAGGAAGCGTAAGGCTCGCAAGGATTTGTTTTCGCCTTTGCTTTGATACAAATTTGAGATAGAAACGCGCGACAAAGTTCTTTTTGTACTCAGCCAGTGAATATGCGCATTTTCCTACTACACCATAAAGGCAGCTATGGGTGCTTAACCAGGTAAAGTTCTTGACGCGCTTGCCTTCCGCCGACGCTGTCCAGTGTCTTTGAAAGTTGTGATCTTCGACCAATGTGCCGTCCGGCATTACACCGAACACTGGGCGCGCATTGAAAAAACCTTTGTCCAAGTCGGGTCCCATATATAAAAGTGCATTGGGGCGTGCAGTGAAAACGACGAGATCAGGCTTGAACTGCAAAGCGAAATTCTTCAGTCTTAAATACTCTTGTCCGAGCGTATAGGCTGAAACAGCAAAATTGAGGACTTCATACTTGATCGCGCCGCCGTCTTTATTCAATTGTTTTTCCAGCACGCTGCAGTAGGTGTTATCTAGCGGCACCTGTTTTCCTTCCGTCATCGAACAGCCGATCACCGCAATCCTGAAGGTGTTAGGCGGCTTGGCGATGGTGCGTTCTTTATCGCGCATGCCGAGCGAATTTATCTTATAGCGCGAGTACCCTTCTCCTCTGAAGGTAGCGGAACGATTGGGCACCGGCTTCCAACCAATTTTATCGTCAAGCAAATAATTCTCTTCATCGGCGACACCGGCTAGTTTCAAAACAGGCTCTAAAAGCACTAATCCAACTATCAAGAAAAGCAAAAACTCAACGATGGAAAGCAGACGCCGGCGCGGCTTTTTAGCGGCAACTGAGTGGCCAGTTATTTCAGTTTTTTCCAGTGTGGATAGTGTCATGTGCGTCGTCACTTAAAACTGGAAGTAGATGAAGGGACTGCTTGATGCAGGACAAAATGCAATTGCAGCAACAAATATGCAGACAAGAAATGCATACTGCCGGGCAGGAGTAGCCGCGAAAAACGACTTCACCAGAGCGACATTCTTGAAGTTCTTAAGCGGCAACCAGGGAATCTCGACAAAAGCGAGTCCCCAAAGCGTATACAAAACAAGCGGCACCACCACAGGCGATTGCCAGAACATTTCGGCAAGACCAAGTGCTGAAGGTGTATAGCAAACCATGCTTCGCATAATGATCAATGCATCGTCGATGGACTTTGCCAGAAACAATGACTGAGTAAAGTGAACAGTTATGAATGTGCACAAACAGGCAAGTGGAATCATCCATTTCTTACCATGTAATTTCTTCAGTTTTTGAGAGCCTTTGACGACTTGCAAATATTCACGCGTCAGAACAAGCAAAACACCATGAACGAATCCCCAGGCCACGTAATGCCAGGCTGCACCATGCCACAACCCACAGGCAGTCATAGTGATAAGAGTAGCGATGTTAAAGCGCAAGCGAGAAGCGCGGAATCCGGTCAGCGGAGTCTGTACGTAGTCGCGCAACCAGGTGGTCAGAGTAATGTGCCAGCGTTGCCAGAATTCAATCAAATTCTTCGATGCAACATAAGGCAAATCGAAATTGTTCGGTAGATGGAATCCCAGCATGCGTGCTGCGCCGATACCCATATCGGTGTATCCGGAGAAATCAAAATAGACTTGCAGCAAGAATGCAAACATCAGTATCCAGGCGTCGACAGTGCCTAGATCAAAGACCTTGTACACGCCTGCAGATGTGATTGCAGCCAGATTGTCGGCAAGTGCGACTTTCTTGAACAAGCCTTTCATCAAAAGGCCCAGTCCTTCAATTATGTCCAGCTGATTCAGCTTTTTAGGCGCGTTCAATTGTTCGTTGAATTGCTGATATCGCTTGATCGGACCGGAAACTTGCGATGGAAAAAATGCCGCGAAAAGCGCAAAATCAAGGGGATTTTTGATGGCCTTTCCACCAGCGCGAACATCGACAGTGTAGTGAATGAATTCGAAGGCAAAAAACGAAATGCCCAGGGGAAGTACAACATCGAGGACAGGCTGGATCTGAGGAACTTTAATCAAGCCGAAGTAGCCATTTGTAGCAGTCGCAGATTCAAAGAAAGACTGGAAAAGAAAGTTGGCGTATTTGAAGTAAGCAAGACTGCCTAAATTGACAGCAAGCGAGAGAATCAAAAACGCCTTTTTGTGTTTGTATTTCTCAATTGCCAGCGCAATTACATAATTCGCCGCGGTCAGGAAAAACAACAGCAAGCCGTACGACGGCAACCAGCTCATGTAAAAGAAATAGCTGGCAAACAACAAGATCGTTTTTCTGAGCCAACCGGCCGAAAGCCAGTAAGCAAGAAAAACGATTGGAAAGAACAGCAAAAAATTTAGGCTGCTGAAAATCATCCAAAAACAATCAGTGGTTGAGAATCAGAGTTGTCAACCGGCGAACGTCTACCAGAGCGAATACTATCAATAAGTACTATTGACTACCTGTAGCGGATCTAATCGTCGCTATACCTGCCCGGCGCACTGTATGGCGATAAAGCAAAAGCGCCCAGCTGCCAAGAGGAGCGGGCGCTTTGCAAACATCAGAACAACTCTTCCAACTTTTCTAGTTGTTGGAATTCATTTTCTTGATTTCTTCGGTCAATTTCGGAACGATCTCGAGGCAATCACCGACGATACCGTAGGTTGCATGCTTGAAAATTTCCGCTTCCGGATTGTTGTTGATAGCGACAATCACCTTGGAAGAATTCATGCCGGCCAAATGCTGGATCGCACCGGAGATTCCGCAGGCAATATAGAGCTGCGGGCTGACGGTTTTTCCAGTCTGTCCGACTTGAAACTGGTGGTCGATCCAACCAGCATCGACGACCGCTCTCGATGCGCCCAGGGCTGCGCCCAGTTCGTCGCAAAGCGATTGAAGCACTGGCCAATTTTCCGGTCCCTTAATGCCGCGTCCGCCCGAAACGATGATTGAAGCTTCGCTCAACTCGATCTTGCTGCCGGAAGCTGCGTGAGTTTCAGTCACCTTGGCTCTGATGTCACCTGTGGCAACTTGCAGATCTTCAATCGGGCAATTGACGTTGTTGCTGCTTTCTTGAATAGCAAATACGTTCGGTCGCAAAGTCATGAAGGCCAGGGGTGAATTGAACTCGAATACCGTGTAGGTCTTGCCTGAATACTGAGGACGTTTGGGCAAGAGATTGGTGCCTTCGACTTCGAACTCGGTAACGTCGGTAACGCATGGAGCGTCCAAACGTGCCGCTACGCGCGGTATCAAGTCTTTAGACATGTTTGTGTTGGCGGCAAACACATATTTCGACGAAACGCTCTTGATGCCTTCAGCCAGAGCTGCTGCATAACCTTCCGTCGAATAATTTTCAAAATCACCGCTGTCTGCGACTAACACCTTGTGCGGATGATACTTAGGCAAATTACCTGCCAATGTTTTTACATCTTTGCCGATGATCAATGCTGTGACATTGCCACCCACAGTGCCAATTTGGCGATAGGCTTCAGAAAGCGCTTCCAGACTTGCCTTACGGATTTGTCCTTGACGCTGTTCGATGAAAACTAAAATTCCTTCTGCCATCTCTCTTTCTCCTGAAAAATTTCGTGTGAAAAACTTTGCTTTGCGAGTGCTAGATAACTCGCGCTTCCGTTCTCAAAAGATCGAGCAGTTGTTTCACCTGCGCGTCCGCATCGCCATCGAGCTTGCGTCCTACCGGTCTTTCCTTCGGTAATGCCATCTCTTTGACCTTGATCTTACGGTTGTCGGCAGCGAATTGCCCTTTGACGCCGAGAGCTTCAGCGTTTTTCACTGCGATCTCTTTGCGGCGTGCGGCCATAACACCCTTGATGGAAGGATAGCGAGGCTCATTCAAACCTTTCTGAGTGCTGAATACGGCAGGCAGGCTGCCTTCTACGAATTCGTGAGCACCTTCGATTTCTCTTTCGGCCTTGAATTTGGCGCCATCAATTTCCAGCTTAACGATAATGGTTGCTTGCGGCACATTGAGCAATTCTGCAAGCATTGCCGGGACTTGATTGTTGTCGCCGCCAACGCCTTGCTGTCCGCAGAAGATGGCATCGAATCCGCCATCCTTCAGAGCTGCGGCTAAAACTTTGGCTGTGCCGAGCGGTCCGAGATTGGTGAACTCTTCGTCATTGATATGAACTGCAGTGTCGATTCCGCGAGCGAGACTGTCGCGCAATACGTCTGTTGCTTCAGCGCCGCCGACAGAAAACACTGTCGTTTCGCCACCATGCTTCTCTTTCAATTTGAGCGCTTCCTCGATGGCAAATTCATCGTAGGGACTGGTGATGATGCGCACGCCATTGAAATCAATATTTTTCTTGTCGCCGGCAATGGCGATCTTGGCATCCGTATCGGGAACCGCTTTCACGCAAACAGCAATCTTCAAGGACCTTCCTCCCGCATATACTCACGCACTTCGTCTGAGAAGTGGCTCAACTGCGGATTATATTTGGAAGATCGTTAAAGGCCAGAACTTTTACCATATTCCTTAATTCGGATGGAATGCGCAGCGTAACAAAGGTCTTTCTGCAAGGCCGATAAGAATGAATCCGGACTTGACAATCACATCAAGCGGTTATGGTCACCGCTCAGCTTAAACCGTTCTCAATATGAGCACATCCGTACGTACTACAGGCTATTTCTCAGGTGTGCCGGTAGGCTTAAACGGCATGGCTTTGACACCGGGCTCCAGATACAGTTTGTCGGTTCGGCAATACGAAATCGCTTCTACCAATTCGTCGACGTCGTCGATGACAGTCATCAAATCCAGATCCTGCTGTTTCACGAAACCTTTGGCAAGGACCGGACCACTGAGCCAATCTAAAAGAGGCTTCCAAAAATCGCTGCCCACCAGATAGAGGGGAAAACGCTTGATCTTGCCGGTTTGCATCAGCGTCGCCGCTTCGAACAATTCGTCCAGGGAGCCAAGTCCGCCAGGCATCATAACGAACGCGACTGCATATTTGACGAACATCACCTTGCGCACGAAGAAGTAGTGGAAGTTCAATGGCACCGTTTGAAATCTGTTGTCTTTGCCTTCGCCGGGTATATCGATTCCCAGTCCGACAGAAACTCCACCTGCCTCAAACGCGCCTTTATTGCCGGCTTCCATGATGCCCGGTCCGCCGCCGGTAATGACAGCAAAGTTGCGCTCCGCAAGCTTGGCTGCAATGGTTTTGCACAACTCATACTCTTTGTCGCCCGGTTTGCTGTTTTTGCTGCCGAAGATAGACACTGCCGGCGGTATCTTGGACAATTCGTCGAAACCTTCCACCAATTCCGACATGATGCGAAAAATACGCCACATGTCGCGGGAAGTCATTTCATCGACATCATATCTTTCGCCATGCATGATTTATTCGGCTCCCTTGTTTTTCTTCAACTAGCTATAAACGATTCCAACGCCTGAGCTTCCGGCATTTGACCGGTTTTTACCAGATACTCAATCTGTGTCAAACGCTCACGTTTTGCCACTAAATGATCGAGCGAATGTTTGGCTATATTTCTCAAATCTCTCTCGACGATAAAAGTGGAACGCTGACCGAGTTCGTTGGCAATGCGTTTGGCCATTTCGGACATGGGCAACTCTCTGCGATTCAGTCCGGGCCCGCCCGGAAGCGATGAGTTGATGTTGTCCACCAGCGCCCTCATGTGAATCCATTTGCTTAAAAAAGTCTGCAAAAGAGCAATCACCGGCATAGCACTTTGCCGGGACAAAATTTCCTGGCAGCTAACCACCGCTTGACCTGTCTTTCCACTTATCCATTCTTCGGCCAGCGTGAAAACGTGCGAATGATGCGGGCATAGGGATACAACCGTGGCGTGAGTTATGTGCGTAGCCGGCAAAATACTGACGGCGGCTTTTTGAATCTCTGCTGAAACACTGCGCAAGTCTGCTTCAAAACTATCGAGTAAATAGTAGATTGCCGCATCTTCTATGGTGGCACTAAAACGCTTCGCTTCTTTGCCGCACCAAGTATGCAATTTCGGATTGTCCGAGCCGGAATAATATTTTTCTTTTGGATACTCTTCCAGTGTGCACAAAGGCTTCACTGTCTTGGACGTTTTCAAAGTCGAATCAAAATTGAAAGGGCAAGAAAAAATTATGTACGTGTTCGGCGACACACCGGACAGTGCCTTGCCGAGCTGTTCTAACTGCTTGTCTTTGCTGGCGGCAGACGCCTCTTCTTTCTTGCTGTCTTTTTCTTTGCCGCGTTTTTTTGTGAAAAGTTCGCACCTGTCGATCAAAATTACTTTATTGCCCATGCCGAAAGGCAGGGTAGCAGCAGCATCGATGATCTCGGTCAGATCACAATCGACAAGCCGGGTGAAATTGAATGAAGCCCATTGAGGATCGAGTAATTTCGCCTTGTAGTCGGCCACTTTTCTCGAAACTTCGAATTCTTCTTCGCCACTGACGACAATTACCGGCACGCCTTTCTCCTAATTGTTTACTTTCTGTCCGGAGCCGGGCTCTTCGACGACAGCCGCTTGCCCGTATTTATAAAGTGTACGCGCTTAGCGACAGATGTGCAGAGGTCTCCCATGCGCTCGATGAAGCGGGCGCAAAACAAAAATTGAGCGCCCATATGTGCGCTGGCTTGCTCTTGCTCGCCAAGATTGTTGAGCAAACGTTTGGACATCACGTCGTGAAGATAATTTACCTGGCTGTCCTTTTGCAAAACTTCCACAACTTTGTTCAAATCATTGGTCACGAATGTGAGAAGCGCATCTTGCATCATGTGGTGAACGACCGCACACATTTGCGGCAATTCTTCAGGAACATCTATCTCTTCTTCTTTTGCCCATGAGGCGATGCGGGCGACACGATTGGCATGATCGCCAAGACGCTCGAGTTTGGCAACGATAATCGTGCAGCTAACTAGAGTGCGCACGTCTTTGGCACTGAGATTGTCTTTCTCGATCAGCAGCTCCAAACATTTTTCTTCAATCTCTTGCGACCAGTCGTTGATTCTCTGTTCTTGATCTTCAACCTGCTCCAATCGAACGGATTCGTCCTGCTTCAAAAGGTTGGTCACCATGTCGACTGTGCTGTCAACCATTCGTCCAAGAGAAAGCACGTCTTCCTTAAGTAAGGTTATCGATTCGGCTGTCACACTTTTTTCCTCTTAATGCTCAGAACAACTTCGCCTGTTTCGCCAGTAGATAGCAAAACAATTTTGCATTTACTTATCCTGTTTCATTCAATCGATAACCAGATCTGTGCACGGTTTCCACCAATGTGGGATTTTTCGGATCACCTTCAAGTTTTTGCCTGAGCCAGCGGATGTGCACGGCGACTGTTTTGGTATCGCCCTGGAAATCTGCTCCCCAGACTTTGTTGAGCAACACTTCAGTGGATAAAGTTTTGCCCACGTTTTTCATCAATACTCTAAGCAGAGAAAATTCTTTCGGAGACAGATCGACTGGCTTGCCTC
>PNLN01000077.1 GCA_013823055.1 Cyanobacteria bacterium DS2.3.42
AGATCTTTTGCCACACACCAATTGAGAGGACATTTTTTGATGACCGAAGAACGAAACAATAGAGGCTCGATAACCGCTTTAGCCGCAGCGCTGGCCGGCGCGCTCGTATTGCTGGGCGTTGGCTTCTTCTTCTTCGTCATGTACATGGACGCGCAAAAAGAAACCAAAAATGCAGTAGATGCAGGAACACTAAATTCCGGTCGAAAGGTTCTCGACGAGATTAAGGTGCCCATCAGCCCTGACAGCGTCTTCTTCGATATTACTAACGATAAAACAGACAATACACTTCTAGGCTGCGATAGCCAAATCACGTTGCGTAGAGTCAATCGCATGTGGGCAGAAGCCATGCAGATAAAGATTAATGCCATGGCAGCGGATGCAGAAGGAAATGGTGGCTCTGGTTCAAACCAAGCAACAAATGCCTTGAACCAGGCAATCAATATCAGCCAGAATCTTTCAAACAAATTAAGTGATGAAGCTAATCGGCAACCATTTTTTAGAGACCTGGCCCAGCAGAACTCTGTTCGCATGATTGGCAATGGAGCCAAAGTTACTGCCATACCTGGCAGTGGTTGGCAAACTTCCACAATGCTAGCGGAGAAGGAAAGCAATATCGTAGTGGGAGGAAATGCAGGCAACAACTTCTTTGCACCGCCGGGATTTAATTGGAACTCGCACAGTGACTATCTGACAGGGACCACCAGGCAACCGGCCCCGCAAGGCTCAAACAATTTGGTGTTTTTGAAAGGCTACAAAGCTCTTGCGCTCAACGGTGACAATTATTGGCAAGTGCCCTTTCTCTACGATGAAAAACCACATTTGGTGTCAAAGACAGACTTTGACAAAGCAAAAAGTACGGCGCCGAATTGGGATATTGCAAAAGCAGTGCCGAATGCATTTTCTGCCGAAGGTCTCGCATCAGCACCTGGAAAACCACAAGAGAAAGCCATGGCTTGGGTGCTTACCAATCCTCGTCAGCCATTCAAAATGTCGATTCCGCACTCATTTGTGCATATTAAAATCGATAAACCAAAAGCCCATATGTACTTTTATCCAGCGGGATTTCCTGTCGAACACAGTTTTCTGAATAAAGACTATGGATTTATTCCGGCAGTCGAAAGCGCTACAGCTTTTCCAGGCGGAATCGGCTGCTCAAGCGTGTCTGCCAATTTTATACCGCTTGGAGGAGACACTGCCGGCAGATCAGTAGACGAGCTTATTTTTGATTACCCGGTTGGAAATAAAGCAAAATTGGAGAAACATCTTGTTGCCCGGTGCAATGAAATGATTAGTCAGGTAGGCGGCACCATAAGCACTGCAGAGATGCACAGCGCTCTCAACAATGTTGTGAACAGAGGACTATTGGCGTCAGGCACTTTTACAGACTTCTACGTCTATAGTCCAGATGGAAAGGAAATTCATTGCAATGCCAAACCAATCGCATTTGCTGAATGTCCATGGTTGGCTCTTTCGTCCGGCAATTCTCCTGACGGCACGGAGCAAGAAAGTATAGACGCAAGTGGACCGGCCCCATTTTTCCTGCCCTCCACTCCAACACCGCTGCCCTTTTTTACTCCATTGCCATTTCCCATATCTTGTGTATTCGGAATTTACGAAAAAAATGTATTCTGGACACCTGGTACGGGCTTTAATCATAGTCTTGGTGACATCCGCGTAAAGCGCGGTACTGATGTACATATTATTGGCATAAGCGTTTTCCCATAAGTTAGGTACTACAAAACGGAGCGATGATGAGACACATCAACAAATCGACATGGCAAACGCACAAACTGCAGATGTCTTTGCTGTGCGCATTAGCTCTCGGATTCACAGTTGCTGCGACTTGCACTCAAGCCCAGCAGCAGCAGCAGCAGCAACAGCAACAAACGCAAGCGCCACAAGGGCAACCGGATCCCGCGCAGGTTGCACTGGTAAAAAAACTGGGACTTTCCAGAAATATGAAAGGTCCTCCGGCCTGGGCAATTCCAGCTGGTGTTCATTATTCAGCAGCAGCTCCAGCTAACTTTCCAATCGAAGCATACTCAAGCAATGTCACATCAACCAGCTTTCTCAACTCGACCAAAGGAGCTCCTTCTGCTGGTTTGAGCATCGTCACCAAAGACAGTCCCGCAGTTGTTTTTCAGTTCTATCAAGCGGCACTGCGCCGCGGCAGCTGGGTTGCGCAAATTCCAACAGCCGAAGCCCTGGCAAAAATGGGCAAGCCCGGTCAAGTCTATATGCTCAGAGGGCAGAAAGAAAAACAGATGGTCAATATCACCCTGCTTGCAAATACAACTGCGCCGGGCACAAACATATCGATAAACTGGTATATCACTCCATAAAGAATTAGACTTTCGGCAGAGCGACGACAAACTCGGTGCCTTCACCGACTTCGCTTTTGACTGCAATTGTCCCACCATGAAGTTCCGCCAGCGTCTTGCAAATCGCCAGACCCAGACCGGAGCCAAGTTCATAATGTTCTGCTTTCGTTTGATAGAAGCGATCGAACAGATGTTCTCTCTTATCTTCAGGAATTCCCGGACCGTTATCTTTGACTGACAGTTCCGTCATGTTACCGTTGGACTTTGCAGAAAAAACAACTTCGGCTCCAGTGCCTGCGTATTTAAGAGCGTTTCCAGCCAGATTTGTGAGAATACGCTGCAATTGATCTTCGTCGGCATCAACTGTTTCAATACTGTCTACAACAACAAGCGTCATAGAATTTTTTGTCGCAAGCGGCTCCAAAAGTTCGCTCACTTTCTTAAACAGCTCATTAAGTACAATTTTCTTTCTGGAAATCTGCATCATGCCGGCTTTTGCTTTTTCCATATCAAGCAAATCATCGATTAGCGAAGCCATTCTCAAAGTATTTTTCTGAGCCAGCCCAATCAATTTGACACCGCGCTCGTTCAAATCACCGCATCCGCCAAAGCTGATTGATTCAACGGAATTGCTTATCGAAGCAAGCGGCGTGCAAAGATCGTGAGTGATCATTGCCACCAATTCTTGTCGAAATTCTTCGGCGCGTTTTCTTTCTGAGGTATTGTGCACAACGCAGAAAACGGATTGCTCCACCTCACTGAACCGCATCGACCAGACAGTGTGAATTTCGCTGCCGTCTCGTCTGATCAGTTTAAGTTCCAAATTGCTTATTTCTGCATCAGCTTTCAGCCCTTCAATCTGCTCGGTGACTTGATCTACTTGAGCTTTTGGTAAAAACTCAACCAGACGGCGTCCGAGAATTTCGTCTTCAGACATAAGTAGAAAATCGGTCGATGCAGGATTAACAGAAAGGAAACGCAATGTCTTGTCGAGCGAGCAAATCATATCGAGCGCATTTTCAACTATCGCTCTTTCTTTTCTGGATGCCTCTGCAAGCCGCCGTGCCATTTGATGAAAAGTCCTGTCAAACAAAGCGATCTCGTCGCCGCCTCTAACTTGCTTATTAAGCGGTTTTCCAGCGGCAAGCAGGAGAGCGTTGCCAGTTATTATTTGCAATCTTGAGCGCAAGTTTTTCACCAGCCAAAGACTTGCAATAATGCAAAAAACAGGTTGAAACCACCGATGATACCAAGCGTAATTTGTGCCCATCTTCTGTTTTCAGCTTGCAAAAATGGGCTCTCAGTTGCGACTTTCTCTTCGTCTTTGCCAAGTCGAAGTAAGTCATGGCTGACCATGCTTCTAATTTGTGCGCGAAGGTGTTTCCACATACCTTTGCGCGCCGGTCCTTGCCCCTCTCCGGACATCATTTGCTGGAGCAACTGTCTAAATGTTTCTTTGACGTCTTTCAAGGATGCTTCTGCATTGAGCACGATTTGATGATTTTCCGGATCGTTTTTAGTCAGCTCTTCCAATTCTGCAAATTGAACGTCCAGCTCCTTCACTTTCTTCATGATGCCGCGCGCGCCGCCAGTGTCGCCATGCGCTATATCGGAAGCATCGGTGATGGAGGCGACTTCCGAAATACCGTATGCGAGTTTGTTGATAATCTCGGTAAAACGTTTAGCGCGAGAGGCGCGTTCCGCCTGCACTTCAGCCTGGTGCTGCAGATAGGCCATGCATCCGATCAATACAAATGTGGTTACGACTGGAATGAAAACAAACAAGAGCATAGTATTTGTGAGCGACGTCTCGCTCCGCCCCACGGTGTTTTCAATAGCTGACTGACGCTCCAAACTTGCCTTGCCCCGGTTTCAGTAGCTGTTTTTACCTGTTACGATATTTCGGTTACTTTTCTTACTCATACGTTAGCCCACCATGCCCACAATACTACTAGTTGAGGACGATCAAGACCTCGCTACGACCGTGACGGACCATCTGGTCTCCGAGAGATATACCGTCGAGCATGCAGCCGACGGGTTAATCGCTCAAGAGATGTTGACGATAACGTCTTTCGATTTGATTATTCTCGACTGGTCACTGCCCGGAAAAACAGGCATCGAAATTTGCAGTGAATTTCGCGCCAGGGGCGGAATGACTCCAATTATCATGTTGACTGGAAAGCGCCAGATTGAAGAGAAAGAAGAAGGTCTCGACACAGGTGCCGACGATTATTTAACTAAGCCATTCAGTCTAAGAGAGCTGTCCGCAAGAGTCAGGGCCTTGATGCGACGCCCTGAGCAAGTTGCAAGTACAGTCATAGCAGTCGGAGACCTGACCCTGGATGTGACTGAACATTCGCTTTGCAGGAAAGGCGAACGCATTCATCTGCAGAAACAGGACTTTGCGCTGCTTGAGTTTCTCATGCGGCACCCCAATCAGGTTTTTACATCAGAGGCTCTGATAAATCGAGTTTGGGGCGTGGAAAGCGAAGCCACCGCTGAGTCCGTGCGATCGGCGATCAAACGTTTGCGCCAGAAGCTCGATACTCCAAACGACGAAATTTCAGTCATCGAAAACATTTCACGCGTCGGCTATCGGCTCAACAACAAGGCATAGACCGAAAACGCTGGATTATCCGCCCGCCTGCTAAAATTCCATAATTGGAATCTCGAGCACCCTTCACGGTACAAAGTCGTCATGACCAAGTTTTCCACAAGAGCAATCCGCCGCAGCGTATTGACCGCAACATTAATCGCAGCCGGCACAGTGAGCATATCGCCCTGTTTGCAGGTATTTGCGGAAGTGGCGCCCGGCAAATCCAGTCTCACGAACGCGCAACTGTCCACGCTGGTTCACGATCCTTCAGTTGGTGCCAGAGCTTTGAGTGTGACTGTGGTTGGTAACGGTCCGATGGTGACAGTGCTTGCCGAAGAGAAAGAAACCGCACAAGACAAAGATCTTAAAATCGACGCGATGTTTTTGGCCAGAACTTTGATTGAAGGCGCTCCTGGACAGATCGAAAAGGTAAAAGTGCTTTTCAGTCAGACCGGAAAACCGGCACGCCACATTACTGTTAGCCGCGGGGCCATATCGGATTTCAGCGCTGGACGTTTGTCTGCTGCCGCTTTGCTGCAGTCACTGGCGTTGGTTTCGGTGCAGGCAGACAACATGCCGGAAATTGCCGATGGTCCGGAAGTTGAGCGCCGCCTTTTGGTTTGGAAAAGAATTGACAAGTTGCGCTCACAGGGCACAGGAGTGTCGCCGTTTGAAGCGATTTTCAAAGAAATTCAGGGTCTGGCCAAAGCCAACGATGCCGAGAAAGTCTCTCAGCGCCTGACGTACCTTGAAGGGAAGCTGAGCGGTCAAGAAGAGCAGGTCAAGCAAGCAAAGGAGTCATTGAGGGGCAGAGGTGTGCCAGCAGTGCGAACAGCTGCCAATACTGCTCCGAGCGGAACACCGCAAAGCGGTGCTGCACCGGGCGGCCCACCTGGACAGAGCGCCAGCGCTGGTCACATTCCGGCGGAAGCCGATCACCTTAAAGCCGTGTTCAGCTCGCAAGGCAATGAAATTATCAGTCAGGTGACTCGCAAAAACAGCAGCGAGGGTTACCGCCTGAGAGATTTGAAGTCTGAAATCGAAAAGCTATTCGCCAGCCGCCAAGATGCCAAAGCATTCGAAATGCTGCACAGTTTTGATCTAGCAGCCACAAAAGTTCTGGGCTCGTCTTTTTTTGGACCCGCCGGACAGGGTGGTCAAGGGGGCGGACAAGGTCAAGGGGGAGGACAAGGCCCCGGTGGCGGCATGGGCCCGGGCGGTGGTGGCGGACCAGGGCCAGGCGGCGGACCTCCGGGTTTTTAACCAATCGAGCAAACCAGGCAAATTTATTTGTTCACGCGTGAAGACAGGGAATATAGATACCGGACTGAATAAAAGGTAAGTGAACTTACTTGAGCTCCGGTGCACCATCATTTGACGAACCTCGAGATAAGGGCAAGTCTCGCGATCCCCTTGTGGGAACGATTTTAGACGATCGCTTTCAAATTGACGACGTGCTTGGGTCGGGCGGCATGAGCGTGGTCTATCTGGCCACCCAGATACGAGTCAACCGCCAAGTGGCGATCAAGACGCTCAAGATGCAGCTCGACAGCAAGCAAATTTATCGCGAGAGATTCCACCGCGAAATCACATTACTTTGCGCCCTCAGCCATCCTCATATCGTCACTGTTTATGACTGCGTATTTGACGAGGAGCAGCAGCCCTACGTTGTGATGGACTATCTGCGGGGGCGCTCTCTGGAGGCCTTGATCAAAGAAGAAGGCGCTCTCGATCTCGATCGTTTCGCACGCATCGTCGTGCAAGTGTGCAGCGCTCTAGAGTACGCCCACAAAAACGGTGTCATTCACAGAGATCTGAAACCAGGCAATCTGGTTTTGATGGATGACGAGATGGACTTCGTCAAAGTGGTCGACTTTGGTCTTGCCAAATTGAACTTGGAAAACCGCAAACTCACTCAGTCCGGAGAACTATGGGGAAGCCCCCCCTATCTCAGTCCTGAACAGTGTATCGGCAAACCGGAAGATGGCCGCTCCGACATTTATTCATTCGGCTGCGTCATGTACGAAATGCTTACAGGCAAAGATCCATTTCACAATGGCACGACAATTTACGAGCTGATTCAATATCACGTAAATACACCGCCACCTTCAATGCGCTCTATCAATCCGCTTGTAAAATTGCCCAATGAGCTTGAAGCTGTTATTTTCAAGGCGATGGCAAAGGACCCCAATGATCGCTATCAAACCGCAAACGAGTTAAGCAATGCCATCGTAAAAGCCTGTGCCAACGGTAACTCTCATGAATCAGGCAATTTGAAAATCATGTCTGGAAACAGCTCCAGCGCATCGGCTGAGCAACCACCTGCGGTGTCAGTAGGTTTTGCTGCCAACAACTTCAATCTAGCTTTGGATCCAATGGCGGGTCTCAATGTTGAAGATGCCTTCCTCGAGCGAGGCGCAAGAAAAACAGCAGAAACACCAAGCTTCGATGCGCCTGGCGAGAATAAAGCGCCGCCGACAAGGCAGCTGGCAAGAGACAGATTTAGCAATCTAGAGCTGGAAAGCGAGCCGAAAAAATCCGGCACCGGCAAGATGTTGGTAGGAGGATTTGTAGTAGTCGTAATTTGTGCAATTGCTCTCTTTGCAGCAGTATCACTGCGCACCAGCAAGACAGAATCCGCAAGCACACCACCCAGTTCTCCAACAAACGCCGCAACCGCTGCCGGCTCTCCGAAAGCTACAGCGACTGAGCCCGTCAAGACCAGTACAACAAATGAGACTGGTACAAGCGCACAATCGACGATCAAGGCGTCAGATCAAGCTGTTTCCTCGCCACCAAAAGAGCCAGTAAAAGCAACTTCTTCCACGCAAAAACAAATTACGCAAACTCCTGTCCGGGCTAGAGTCCCTGTGAGAGTTCGCTCAAACCCTCCAGCCAAGCGTACGGCACCGACTAAACCAGCCGGCGGCTCTTCCGGAAAAAAACATGATCCCTGGCATGAGCTCAATGGTTTGAGAAGCAATTAGCATCAAACGTGGCACCGTTGACGCCACCACAGAAAAAGGAAGCAGCCGCAGCACCGGAGCGAGTGCCGCGACTTTTTCCTTATCCCCAGATAACAAGTAAGAAACTTGGATTATTCTCTAAATCAGCTGCGATCGCAGCAAAATGCTTAACGCTCGAATGGAGGAAATACCAAAGCCTCACCAACTTGAATCAAGTCGGGATTGCGGCCATTTTGATAGAGACCGTTGGCTAACGATATGGAATCGATGTAGCTTCTAAGTTCCTGGGCGTTCGGCTTGCGGCCAAGGCGATGGGCCATCAAGTCCTGGGCAATGCGCGAAACGCAGTCTCCTTTTCTCACTTCATATGTGACGTTATCATTGCCTTTTTCGCGGCTAAATTCGCGACCATTGGCTTCTTCGATGGTTTGATTTCCTCTTTGGCGAGAATCTGCCGGTTGCAGCAATAGACTATTCGTCTGATCATCTGTTTGAGCTCCCTCACGCAAAGACTGCTTGCGATGGGCCTCGGATTCGGAAGCATCAATTTCTCTGGTGGCATAATCCAAGATTTCACTGGAAGAGACATCTCCTGTGTCCCAAGCCATCCACAGCGGTTCATAGGTCATATCGTGGAAATTGTCCTGCATGTATTGGAGAGCTCGCTTCAGATCTTTACCGAGTGGCTGCCCGTCCAGCATTCCGGATGCCAGCACTGCATCGACATCGTCACTGGTGGCATTATCTGATTCATCTGTGTCATTGCGCACGCTGCCGGCAATCTGTTGCACTCGATAAGCATTTTCGCCAGTAAGCTGAACGATCAAATTCTCACCATCGGTTAGCTCAACTTTCGGAACTGTTCCGGCGGCAACTTCGGAATTTGTAGCTTGGATATTGTTTTCCTTGCGATATGCACTGCTTCCCATGCACTTTTGATAATCCAAGGTGGAAACAATTCCACTCTCGCTGGTGGCCTTAAGCTCGCAAACGTCCTTTAAGCTCATAGCGTTATCTCCTGGGGGGAAATCGTGGTCGGGTGTTGCATGCAGTCTAAGTTTTGCAGCCGGTCTGAAAGATGATCGAGTTTGGGCTAAACAGGGGCTAACCACTAAAGGTTTGCGTTTTCACCGTGCGGTCGATGTCCAAGCCGTAGCCAATATGCTAGATTTGCCGCCACTAACGGGTTCGACCGAGCCCGAGGCGTCGAATAGTCGGCGACCCAACTTGTCCATCTTTTGTCAGGAGGTTCAAATGAATCGCGCCATATTGCTTGCGGTGTCAGTTTCTCTGGTATCCCTGGTTTCTTTATCATCGGGTGCACGACCCGCCTTCGCGCAAATGAATTGGGCGCAAAACCTTGGTCAAGTGCCGCAAATGGTTGATGTCAACACCCGCCAGACACAGATGTTGCAGACTATCAACGATGCAGTCGCTCAGGGACGACTGAGCGCTCAGGCAGCTGGGTCTTTCAAAGCCGAAATGGAGCGGATAAAGCAAAGTGAAGCGCAATACCGGGCGGACGGAAAATTAACTGTGTGGGAAAGAATGCGCCTCGCCTTCGAGCTTGACAATTTACAAAAACAAATAGACTCCGGTCTGGCTCCACGCACGTCGGCATCCACCGATTTGCCCGGGCGAGAAGCGGACATTACCCGAGAAATTTCAGACGCCCTTTTCACCGGACGCTTGTCGCGGCAAGATGGCGAAATATTCCTTGCCGAAATCGATCGCATCAAGGCGCAAGAGGCTAGATTCAAGGCAGACGGAGCAATTCAGAACAACGAGATGCTGACGCTCTCGCTTGATCTCGACAAATTGCAACAAAGCGTTCACGCCAAGATCAAACCAGTGACTGTCAACGACACAACCACCGAATCGAAGAAAGCAGAGATTGCCAGACGCGTAAAAGAACTGCTTGCCAGCGGCAAAATCACACTTGCCGAATCGAATACATTCGCTCAAGAACTGAGCAGAATCGAATCAAAAGAAGCGTCTTTCAAAGCCAACGACGGCAGGCTTGATACAAACGAATCATTGACTTTGGCTATCGACCTGGAAAATCTCTCCACTGTGCTCGATCGATACCAACCAGCAGCTGCAAACAATTCTCCGGGCATCAACCAGCGCCAGCAGGAGATCGAAAAGCTGATAACCGACGCACTGTACTCGGGCAAACTCAATTCACAGCAAGTCATGGATCTCAAACAAGAATTCGATCGCATTGCCTCGCTTGAATCTACTTACCGCATGGACGGCGGGCTTTCCGAAATAGAACGATCGACTTTGACGCGCGACCTCGACAGTCTCAAAGCAAAAATTGAACTTTACGGAGGCACCCCGACCGTGCAAGGCATCGGTCAACGTATTGCCCAAGCCCGAAGACGGCTTACCCAGAGCGAATCTTCAGGCAGAATAAACCAGGCAGCAGCACAAGATCTGCGCACACAAATCGACCGCATTGAATCGCGCCAAAGATATTTTATGCAAGACGGTCGACTAGATGATAATGAGACTCTGACGCTGGCAAGTGAAGTCGACAATTTCAAAATCAATTTGGACAGAGCCGTAGCGCCCTTGCCTGATATTGCCACAAGACGCGCAGATCTTGAGCGCACGATCAATGAAGCGCTTGCCTCCGGACGCTTGCGACCGGCTGATGCCGAGTCGTTGAAGTCCGATCTGATTCGCATCAACGGATTAGAATCGACTTTTAGAGGCTCTGAAGGTGGACTCAGCGATCAAGCTATTATTGCTCTTGCAAAAGAATATGACGTCGTATCTGCGCGAGTAGAAAAATCCTTGCCTGCGCTTCCAGACATCGCATCGAAGGAATCGGGCATTCGAAGTCGCATCGAAGAAGCAGTCCGCAGCGGTGCGATCACTGAAGACAACCGCCGCGACTTCACACAGGAATTCGATCGCATTAAAGATGTAGAGAATGCATTTAGAAGTTCAGACAATGGATTGTCAGATTGGGAAGTAATGACGGTGGCTCGCGACCTGGACAGACTGGACGCAGAGATCAGCCGCACCGCCTCCAAACCACCGAAGATTGACACTACAGGCGCCGCTGCCGATACCCGTGGACACTGGGCAGAGCAATACATTGCCCTTTTGTCCAAACGCGGCACAATCGGCGGTTTCCCGGACGGTTCATTCAAGCCGAACGATTACATCACAAGAGCGCAGTTTGCAGCCATTGCCAGTCGCGCTTTGAATTTACCGCCGGCAGGAAGATCGGCCAATTTCAAGGATGTGCCGGCAAAATACTGGGCAGCAAATGTCATAAGCCAGGTTAGCGACGCCGGTTTGGTGACAGGTTTTCCGGATGGCGGCTTTAGACCGGAAGACAAAATTACGCGAGCACAGGCGCTCGTTATCCTCGCCAAGGCCCTACATAATCCCAATGCCGACACTTCCTCCATGTCCCGTTTCAAGGACGGCAACACAGTCCCCACATGGGCGCTACCGAGCGTGGCAAAGGCGGCCAATGCGGGCATTATCGTCAGCTATCCGGATCCCGAGTCAATCAAGCCCAATGAGCTTGCTACCCGCGCCGATGTCGCGGCCTTGACTTATCAAACGATGGCCAATCTGGGCGAGAAACTTCCTCAGATTAGAGTGGGATTGGAAGCATCCGGTAAATAGTTGCAATGAAAGAGGGGCGCTGATCAAGCGCCCCGCCTAAACGCCAGCCAAATTTGCATCTAGTTTAAACTGATGGGCAAGTCTATTTTGCCGAGATTATCCAGATTCAGAGTCGATGGCTTTTCCAATTGTGCCACCGCTGACGCTCCGCGTTTGTGTGCTTGCTGCTCCTTAACCGACTGGTCGGCAATGACGATCATTTCGTTGAGGCGAGAATTTGTCTTGCTAATTATTTCGGAAACAGCCTCGAGATCCATTGGCGTAGCAAACGTATAGCGTGTGCGCAATTTGGTATTGATGCCGTGCCCATCAACCGATGCCACCATTTCTATGGTGCGGGGATAGATCTGGCTGAGTTTTCTGCCCAGAGGATCGGCCATATATTGTAGGGAGCATCTGACTGTTCTGCTGTCATCATCGACGGAATCAACAAGCCAGGATGCACGGCGTTTGTCCAGCGCCTTGATGTCCAGACCGTTGGTGGCTTCCTTCAAGCAATCCCAGGCGACAGGCAATGCCACAGGCATCTCGACGGCCTGTTGCGAGAGCTTGATCACGTCATCGGAGTAAACGTTGGAATGGCACGCTTCCATTTCCTCCAGCTTCTCTCTGGTCATGCGAAACTCGACTCCACGAGAGAGCAGAGGCTTGCAAATCAAAAGTCCAATTGTGCAGGCAAAAACAAAGATCAATTTGCCGGACTCCGGACTGTATTGCGACCCTGGATTTACAAACAGATGACTGAGTGCGGGTACAAAAAGCAAAAATGCAGCTATGAGCCCAATGTACACGCCGAGTGACTTGAGAATTTTGACGCCAGAGGATTTCTTCTTAGTAAGTTTCTTCAGATTTTTCATGGCGGAGGACCTGTCAAGAACATTGCAACCATAATCGCACGGCATTTTTCCGGCACCGGCCTTGCGTCCAGAATTCTTAAGCATCGCTAATCTCCAATAGCGACGGCTGTTTCGAGTGTTTCGCTTCCACTCAGTTGGGCTTTTCGCGAGATTTACCGATACTCCCTTGCGTTTCCCCGGCCTTTTGAGGCTGCAACTTTTCGATTTCACTCGTGTATTTGAATTCGGAGAGCAACATCCACTTTATTGAATTGCAGAAAATTCTTGCAGGAGAAATAGCATGAGAAATTACGCAGCCCCATTCGTAATACCAGCAGTACTGGCAGTTTTGACTATGACAGTAGCGCCACCTTCAGAGGCACGCCGGGCATTTGCGCGTGGAGCAAACGGGACGGCCGGCGCCTTCGCGCACCAAGGACAATACGGACAGCGAGCCGGTGCACGAGCACTGGGGGCAAATGCCGGTTTTGGATTCAGAGGCGGATCGTATCAAGGACCGAACGGCAGCACGCTGCAAGCCGCTCAGGGTGGTGCCTATAAAAGAGGAGTAGGCGGTTTCAGAGCAAAACAGTTTCAAGCAACCGGGGCAAACGGCGGCACAGGCTCCGGGTATATGAACAACGCCTACAACGCGCAGACCGGCACTGGTACGAGAAACAGCGGAGCATCTTATACGAATCCGCAAGGTCAATCATATGGATATGACGGAACAACTAATTACGCAAAAGGCCAGGGTGCAACTACAACCATAGATACTCAAAACAAAGGTGATTACACGGTCGACTGGCAAAAAGGTGCAAAACCGGTTGTCACGCAAACAGGCACGACAACTCAGTAAATAAAAACTTGGTTCCACGAAGGTGGAACTCTTCTTGAAACCTGAACGTTTCACTCAAGTGAAACGAGGCACCACTTTTGGTGCCTCGTTTCAATATTGGAAACCACGGCTGGCATTGAGGCAACTTTCAAAAAGCGCCGACTCATTCTGAAACGCGGTTTCGGCCTCTTTGACATTCTCCCTGAATGGATCAAGCAAACTGGTGACCGATTTCTCAGCATCAGCCCTGCGATTGCGAAACTCTTCATCACTTTCGCCAAATGACTTTGCAGACGGAACAAATGAATGTGTCAACGACTCCGCTCTAGTCAAATTCTGTCGAGCCTGCTCGACCTTCTCGAAGGCACGATTCTTCCTGATCTCTGCTTCACCAAGAAAGCCGGATCGGTAATTAATATTGCCGGCCAGGATATCTGATGCGGGCGGAGATTCTTTTGTAATAACAACCGGGCGTGGCAGGCGACTTGATAGTTTGGCCAACTCAGGATCAGTTGCGGGTTTTGATTCAACTACAGTTTGCTTCTCTTTTAGTTGTTCTTTCGGCTGCTCACGCGGTTGTTTTTCGAGCGCCGTTTTATTCACTGCATCAGGATTTTTTCCATGACGAATCAGCATCATCCGGCAGTATCCAGAAAAAGAACTGAAAGGAGCCAGATTGTAGCAGCGCTCATATTCATCAAGGGCAGCATTTGTTTTGCTCGCCTGCATGAGCGAATTAGCTAAGTAGTAGTGCGCTACAGCCACATTTTTGAACTCACCATTTACCGCCTTGAGCAAATATTGCTGTGCTCCGGCATAGTCTTTTCGATTGTATGAACTGATTCCTCTAGCCAGAAAATCCGACTGGGCAATTTCGGCGGCACTGACTTGAGCGACGCAGGCAACAGCAGATGCAATCAATGCGCACAACCAAAGTAAATGAATACTCCTCATTCGCCAAACTCAATTTGTCTAGACACTAGCGGATTTTTGAATTGTGCAGTCTGAATATCTTGCGTAGCCAGCCCGTGCATTTTCATGTGGTGGTAGCACAGGGCACGCGCCAAGTAATAATCTGATTGATTGGGATCATCAACGATACAACCCTTCAAGCATGACATAGCAGTACTCCATTTGCCCAACTGAATCAGAAGTTTGGCCTTGCGCCAGTAAAATTCGACGTTATTGAAATTTGCCCCAACGGCTTCATAGGCGGAGGCCAAAGCTTCTTTGGGATTGGCGACATTGGAAAAGTAGTCGGCTTTCAAAATCATTTTCTGATTGGCTGACGGAAATACTGAAACTGCTTTGGGCGTTGTCGCCATGGCAATAGTTTGCGGCGCATCGGCAGCAGATTGAGGTGGCTTTGACTGAGCAATTTTGCTGCCCAGCCCGGAGCTGTCGGGCTCAAGATCGGCAAGTACTGTTGGAGCAAGCTTTTGAGGCTCGGTGGCGGGAACGGACAGAACAATGTCATTGCCTGCCCATTTTGCATTCAACACTGGTGATTGGCGAGCGCCTGGTCTGTCTTCACGCACCTCGGTTTCCACTAATTGCTGAGCCTTTTCAAATGCCGCTCCAAGAGGAACTTTTCCCCCGGATGTTCGCAAAGCTTCCAGGAGATTTCTAGTGAAAACGCCATTTTGATATCGCTTGGACTCCCATGACTGTTCTTCCGGTCTGCTGGAACAAATCACCAATTGTCCGGAGCCTTCAGCCAGTGCCTGGGCGTCCATATTGCCTACACGGTGCATACCTTTGGCATTAGGATCACTGCTTCCCGAATGGCAGGCATCGAGCACCAGCACTACACGATCGGACAAAACGCGGTTGTGAATCTTTTCGTTCACTTCTTGCATTCCAATACCGGTTGCATCCAGGTCTTCAGGATCAGAGTCATATGTGACCAGATAGCTTTTGCCTCTCAAATCCATCTGAGAGGGGCTGCCGTGAGTGGAAAAAAAGAGCACTATGAGATCGCCAGGTTGTGCCAGTCTGGCTAAAAAACGATTGCCGAGTTCGGAGATAATTCGGCGCCGAGTCGCTTTTTCGTCAAGCAACATACGAACATGCGACGGTTGGAAATTCGCTTCTTTGACTAGGTAGTTGTAAAAATCGCGCGCATCTTTCGTCGAATACTTCAAGGTCGGAATCTTGTCTGTTTCGAATTTGCTGATACCGACGACCAGTGCCCATTTGTCTCTTATTGGTCGCTTCGCATCAACGGCCGCACCCTGGGCGGCAGGAGCGGCTAATGTTTCACAAAGCGCAGCGGAGGTGCTCGAGGACATCAAGACGATGGCTAGGAGCAGTCTGGGGAGAAACACGACAGCTCTACCTCTCATCAGTACAAACCGGTCTCCAAAAGAAAGTATTCCCTGCAAAAAGCCATTTAGCACTTATTAGCAAAAGTATTTCTATTGAGGTTGCAAAACCGGTCGGGTACCAATCTGCTGCTTTTGAGCCCCGGAAAGGGCCAGAGCTAATGGCGAATCAGCCACAGTTTTCATCAAAGATTCAATGAAGGCAATGCTCTTTTCCGGACGAATATGAACAGTGTCGATAAAATTGCTTTCTCCGTCCCAAACAGCACTGTTGTAATCGACAAATTGAATGTTGCGCTGCGCACAGGCATCTTTCAGCCTGGTCAAGTAAGCAGTGTAAAAACCGGGCGGTATTATCGCTTTGTTCGACCGGCTCAAGGGCATGTTTACGACAAGAAGTTCCACACCGTGCTTGGCAGTTAAATCGAGCATGCGATCGAAGTAGGCAAATTGTTCTTCAACCATGCGCTTGTTGATTGGATTGTAGCTGCGCATATACTGCTGGGAGGTTTTCAGCGAATCATAGTGGTCAATGGCATAACCCGGATAAGCCATAGGAGTTCCATTTACTTCCTCTGGAAAGACACCGGACTTTTGCTGTGCCAGAACCATGGTCTGTCCATATTTCTCAAATAGAATAAACGGACAAACCTTCTCGATGATTTTTTTCGAGAGCAATCCGAAATAGGACTTCACTTCAGCACGATTGCGCCAGAGGCTGGACAATCGTCCGAAAGCGATATCAAACTTTTTGTCGTCAGTAAGTTTTTTGTCTGCCCAGAGCTGACCGAGATCCGAATAGTTCGCGAGCACCTGAAAAGCGCTCGTGGAATAGGTTCCAGGCACTAGGTTGTCTTGAAAATCGCGCGGCGCTACTCCGCAAACGATGGCTGCTGGAGCAGTTTGTGATTGCAGAAGTTCCCGCGCCACAAAATAATCGTCGGATGCCATGCCGCCTCCGACAGCGGCGTTAAAGACCCGAACTTTCTCTTTTGCGGGCCGAGTGAGCAGGCTATTGAGCCGTTCTTCACAGGCTGTGGCTCTTCTTTCAAAAAATCTTTTGATAGGGTGATGCCGAAATTGAGATTCCGCTTGCACCACTGGTGCCACCATTAGCGAACTGCCTAGCAGCACCATATACGGTTCATTACTTTGTTTTCCAGCTTCCTTCTTAATGCAATTGACCGAATTGAAGAGTTCACCCTGCTCCATTGTCGCCACAGGAAGGCGTGCCAACGGATGCATGCAGGCGAGCCACCCTTCAACTGCAATTAAAAGGCATAGTGCAGTCACAACTACGCCGAATGATCCCTTTGCCAGTGTCATCTTGCCAATGTATCTACATCGCCGTGGAAAACTTCCGGGAGGGTCCTGAAACCCCCACAGCTGACGATAATACCTCTTTCCAACGCCCTAATTAGTGAGATCGGCTCGACTTGAGACAAGTCTCAGAAATCAAGAGCGGTGAACCAGTTTTAAGAGACGGTTGAAGACAAATGTCAAGTCCTCGCGATACCAGATGTCATGGAGAAAACGTTCACCCCCGGGCGGCCAAACCGGCTCCTCTCCGAAGAGTTCGTCATCGAGCTCCTTAAGATATGTTTCGTAGAGATTTTGGGCTTCGACCGCACCTGTGCGCTCGAAATTCAGGGCGACCATATAACCGCGCGGCAAGAACGAATCCTTTTTGATTTTCATTGCCTCTTCGATCTCAGTCTTCGCTTCCGATGGGCAATTCATCGCATTGAGCATGCGTGCCAACCTCAAGTTGATTCGAAATGCTTTCGGAGAAAGTTTCAAGGCATTGCGGCATTCATCAACGGCTTCCTGTTGCCGGCCCATGTGCCAGAGTGCCTCTGCACGTGCAATTTTGACGCCGGCGGCACCATTTCCTTCATCAAAAAACTTGTTCTTTATCCAGGACATCGGTAGAGATTCTCTGAGCAATTCTTCGCCCCGTTCAAAATACCGCTCGGAATCAGCCTTCTCATGCCTTCGGGCACTGAGGTCGGCATGGTAATAATTTTTCAGCACATCCAAATAAGTGTAGGAAGACTGTCCCAAATCAATGAGAACAATCAGCATTATCACAGCCCCCATGACGCCAATCATCTGGCTGGCTGAAACGTCTTGCTGAGAAAGTTTTTTTCTCAACCGTTTGTTGATCAAAACATTTGGATTGGCCGCCTCTATCGTTTCAATAAAGATTTTTTGAAACTG
>PNLN01000253.1 GCA_013823055.1 Cyanobacteria bacterium DS2.3.42
AAGTCGGAGAAGAGGATGATGACCATGATCTTCAGCATGCCGACCCAGACGAATGTCCAGAGGCTGACTTCAACGAATGATTTGACATAACCTGATGCCACATTTTCCGTGTCAGGTGTTGCGAAAAACACCAGGAAGATGGGACCAAACATATATTGTGCGGTGATGAGCGCAGTTTGAATGGCTTTCAAAACCAGGATGTAGATGAGCTGCGCAATCAAGATGCCGCCGATGATCAAGTAAATTACCAGACCAGCGAAAGCAACGATTTCACCAACCAAGCCCAGCGCCAGACCGCCGGCAGCACCGGCAACGACAGGAGCGAAAGCATGGGCGAGAAGTCCAGCACCAGCCAACAAACCGCCTTTTACAGCCGATGCCATTGCAGCATCGAGACGCATGATGTCGTCTGCGGAATTGAAGTAGATGGCCTGGATCATTTCATTAGTGATTTGAATGATGAAGGCGTAAATAGTCGGCCAGGCGAGAAGCAGTGCGGCTGTGAAGATCAAACGACCAACAGCGCCCATCAGTCCTGCGCCACCGCGCCATGCGGCGTCAGCCCAGTATTTCCAGATAGCTAGAATAAAGAGAAGCAACAACAGGTCGACTGCGATGCCGTACATTACGTCGGCTGCGGCTCTGATGTAGGGAGAGATGTCGTCGGGTTGACCGGCACCAGGACCGTTCTGAACTCCGTTGACGGCGATGTTGGGGTTCAACACAAAGGTGCGCAAGAAAGCAGTAAGGAAGCGAACCGTGTCGGCCACCCAGCCGTTGATCCACTCTGAAATCCACTTACCGATCAATTGACCGATGTTTTGGAACAAGTTGCCGATGATGTCATCGCCCCAGAATCTCTTGATACCCATGTAGGTATCGTTTATGTAGCCCAGTTCGCCTGTGCCCAGAAGAGTGTTGGTGACGTTCTGAATGACGCCTGTAGTGTTGTTTGTAGCTGCGGTGTAAACCAGAGGCACTTCGCCGGGAGCATCAGCATAAGCGGATCCCGGAACGGTCTCGCGGGTTTGTTGAGCACCGGAGGAAAGATTGCCTACGCCTGGATCAACAGGAAGCTGATCGGACAGCGTTTGTGGTGGCTCGGTTTGCGCAAGAGCTGCAGCACCAAAGAACATAGGCGCCAGCGTCAAAAATAACGCCACTAGCGCCTGTATTGTCTGTTTCGGGAGTCTTGTGCCTTTTTTCACGGGGTGTATCTCGTCTTAATTCGTTGAATTTAGAACCATGGCTCGGAGTGGCGTGGGTGCGGCCTTCCTTGCTATGGACAAATATTATGACTAACGCAATACCCTGTCATTGGGGAAATTCCCATCCGGGACAAAAGGCCGGTATCTTGGCGATACCGGCCCTTCAGACCTTTCAGATGATTCCGACTAGTTGGTTTTTGTCGGCTCTTTTTCCTTCAGGAGAAGTCCGGCGAGCAATGCCGAATTCTCTGTGTGTTTTTCAAACTAGGTTTGTTTCTATCGACTTTATCGAGCTGGATCTTTTTAGAGACCGCCGCCCAGTCCGCCGAAGTTGTTGATAGCGAAGGTACCGATCAAGTGAACCGCTGTCGGTCCGCCGAATCCGATGCCCAAGCCTTTGGCTACGTTCATCGCCGATTCACCACCGTCACGTTGACCGAAGGCAATCTTCATTCCAGCCATTGAGGACGGAACTGTCGAGAGAGCGGTAACTACGCGGGAGATGTCGCGAGCGGTGTCATAACCGAAGTCTGCCAATTGACCGACTTCATTACTTTGCCCATAACGGGGGTCGACCGGAGCTCCAACCAAGCCTTGTGCATGAGCTGCTTGGTCGTATACACCAATAGCCATAAGGACCAGTTGAGGAGCCAGGAGGAAGCCCACGCGAGAGGCAACTTTGAAGTGACGGGAAGAAGCTACTTTCTTCACCAGTGATTTGATAGTGGTTGCCATTGAATTACCCTCCATAGGTTTTTCGAGATGAGATGTGTGTTTGACCGTGGCGTCTGAATTAATGCTTTGCTGTTGATTTGTAGAGGATGCGACCGCCAACGCTGGTGGTGGTTGTGTAGCCACTACCCGTAGGTACAGTTGATCCAGGTTGATAGAAGTTGTTGTTTCCGTAGGTTTGGATCGGAGATCCTTGTCTTGCTGCCAGAGCGCGGGCTGGTTTAGCCAAACGTCCGGAGACATTGTTGGATGAGCGTCGGGGATTGATTCTGCCGTTCAAGTTGCTGTTGGCTGTAACCGGAGCAGTCGGTTTCGATTGTGCAACTTGCGGCTTGATTGCTTGAGGTGGCAGAGATGCCACTACAGGCGCGGAACCTAATGGTTGACCAAATTGACCCTTGTTAGCTACCGGTGCAAAAGGATTGAGCATCGGCACTACGCTTGTGAAACTCGGGATGCCCGAGAGTTGTGTTTGCGCGATAGGCGCTACACGGGGTCCGCGTGAAACAGGTGGTCTGGCGGCGAGCATTGTCGGGTCGAGTCCGAGCATGGAACGTCCACTGGGCACGCTGCCGTGTCTGACGGAATGTGGATTGGCAACAGGTTGGCCATATCCGGCTGGAAGTCTTGATTCTTCCACTTTGTATACGTTTGGCGCGTATTTGAATCGAGCGCCTTGTGCTTCAGCAGCTTGAACAGTGCTTGAAGCGGCGATGATTGCGACAGTTGATAGGATTGCAAATTTGACGTTCATCGTAATCACCTTGGTTAAAACCTAAATCCGCTGCGTAGTCCGTAATTAGCCAGTCCGAGTCCCATGATTCCGCCTGAATAAAGCATTGCGGGGCTTCTCATTCGGGACATTGTGAAGGCACCGGCGCCGAAGGCTGCCAGACCGGTCAGACTGTGACTCAAACCGCTGCGAGCGATGCCCTTAATAGGAGATCTTTTGACTTTGCCCGACATCGTTTGTGTTTGAGCTGGGAAGGAGTTTTGTCCGTTTTGTCCGGGTTGCTGCCAGGCAGAAACACCGGTGGGCTGTTGTTGTTGGTTGAACTGTGTACCAGCTTGTTGTTGAGCTTGGGGAAGGAGCTGACCAGGTGCATACTGGTCCATCTGTGCTCCATTCATAGGCTGGAACTGTGGCTGGGACATTTGGTTGTTAGCTTGTTGGTTGAGGTCTTCGCGGCCCATCAGAGCGTTGAAGGCATCTTGGCGATTGGCTTTGGCATTTACTTGTGGTGCATCAAAACCATTCATCTGTCTTGCTTGTGCTTGGCTCTGCGAGAGCTTTGCAGCTGCTTGCGGATCCAGTGGCACCACTTCCGGTGGCAGAAGTGATTCTTGGTCAGCGCCCAGTCCGCTCATTTGAGAGAGCTGTTCCATTTGACCTGCTCCCATACCTTGGGCCATTACTGGTGAGGTGGAGAGCTGTCCGATCACCGAAACCACTGTCAAGGAAAGTGCAAGCTTCGTAGCTGCTTCCTTGGCGATTTGTTTTGCGGTGTTCAGAGTGTTCATGTTTTTACTGAGGTTCTTGTTTTGGTCTTGAATGGAAAACTGTGCGATTTGGGAAACCGATTGGTTGCCTGTGATGCCCATATTAGGCAATCCCTGGAGGCTTTGGTAGCGGGGGGATTCCCAATTTCATGGGAATATCCCCCCCTTTTTCTAGCCTTTTGCTAGAAATTTGTCTCGATAGCGGTCGGAAGTTGGTGTTGACCAGTCTTCTGATAGTTGATGTTGGCTGGATCGAATATCGTGTAGGGATAGCCAAAATCAGTGGTCTTCGAGCTGTACAACGGCATACGGCGGAAGCCTTGACCGAATTCAGTCGATTGCCATGCATTTAGGGCGCCGATGCCGTTCATACGAGTGGCAGAGGTACCGTAGTCGAGGAGAGTTGATCCGGTTGGGATCTTGCAATCGCCGACTTTGAAGCGCTGACCGCCGCCCAGTTCAATTGCGCTGGTGCGTAAGCTGTCGTTGGTTCCGGCTGGTCCCTTGTTGTAGCCATTGCCTGTTGGTACGCCGAATGGCAAACCATAGCCGGCCAGTGCGCCCGTTTGCGTGACTTGGTCTTGGGTAGGTCCGCCGCCGCCTAATATAGATTGGTTTTGACGAACACCCCATTGGTGTGTTTCTTGTCCGCCGCGGCGTATTTTGTTGATGGTGGTGTTGTAGCCACCGGTTCCAGGCAAGCCGCCGGTCGGAATGATATTCAATTGGTCGGCAGGATTGATGAATCCAGCCGGTGCCGTCATCGACCCAGGATCAAATCCAGGAGTAGATGGAGCTTTCGGTATAAAAGGAGTTAAGGCTGGTCCAAGCACGCCAGGCGGCATTTCGACAGGAGGTCCGAACGGCAGTGGCACGCCGGATGAACCCTGGTCAATTTGGTTGGACGGAATTGCCGGCACCCACGGAAGCAATTCTGGATTGCCCAGGTGTCCCGGTGTGACAGGCGCTGAAGTAGCCCCATCGCCGACAGCCGGCGGTTGACCTTCAGGTGGGCACACAAACGGTGGCGATGGAAGTGCCCCCGGTATCAGTGGCGTGCGTAGTGTTGATGTCCCCTGTGCAAACACAGGCAAATTCAGTGAGCACAGCGCGGCTGCTGCGATTACTGCTTTGAATGTCCTCGAATTAAGCATGGCGTGTGGCCTCCTGAAAGCCTTTTTGATCAATAAGGAGCGATAGTTAGGCGTGAACGGGTTTGACCTCTAAATAGAACGCGATTGCCGTGTAGGTCAGATGCGGCTCGTGCGCCGTGAACGGACGCGCGTGTAGAACCACCGCCCATCGAACCTTGTCCAGTAGGACGCGGTCCGTCTTGCGAAAATTGAGGCATCGCTTGTAGATCGGGCTTTTGGCTCAGTTTTTCACCGAAGTCGGTGGTTTGAGCTCCATGGGTTCTATAAATTCCTAAATCACGGGTAGTTTGACCACCCCATCTTTGTATAGGCGCTTGATCGCCGGGCATTCCGCCTTCAGGGCAGATGTTGACCAGCGCGGCAGGCGGTGCGTAAAAGTTTGCCGGTCCTGGAATTGGACCATAGTCTCCACCAGGCGTAGACGGTGGATGCGGGACTTGCAGTTGCGAGCCAAGCGTGTAAGGAGCAGCCAACGTATTAGCGGACGGAAGTCCTACATATGAATTGGACTGATCTATTTGCGTTGCGGGGATATTCCGTACCCAGGGCATGGATTCGGGAGCGCCGTAGTGTCCTTGGGTCACCGGAGGCGGTGCATTGCCAGCTCCAATAGGTGGCGGGCAGCCTTCTGGCGGGCAGGTATACGGCGATGAATACATAGCACCCGGTATTACCGGATTGCGAAGGGTGTCGATTTGGGCTTGAGCTGCAGAAGCCAGACCGCTAGCTACAACTACGGCACAAGCAGCGGCTTTGAGGCATTTAATCGCCATCTTCGTTGTCGCAATGCTTGTGATTTTCGCTGTTTTCATTGGTCTTTCTGAGCTCTTGCTCGGTTTTTTTCAGACTGGGTCTGGGTTTTCAGGACTGCGGCGTGACGGGTCACACTTCACCTGGCTACTCAAACTTACGCTTAATGTACGAAAATGCAGCCCTGTCTGTCGTTGGTGGTCCTACGCACTGTGTTGCGGTTTCTCCCACTCACAGCGCTTTTTACGCCAAATTGATTCAGCCGCGCCCTATATAAAGGATTAATAGGCGGTTATCAAGAGAACTTTGCCCGCACAGACGCCCAATTTGAAAATTTGATAGCTTGTTAGATTTTCTCGACGAAACCAAACAAACGCCCAAAAACCTCTCCCAGCAAGACTTTCCAAGCCTTATTAGGAAAAATCCAGAAAATCTAACAAGCTAATATAATCAATTTTGGACCCTACCCCAAGCCCAGAAACGCCCGCTGGCAGCACCTTTCAAAGGAAATAAGAAAAGCCGGCTTGACGCCAGGTCCCAGCCCGCATACTGTCAGGCATATCGTTGTGGCTGGGTCTGGGGAAAAATTTGGGCGATTGGCTTCACTACATCATCCTTATAGGCGCAGCGATTCTCTTCTTATTTCTTTGCGTCGCTTCATTTCAGACATCAATGAAACTGCGCCGCTGGAAAGCCTCCAAAATGGCAGAAGTTCTAGATATGGAGTTATTGGCTTCGGACAATCCAAATACGCTTGTGGTTGCTGGAGAGATAAATGACAGGCCAATATCTATCAGGTACAAAAAGGAAAAAAGTTCGCTAGATCATATTCGCAATGGTTTTGCAAAAGCACCGGCTGTCGAAGCAGAGGAAATATTAGTAAGCGTCGAGTGCGATTGTGGAATCCACTTCAAAATTGCAACAACAGCAGCTTCAACAGAGGACGCTGACTACGTTTCAAGTGCACTGCTTGCTTCAAGCGGATTACATTTGCACTCACAACAAAAGGAAAAGGCAGCATTTCTTTTTGAACAACCGGAGACAGTACAAAGTCTGATCGATCTATTCAGTACCT
The DNA here is from genome assembly GCA_013823055.1 of Cyanobacteria bacterium DS2.3.42. Classification (GTDB taxonomy): domain Bacteria; phylum Cyanobacteriota; class Vampirovibrionia; order Obscuribacterales; family Obscuribacteraceae; genus QKMZ01. Next base: position 6,420 of record PNLN01000253.1, read on the forward strand.
CCGGTGCATCTCTATTGGAAGTTTCCGGAAGCAAAGTCAGTGCGCTGATTAAAGAACAAGGCGACACGAACAGATCACCGGCGCAAGTAGCAGCAATCTTGGAATTGCTCGACAGATTCGCCAGGCTTTTGGAATTCGTAGCTGAAGAACACCACGCTGCCGAAAATTAGAAAACGTTTCTCTCATAACCGAAATTGCCAGCTACTGGCTATTTAGCGCGCAAAGGAAGTCAAGATCCGATCACCCCGTATATGGTATCAGCCACCATATATGGCTCTGGTTCCACATGCGGTGGCAGCTCTACCCACGGTGGCAAAAATATTTTTGTACAAACCGATCTTTTATCGGTATTATAGAAACGAGAAAGGGGGGAGCACGTGACCATTCAGCAATCCAATGCAGTACAACAATTCAACCCTGCAGCTCCTGATGCACACGAGGACGCCGTCGCACTCGAGGGTCTTGACCACATATTTAAGTGGGCATCAGAGGTGGTGGCAGAGGGAGAAGACAATCGCGTAAAACTTGCGAAAGAAAAACGCATTCGCAGGCAAGTTCTGGAGATGGTCCAGAAATATCGTGAACAACAAATTCTCGCGAAAGCAAATGAAGAGAATGCCTATTTACAACGTCGCGTAATTGCCTTACTCCAAAAGCTTCAAGAAACGCTTGAGGAGAATGCTCAGATCAAACAGATTGTAGTCAATCAATATTGGCAGCTGAGCCGGGTTCCTGCTATGGAGCGAGAGCTTAGGGAATTTAAGAGCAAAGAGTGCGAGCGTGATGCAGCAGTGACCGAACGCAAATACTTGATGTCAGCACTTGCGAAACTAAAAGTAGAGCGCGATTATCTCGAAGATATCGCCTCGGTCAATGAGACTGAAAACGCCCGCCTGGCAAGAATGCTGGGAGAAACTAAGGCTGATCTCGAAACGCTACAAGCGCGTCGCTGGTACAGCCCCATCGTGAATCTGTTCAAAGTTAGGTAACCCGGAAACAAGGAATCCCAAGGAATCTCAAGGAATCCCAGAATTCTCGGAATCCCCGGAATCCCTCGGAATCTCAAAACAGCAAAGTACAAGGTATCCCTCGCAACAATAGTTGGCTTGGCAATTCGGATAGGCGGCTACGCAAGTAGCCGCCTTTTTCCATGGCAGCTTGATAGCACCAGGCTAGTTTCCGAATACAGAGCCAGCCTTTTTCGGCAATGGTGCCAGCCGCTTTTTCAAAAGGAAATCCAGGGCTTACTTCGCGTCCAGCGCCTTTTTGAGCTTTCCTTCAAATCCCCTGACTGTCGGGCTGTAGTATTTACGGCCCTTCAATTGATCGGGCATGCAGGACATTTCTGTTGCCTTGCCCTGCTCGAAATCATGGGCGTATTGGTAGCCTTTCGAATAGCCTATATCTTTCATAAGCTTCGTTGGGGCATTGCGTAAATGCAGCGGGACAGGATATTGCTCGTGATTCATCACGTCTGTTTTGGCGTCGCCGTAAGCACGATAAACGGCGTTCGACTTGGGCGCTACTGCCAGATAAACAACCGCCTGCGCAAGAGCGACGCTGGCTTCCGGCATGCCTATAAGTTGTACGGCTTGCATTGCAGCCACAGCCTGAGTGAGCCCCTGAGGTGCCGCCAAACCGACATCTTCCGAGGCGAAGCGAACCACTCGTCTGGCTACATACATCGGGTCTTCACCGGCTTCCAGCATACGGGCCAGCCAATACAAACTGGCATCGACTTCAGAATTGCGCATCGATTTGTGGAGTGCAGAAATTAGATTGAAGTGATTCTCGCCGTTTTTGTCATAGCGCAACATGCTCTGCTGAATCGCGCTCTTCAAATCGGAGTCGCTGACTTCATCAGCCTTCCGGCGTTTCGCCATCATGACGGCTAACTCGAGAGTATTCAAAGTTGTGCGCGCATCACCGGACGCGTACGTTCCAATCAATGAAAGTTTTTCATCGGAGATGCTTACGCCTTCTTTTGCCAATCCGCGATCTTCATCTTCAAGTGCGCGTTTCATGATCGTGACCAGTTCTTCGTTTGAAAGTTCGTTCAGGATAAAAACTTTCAGCCGAGATAAAAGCGCCGAATTGATTTCGAAGGAAGGATTTTCTGTTGTCGCACCAACAAGCACGATGACGCCGCTTTCAACATATGGCAAAAAGGCATCCTGCTGCGCTTTGTTGAAGCGATGGATTTCATCGACGAAGAGTACAGTTTGCCGCGCTTCAATATTCATGAAGGCTTCGGCTTCCGCCATCAACGCCTTTATCTCTTTGATGCCGGCCACAACCGCCGAAAAGGCGACGAATTTGCTGTCGGTCGTCGAGGCGACCATACGAGCAAGCGTTGTCTTGCCTACACCGGGCGGTCCCCAGAGAATAAAGGACGACAGACGTCCGGATTCCACCATCTGGCGCAGAATCCCCTCTTCTGACAGCAGCTTTTCCTGTCCCACAACCTCATCAAGTGAGCGCGGGCGCATTCGGTCTGCAAGCGGTGCTATGGTCAGCTTTTGCATCAACTTTGAATTATCTCACGTCGACGCATGCGATTGACGGTTTTCAACAGATAGGGAATAAAAATCAAAGCGAGCAAGACGACTAGGGTGCTTAGACTGATCAAAAGGCCAACAAAGTAAGAACTCGGAACATAGCGAAATGCCACTTTGTGCTTGCCGGGCTCCAAAAGAACCGCCTTCATCAGCCCATCAGCAAGAAGAATGTGCGCCGGCTTGCCATTGTCGGTAGCTTTCCAACCGCTGTAATAGCTGTCTGCAAAAACCAGAACAGAAGGCACTGCGGCATCCACATCCACTAAAACACTTTCGCGGGAGTCTGCAGCAATCTCCGCAGACCCCGGACGATTGACTGTAGGTCCGTGCAGCACTTTTTCAAACAATGCTTGATTGAGTTCCGGTGGCTTATTTTGAAAACTAAACACGCTGGGCTGTTCCGGCTCGCAAAGAATGCACTCACTGAGCGGATCGTAGTCAACGGTATCAGACCTATTTATATGTTTGAGTGCTTCGGTACGCGTATCCGTTTTTAAAGCGTGTGCAAACAATTGGACTCTTTTTCGAATCGGAGAAACTTCGTAAATGCGCACATTCTCCCTCTTGTCCTCGGCAGCAACCTTGAAATAGTGGCGGTCGAGAAGCTTCGATTCCCTGACTTGGAGGTCTTCTTCCGACTGTGTGTTGATCGGTCCAAGGATGTATTTTGTAGCCGTCGCCTGGCACCACTTGTACAGCGGAATGTCCGACTTACCAGCTTCGTGAGTCAATTCTGCGCGAACGGAGGAGCGTGGAAGAATTCCGGTTTCCATAAAAACAGTCGCCCAATCAGGCAACACAGGCATACCGCTAAGCATGAAGATGCCCCGGTCTATATTTGTATTGGGGGCGAGAATGTACCTTGCATAGCGCATAAACTCTTTGTCCATCAACCCTTCAGGCGTTTCCAGAACTTTTTCCGGAACTGCAATAGGGTGACGAAACAGAGACAATACTTTGTAGTCTCGCGCTTCAGCCGCAGAGTTCCAATATGCAGCGTTGTTTTCTTGAACGTTGTTTTTCTGAGCGTTGTTTTTTAGAGAGTCCTTTTCGACCAGGTTCAAAATTGTGGACTGTTCCTTAAAGAAGTCCATGTCGACGGTATGCCAGAGCTGTCGAGTTCCACTTATGACAAGTGAAGCAACAATCAACGACACAACGCACAAACGCAAGGGAAGTTCCAACTTCCCTTTCAAATTAGCCAGAGCCAGACAAGTCGCGAAACCAGCAAAACCTGCTATTGCTATATGCGCAGACAATTTCAGCGCAGCTTCCTTGGCCATATTCAAATCGTCGCAGCCGGAACTCATGGTCATTACGACGCCGAGAGGCTGCATGTTTCCAGTCAAGATAGAAGCCAAAATTGCCATTCCAATAGCAAAAAACACACCCCAGAAGATGGTTGCACCAACAAAATCCTTCCGTGGCACCTCACCCTTAACCACCAAATACCAACCTCTTGCTGCCAACGCAATAATGGCCATTTCAACGAAGACGGTCATTTTGACAGGGAAACGCAATAGATTGATGGAAGGAATCGCCTCATAGACAGGCTTCCAAATCGGAATAAATTCGCCGAGTGAAACAACGGTAAAAAGAATGATCATCCACAGCCAGAAAGCTTTCTGCTTCCAGGTTGAATCTCCGGTGCCGATAAAAGCAAGCACCACCACCGGTGCACCAAGAAAAAGACTGGTCACATATGCCATCGAATTCGGGTAAGTCGGATACAGTGAATAATGAGCCATATTCAGCTCACCCAGCGGCTGCATGAGAAGTATCCCCAGATACTCGAACCACCCTGCGCTCCAGTTCAATGCGTCAGACGGATCAAACTTCGGCAGATGCGGAGAACTTTTGACCGCTTCGATCATGGGCAAAATATTGGCGGCGTTGTACGCCAGAGATAGACCCAGCGCAACGATCAACTCGAGCATAAAGAGCTCGGCTGCTTTTCTTGCGCTTTGATCCGGTGCCACTTCTGCAATCTTCAACAATGCGTATGCCGCATACAAAATTCCTTCACCGAGAAACATTTCCGGCCGACCAGCGCCGAATTGTTGAGCGAGAATGAGCGCCAGAGCACCTGTAAGTGGTAGGCTGACTCCGCGAGCCAACGCCATTCGGTCCATTAGATTCAATGCCAGAGGCGTCCAGCACACAGAAAAAAGCAATGACAAATTGATGCTCGAGCCGAGCATATAGCCACAAAGCATAAACATGAAACCAAATAGTGCAGCCGGGCCGGTGACGGCCGCAACTAGAGCGGTGAAGGTTCCGCCGATGGTGTTTGCACCAGTGTTTGCGTCCGATTGTCCGCCTGCGCCAGTCCCGACAGTTTCACTCGCTATATCGTATTTGGAAAACCAAACATAGCCTCCGATTCCGGCTACCAATAGATGGAAGAAGATCAGAAATCCTTGCGCTTTGGCGCTATCGAGAAAACATGCAACATAGCCGGGCAAATAGGACAGCGGCCAGGCGACCGCCACTTGCGGCGCACCACACAATAGATATGGATTCCACAACGGGTTTTCCAGCGTGAAGCCGTGTTCTGCCTGAAAGACCTGCGCGATGAAACTAGCAGCAGGAGCAAAATTGTAAGTAAAGTCCGCGATGTACAAGCTCTGACCGCGGAATAAAAACGGCGAGACTACGTAAGTTAGAACGGCGCAATAGACTAATAAAACCGCCACAAAAGCCGCCGGCCCAGTCCGCCCGGCACCGACGAACTTGTCGCCGCTATCCTCGGCGCCCTCTATTTGCGACATCTAATCGAAAAGGCTGGCAATTGCTTATGAGAACATGAACATGACTTGCGGCACAAGCGAAGCAACGAAGGTGAAGATCATAATGATGATGATAAACGTCATTACCTGTTTCTTGCGCTTCATGAAAAACGAAAACATATCAACCTCGCTCGCTCTCAATCTTTAGATTGACTCTGATTTGACTCGGCGACTTTCAAAACCGTTTCATCGTCGCCGTCATAGATTTCCATTGAATCGTCGCCTGAGCCGTCTTCTGATTCTTCTTCGGAATCTGCACCTGACTCATCGTCGATATCGCCTATTGTCTCATCGTCTGCACCAGTATCGGCTGCTGTATCGACCGCGCCGTTGCTTATTTTCTTATCCTCTTTGCCGGCTGACAAGGCAGCAAAAATCGATGCAGCTACGTTTTTAGGCAAGCCGGGCACAGCCCTCAAATCCTCCAGGGTCGCCTCTTTCACCTTTTCGAAAGTGCCAAAATGCTGAATCAGAAGCTTTCGTCTCGATGCTCCCACTCCCGGCAAGGCGTCCAGACCGGACATTAGAGATCGTTTCGCTCTGAGTTTGCGATGGTAGGTAATGGCAAATCTATGTGCTTCGTCCCTGGTCCGCTGCAGTACATGAAGGGCGTCGCTGCGCCGGGAAATCAAAAGCGGAGAGGGATTGCCGGGTTTATAAACTTCTTCTTGCTTCTTAGCAAGCCCGACGATGTCGATGTCGGTTATGTTCAGTTCCGTAAGTGCCTCGACAGCTGCATTCAATTGCCCCTTACCGCCGTCAATAATAATCAGGTCAGGAAAAGGTTTCTCCTCTTTCTGCAACCGAGAATAACGCCGCCCCACCACTTCCTTCATGGAAGCAAAGTCGTTGGCGACGCCCTCTACACTGCGGATTTTAAACAAGCGGTAGTCGGATTTTTTCGCCTGACCATCCTCGAAAACAACCATACTGGCTACGTTATCCGTCCCCTGGATGTTCGAAATGTCGAAACATTCGATGCGCCGAGGAGGTTTGGACGTGCCCAACTCTTCTTGCATGTGAGATAGAAGTCGAACCACTTTTGCATCTGCTTCTTGTTTCTCAGTTAATTCCTTCTCGAGCGCCAACTCCGCATTCTTCTTGGCCATGTCGATCATTTTGACCTTGCCGCCGCGCTGCGGAATACCAACGCGAACTGAATACTTGGACTTGCTTTGCAGCACATCGGCGAGCGCCGCCTCGTCTTCCAGTTGATGCTGAAGCAGCACCTCTTGCGGCACTCCGATATCTTCAACCGACGTGTAATAGAGGTCGACAAAAGATTGATACGCTTCATCCCACGATGTGCGATCCATGAGAGGCAGACAAACTGTTTCCGACGAAATCAACTTTCCTTCTCTGACGCGCATCAAGCAAATGGCTATAAGCTTGCTGGCATGCGCTTCGGCAATAATGTCCTGATTGACTTTTTTGTCTTTAAAAAATACTTGTTGTTTTTCAATTACAGTTTCAAGCGCCCTTAATCGATCGCGAATTTTGGCCGCTTTCTCGTAGGCCATCTCTTCTGAAGCGGCGTCCATTTCGCGCTTAAGTTGGGATACAACCTCGGTTTGACGCCCGGCAAGAAACATTTCCACTTGTGAAACCATTTGCAAATAATCTGGTTCTGCCACCAAATTTTGGCAAGGTCCCAAACACAAACCGATGTAATAGTTCATGCACGGTCTGTCTTTAAACAATGGAGATTTGCGCTGGCGCATCGGGAAAACTTTGCGCAAAACTCTGATGGTTTCCCACATCATGCCCGTTTCTACATACGGACCAAAGACGCGAGATTTGGGGTTTTCCTTCTTATACTTTTGCGGATCGCGCACCATGATCAATCGCGGAAACGCAACATCATATGTAATCGCCAACCACGGATAACGTTTATCATCCTTCAAAGTGACGTTGTATCGCGGCATGTGCTGCCGAACGAGATTGGCCTCCAGAAGCAGCGCTTCCTTTTCGGAATTGGTGACGATGATATTTACGTCGGCAACTTTGGGCATCAAGACCGCGAGTTTCGGTCTTTCGCGTACAGACGTTTCCATCCAATAAGATTTGACGCGACTCTTCAGACTGAGCGCTTTTCCGATGTAGATAATCGTCCCTTCGTCGTCCCTAAATAGGTAGACACCGGGAGAGTCTGGAAGTGTAGAAAGAGCGTTTTGAACCTTTTCGTTCTGGAACTTAATCTTAGATTCTCGCATATGGCGAATTAATCCTGGAATGCGCCTTCTAAATCGCGCCTTTCACCTTGAGCATAACCGGTTTTTGAAGACCCCATCAAATTGCCGGCGTCACTATGCTTCTTTGTAAATCCACCTTTCTCCCCAGGCGCGCCCCTGCCGGATTCCGCGCCACTTGAGCTGGTGCGTTTCTTAACTGTGTCGAAGCCCGGAATCGCCAGCGCTAATGCGTCCATCAAGCTATCAACGCCGACGACCTCCATGGGATCGAGGTTGCCATCCAGCGGCAAATTGCTCTTGGGTACGACGGCGCGTTTGAACCCCAATTTCTGTGCTTCTTTCAAGCGTTGCAAAACGCCCTTAACGGGACGCACTTCGCCGGTCAGTCCTATCTCTCCCAAGAAAAGCAAACCTGGATCGATTGAGCGATCGAGTAGAGATGTGGCGATGGCGACGGCAATCCCGAGGTCACCCGAGGGATCGGTAAACTCCATGCCGCCGACAACATTTACGTAGACATCGCAGTGGGAGAGGAACAGACCGGCTTTCTTTTCCAGAACAGCGATGATTTGCAGGAGTCGGTTGTAGTCAAATCCATTGGCTACGCGGCGGGCGTTCGAGAAGGCGGTATTCGAAACCAAAGACTGCACTTCCAAAAGAAGCGAGCGTCGTCCTTCGCCGCCGGCTATTACTGCGGTTCCTGGCGGTGACTGTTTTTTGCCGAGATGATTGAGACGATCGCCCAGGAATAAGGCACTCGGGTTGTCCACTTCTCGAAGACCCTGGTCGGTCATAGAGAAAACGGCTATCTCGTGGGTTGCACCAAAACGGTTCTTGACCCCACGCAAAATTCTAAGCTCTCGGGCGCGGTCGCCCTCAAAGTGGAGGACCACGTCCACCATATGTTCCAAAACCCTAGGACCGGCAATGGCGCCCTCTTTGGTGACGTGCCCTACGAGAATAGTGGCAATGCCGTGCTCCTTTGCAGTGGCAATCAACGCCTGCGCAGACTCACGCACCTGGCTCACCGACCCGGGCGCGCTTTCCACATCAGGATGAAAGACAGACTGAATACTGTCCACAATAGTCACCCTTGTGCCGCCGGTCATCATTGTTTGCGCAATCGAAATGACGTTTTGCTCTGCATCCACAAGGATATTGTCAGACGAGACTCCCAACCGGTCGGCTCTCAGACTTACCTGATGCGCCGACTCTTCTCCGGCAACATACAAAAGGGTTCCGGTCTGACTCAGGTGCCTGGCCACCTGCAAAAGCAGGGTCGACTTGCCGATTCCAGGGTCCCCAGCAAGCAGCACAACGCTGCCCGGCACCAAGCCGCCACCGAGGACTTCGTCGACGCCGGCAAGACCCGTGGACATGCGCTGGCTGTCCGAAGCTACGATCTCCGAAAGCGGAAGAGCAGACGCTCTCTCATTTTCCGGGTGAGCGCTCCGGCCTAACTTGCCGGAAAGACTGGCATGTGAACGACTTAAAACTGTCTGCGCCGCAGCGCCGGCCGCTTCACCAACCAATTCTTCCACCAGCGATCCCCAGGAGCCGCACTCTGTGCAGCGTCCCAAAAATCCGTTAGCCTGAAATCCACACTGCTGGCAAATCCAGCGCGTTTTTGTTTTTGCCATGGTTCTTCCAAAAGCAGGTGCAAGAGGTTATTCTAAAGCCGCCGAAAGGCAATGTTGCCGCATTGCTCTAGTTTTAACGAAAAGTGCGCCCAGACTATCCCTTTCATGTATACTTTTCGAGGATGTCAACGGCCACATGCTTCTCTAAACTGCCGGAGGTTGACTATGCTGGATATTCTTTTGTCCGTTGCAATCACTCACGCACCAGCATGCGATGTGAAAAGCGCTTCTCTCAACCCACTAACTAAGTGCAAGATTCAGGGACAGTACGTCGTTGCTCAGAAATACGGCGGCGCCGACCCGCACGGTCCGGATCCGCATGGTGACGACCCGCACGACGAAGTACATGATTCGAAGTTGCCTGCTAACCAAGACAGAAGTGTCGGCAAAGCGCCGAAAGACGTCTACGGCGGCAAAGTGCCCAATGACCAAGCTCCATATTGAGCCTAGCGGCTAGAAAGGCAGCGCCTGTTTGACATTTGAGTCTCCTGGGGCAATTCTATTCCAGATCGGGCCCATCACCGTCCGCTGGTACGGACTCATGTTCGTGCTGGCATTTTTCGTCGGTTCGGCGTTGGCAATGCGCCTTGGAAAAAAATGGGGTCTCGACACTGAAGAACTGCTGAATACCGCTTTTTGCGGTTTTGGTGGGGGTGTCGTCGGGGCGCGGCTTTACTATGTTTTGTTGAACTTCCCGCGCTTCTTGTCCGAACCTTTGCAGGCATTGATGATTTGGACCGGAGGTCTCTCCATCCACGGCGGACTGATTGGCGGACCACTGGCTGGTTTTCTATACTGCAAGTGGAAAAAACTTCCCTTTCTAAAGACCGCAGATGTGAGTCTTGCTGCAATGCCTCTGTCGCAAGCAATTGGTCGTTGGGGAAACTTTTTCAATTCAGAAGCATTTGGAAAACCAGTCGGCAACGACTTTCCACTAAAACTGCTGATCCCCCAGGAAAGTCGCCCCTTGCAATTCAGCGATCAAATGTATTTCCAACCGACCTTTCTCTATGAATCTGTATACGATCTTCTGCTTTTCTTTGTTCTGTATTTCGGTTTGGCAGAACGCGTAAGGAAATACCCCGGCTTACTCGCCTGTCTATACTTTGCAGGATATTCAATCGGACGGCTAATCATCGAGCCGATGAGAACCGACAGCCTGCTTGCCTTTGGAATACCGGCAGCGATTCTGACCAGCAGTATTCTTCTTGTGGTTTCTCTTATTCTTGCAGTTGTAGTAGTCAAACTAAGCGCGAAGAAAAACGCGGTCGAGAGCACGCAATCTAAAGTTCAAGGATAGTGCAAAACCGCGAGATCTACTTTTTTCGGCTACTTTTTCAGTAGTGCGCCGCGCGGTGCCAACTCCGCATGCGTTGAAGTCTTCACAACAGAAGAAGCGCTGCCAGAGCCGACTCCATTAGACTGAGGCGGATTGTACACTGCAGTTTTGGCAACTACGTCACCAGCGGGCAGAGCTCTTGCAGGAATAGCTACTGCACCTGGAGAACCAGCGTTACCCTTGGGCGCCCCCCACATTCTGCCCGCCAGTCTGTTTGTTGTGTTGCCGTTTGGCAAAGCATTGGCTGGAGCCATTCCGTGTGCGGGAATATTACTTCCAAACCTGGCAGGCGCGGGGTTGTTCGGATCGATTGCTGCGTATCCGGGCGGGACATTGACGCCACCGCCTGCACCACCACCCTGCCCAGGTCCTGGAAGCACCACTGTCGGTGCCGCATTAGCCTGCGGCAACGTTGTGGGAATTATGTAAATAGGTTCTTTCGGTGCGGGAGTATCATACTTGATTATGGGAGTTCGGTCTTCAACTCTGGCTTGTACACGGCTTCTGTACCATTGAACCTGTGGCAAATGTCCGTCTTTAATTGCTGTATTGCTCTGAGCCATAACAGGTTGAGCGAACAATTGCAACGTAAAACCAGCGGCAGAAAGGATCGACAGAGTAAGAAAAGACTTGTTCATGTTTCGTTCTCCGAAAAGCGAAAGCCAACCCCGATCGCAGCAGGCGGACCAGAGAAAACCGAACGTGTGAATGGCTTGATGTTTGATGAGCCAGTTTATTGTGCGGCTGAGCAAAACGATTTTATATAGGATAAACCCCAGGCATGTGACGATGATTTGCCTGAGTTAGTTTGCAA
>PNLN01000060.1 GCA_013823055.1 Cyanobacteria bacterium DS2.3.42
CCAGTGCAACCAACTCCACAAGCACCTACTCAACCGGCGCCAGTGCAACCAACTCCACAAGCACCTACTCAACCGGCGCCAGTGCAACCAACTCCACAGGTTCCGTCTCAGCCAGCGTTAGTAGCGCCGCTTTCGCAAACAGCGCCGCCACAACCACCTCCTGCGCCACCAATTCAGCCGGTATTGCAAGCGCCACCATCAATACCACCTCAAGCAGTGCCGCAAGCACCGGCTGCAGCAACTGCACCACCTGTGATGCCGGCGACGCCTGCTCCCGGTGCCGCAATGCCGATGCCGCGCATTAATCCTAATCAAATCCCCGGTGTGCGCGCAGCTCAACAATCAGGCACCAATCCAGCTCTCCCATCTCCCGCGGTCCCGCCGCAGCCTGTTGCACCAGCAGCAATGCAACCACAAGTCCCTCAGGTCCCACCTGTACCACAAGCGCCGCCTGCTCCTGTTGCACCACCAGCGGTTCCAACTCCCGTCCAACCTCCAGCACAAGCGACTCCTGCTGGAACACCGGAACCACCTCCACTTGATCCAAACCTCCTTTCACTGGCACGAGATATCATCAACAAAGCTGCGGATAATGGCTTCTCGGACGTACACATCGAGCCGCAAGCTACCGAACTGGAGTTGCGTTACTGGTATGACGGAGCCCTGATTGAAGCAACAAAATTAGAAAAACATATTCACGGTGAATTGATCCGTTGCTATAAATCAATTGCCGGCTTGTCTGTAGAAGAGACTAAAAAGCCGCAAGATCGACGCCTGAAGTGGACTGACACAGGCGCAGAACTCGACATCCGTATAACAACCATTCCCTCCGAACATGGTGAGATGGTGGCGGTTTCGATCAAATTTGACGACGAAGAGTAATTACAAAAAAAACATTTGGACGCTCAGCTGCAATTAGAGCAGACTGGGAGCGATCATCAGTAATTCGCGCTTCATCTCAAGCACGTTTTGAAATCTGTTTTCTGGTTCTTTTTCCAAAGCCGTCATAACACAGTTGTTCAACACTGCTGGAAAATCTCTTTGCGTAGTTACTTGATGTAGCGATTTTGGCTTTTCTTCCAGATGCTTCAAGCCCAGTTGTTTCGCGTCTGTGGCCGAAAATGGCGCATGTCCAGTTAATGCCTTGAACAAGACGCAACCGAGCGAATAAATGTCTGAGCGTGCATCGACCCGTTTGCCCTGAAGCAACTCGGGACTCGGAAATCCACATTTGCGAAACAGCCCTGGTGTGTCGTGCGTGTTCTGCGCATGTTCACCCGACCGCTCTGCTTCGTAGAAATCAATTAGCTTTACTTCCACCTCGTTCTTGGCTGGAAAATTTACCATTATATGATTTGGCTTCAAACCCAAGTGCACGTAGTCTGCTTGGTGAACAGCATCGAGCGCGTCGCATACCTGTCCGATCGCGGAAATAATTTCAGCTGTCTCTATTTCATCTCGGCGCAATAGGGCGTCCAGCGACGAACCTTCACAGTATTCGCCCACCAGAAAGGGAGAATTACCGGGCAAAAGGCCGACATCATAAATGTTTGCTACGCCTTTATGGGTAATCTTGCTGAGAATCTTCGACTCAAAATTGAACCTTTCAACATAGTCAGCCAAAGTTTTCAAATTAGGCAAAAGAATCTTCAAGACTACGGTGCGATCGAAGAGTTTGTGTCGAGCTTTATAGATGGCGTTCTTGCTGCCTTTTATCGGTCCGGCAACCAGCTCATATCCATTACCTACCGTCGTATTGATTTCAGGTAGCGCTTCTTCAACCTTAGTAGGGTCGACATCTAAAAGGAATGCACCGTCCCTGGGACATGTAGCACTCTGGGTTGGATGGGATGCCTGACAGTTTGGACACCACTTCACTATCCACTCTCCTTAAACGGGCAAATTTGCAGCAGGTAAGCCGTGACCGCAAGAGAGTCAATTCTCTCCTGGCGGCTGCCCGCAAAGGGCTGATATTGAAGGCTCACTTGTTTGTTTAGCCCAGAGAACGGCGGCGAGTAACACCAAAAGCTGTCAGGTTGAGAAAAAATTCACTGAGAAAGCTCGGACAGCCGACGTTTTGCCGCCGGAAGGCGGGAGTCAGTTTGCGAAGCTGAGTCGATAAACTTAGATAACTCAGTTTTAGCCCCTGGCTTATCACCCAGTTTTTCCAGGGCTCGACTCAGACCAAAATGTGCTTCCGGATCGGATGGAGCGATGTTAGCTGCCTCGCGATAGGCAGCGGCTGCCCCCTTCAAATCTCCGTCGCTCAGTAGCGTGGAGCCCAGATTGATGCGCGCAGAAGTCAGCTTTGGATTGAGTGACACGGCTTGTTTGGCGTGTTCAATAGCCTGCGGAAGAGCATTGGCGCGGAAAAGCGCAACGCTAATCGAATTATGCAGTTCGGCGTTTTCGGGATACAGCTTCAAGGCCTCTTGTAAATAGCGCACAGATCCCGAAGTATCGCCCATCTTCGAGGCTGCCTCCGACAAAGACATGAGCACATCTTTGTCGCGGGGGTTGAGCTGGTAAGCAATGCTCAACTGATTCAGGTACTCTTCAGGTTTATTGAGTTTGCGCAATGCGCGCGCGTAATTGTAAGCAAAGAGCGAGTCATTCGGTTTTGCATCACAGGCTCGCTTGAACATTTCGGCCGCTTCTTGCCAGTTTCCTCTGTAACCGAGCACAGTTCCGTAGTCACTGAGCACATCTGCGTACGCAGGATCGATCTTGAGCGCTTCCTTATACTCAGCAATGGCCTCGTCCATCTTGTTATTAACTACAAAGGTGTTGGCCCTTATGTAGTGAGCTTCTGCCGAGAGAAAAGCATTGACTCCGGTTGGAATACCGGAAACCTGCTCAGAGGGAGGCACGCCAATGATCAAGTCATTGCCGGTCCAGTTTGATTTAAGTACAGGAGATTGTTTTTTTCCGCCTTTACTGTAGTGCGAAGTTTTAAACTCTGTCATTTCTTTTGCTTTGGCGAAAGCAACGCTAAGCGGCACCATTCCGCCCTGCGCCTTCAAACATTCGATCAAGCTCGAGGAAAAATCATCGCCATAAGTTTCCTCATTCGGGCGGCTAGATGACAAAATGATATTTCCTTTGCCCATTACCACCTTTTCCAGGTCGATGTTAAAGCCGTGGAAAAGCGCTTTTGCTCCCGATTCCAGACTGGCAGCTCCAGAATATTTTGACTCAAGGACAAGTACAACTCTGTCGGTTTTCACATTTTTTTTGAGCGTGCTCATCAAGTCCTGCATCGAAAAACACGTACCGTAAACATTAGTGAGAGCCGCGTCATAAGCGGCAAGATAGGTGCCGCCCTCAATCATTGGAAACGCTTCCGTTGCCAGAAACACGACAACGAGGTCGTCAGGTCCAGCTAGTTGACCCAACCACTTATCACCCAGGGTGTTCAGTACATTGGCTCGTGTAGCGCTGGTGTTAACTAAGAGGCGCACATGCTCTTTATCGAAACGACCGCCATTGGGATCGACAAGATACTTGTAGAAATTGTGTGCGGCTTTGTCTGCCACTAAATCATCGCCAGCCAGACGTTTTTCAGCGAAACTTCCAATGCCGACGACAACTGCCCATTTTTGCTTTACCGGTCGATTGGTCGAAGCGTTGGGATTGATGTCTTGCATCTGAGTAAACTGAATGCCTTGTCCCGGTCCCTCAGGAACCGGAGTGGCTGACGTATCTGCTGAGAGCGCCGCAATGGGAAAGGAGAACGCAAATGAAGCCAGTGCCATCAAAGACACAATAGAAACTCTCCTGCTTGCCTTTTTTGCTTTCGCATTTTTGTACAAGGCGGTCATTTATTTGTTCCTCTTATATGTTCGAAAGGAGTTGAGACTATTGATGCGCAAGCGCGATGTCCACGGCCAGAACACCGGTGTCGGCGCTGACCAGACGGGTGACATTGCCTTTGGATGTGTGCGCAATTGCCGTAGTTTCTGCAATATCGGCTGAGATGATATTCGGAGCGTCAGAATCGAAGGAGAGCTTCATTCTTGTCGGCACGATATCTTTTGAGCCCGTTTCACCGATGTAAGCGACTTCGATGCGATCGTTATTGAAGTGTGTCGTATCAACCTTTTGGCGGGAAAATACAAGACTGAGTTTTTCAATTCCGGGGTTATTGTCGAATGCCAGCCATCCTTCATATGGAAGAGGATAGTCGGTTTCCGCTCTCAAAATGGTATTAGCTTTTTCTTGAGGCGGATACAAAACAGCCTTGCTGCCGCTGGAGCCTTCCTTGAGAACTACGTATGCATAACCATCGACTTCAGGAATGACGTGAAATCGAATTTGATCGCCGGATTTAAATGCTGTTCTGCTGTTGCAGCGAAACTTCTTGCCGCCGCGCAACAATTCAATCCAATAAGCGATGCCGTTGCCGTTAATAGTTTCACCTGTCGTTTCACTAGGTTTTGCCATGGCAATCATAGGTTGTGGCGTCACCAAAGGCTTCTCCTTTGGTTTGTTCGAGGCAATCTGAATATCTGGTGCTTGTGGATTATCGTGAACGGATGCCACTGTGTTGGGAGCATTCATAGCCAGGACGGAATCGGGGAGCGCTGTTACGTTCTTCTCAATCCAGCCAAGAACATAACTCATGATTTTGTCGTTGAACTGATCGCTTTCGAAGAGCAAGTGCTCCGAACTGCCGCTCAGAACAAACTGGCTATTAGGCGTACCAAGAGCTTTTTTGAGCGCAAACGTACCGGCCGGTAAAACCAAATTGTCCTTGCCACCTTGTACGAAAAGGACAGGAGACTTTTGCACTAAATGAGCCATCTCTTCGTTCTGTTTCATGAAACTCTGAAATTGCATAAGTTCATTAGGAGAAAATTCCATCCGTGCAAGCGGATCGTTTTTCCACTGTGCTCTCAGCTTTTCGTCTGTTGTCGCACGTTTGACCACCATTTTGCCTACATTTATGTTGGCGTCAAAACCACGAAAGATTGCGTTCAGTCCGATGTGCAATTCATCGTCTGACCCGCGATAGCGGTCGCCCGATGGCACCGAACAAATTAAAGCAGCAACTTTATCCTGGTTCATTGCCGCGCCGTGCAAGGCAAATGCGCCGCCCATCGATTCACCAGTAAGAATAATCGGCAGCTCTGGATATTTAGTCTTAATAGCACTAAGAATTGACTTAAGGTCGTTAAGCGAACTTTTCAGATCGACTTTCTGGTATTGCTTGGTCTTCTGCCATTCGCCGAATCCACGCACGTCCATCGCATAAGTAATAATGCCTTCCCTGGCCAGACGCTTACCAAAGCCCTCATAATTTCCCTTATGCAATCCCAGTCCATGAATGCACAGCATGACTGCTCTTGGGGTGACATCGGGGTCAACCCAACTGGAGACTGGAATATTGACGGACGGTTGGGCGGCTGGAACCTTGGAGGCTGCCATGGCAATCGTCTCGGGTAGCGCAAACCCACAAAGAAGTGAAAATGCCAGGCAAGTTGCAATGTGCTTCATCAGTGCTCCGGAATGGTTGATTGGTTTTTCCGTCTGTGGCTATGGGCCATCAGATATGAGTATTACGGCGACCCTGAAAAAATTAGGGGGAACGCTTAAAAGCAGGTATATCGTGCATTGTAGAGCGCATTCGTCCAGAAACGCGACCCATCACGCATGTTTTTAGATATTCGGCCTCTTCCAGCCGTCCCATGGCCAGCAGAAGCGTGGCATAGTTTTCAAGAACGTTGATTACGTCAGGGTGTTCGGCATTCAGCTTCATGGTACGAACATCCAAAGCCCGCTTATACAAGGGCTCTGCTTCATCATATTGATTTTGTGTGTGATAGAGCATCGCTAGATTAACAGCTATGGTAGCCACATCCAGGTGATCTTTGCCCAAAATACGCTCGTAAATCGTAAGTATTTTTGTACACAGGGGGACCGCTTCTCGATAGCGGTTTTGCTCGTAAAAGAGACCTGCCAGGTCGTTGAGAGCCTGAGCAACTTCCAAGTTACCGGGACCAAACTGCTCGGTTTTGAGCGAAATTACTTGCTCCAGGACCTGCTGAGCTTCGGCAAATTTATGTTGGTTAGACAAACTTTCACCCAGCTTCGAAAGCATCTGGCAGCGCCGCTGATCTTTGGCTGGAAAAGCGGTTTCGGCAATTTGTGCTGCTTGTCGAAAGAAAGCTTCGGCCTGCGCAAAATCTCCTTGCGCCAAGCATTTCTCCGCTTGCTGCCTTGCTTTATCGAATTCCTGACTCATTGGGCGACAACTCCCACCAGCACAAATCCCAGCTGAAAGCCGGTCAGCCTTCGGCAATATTCTATTTCCTTTTACCCGCTGTGTCCCGAACCCGGACCTAGCTTGAGAGAAATCCATTGCAATTTAGAAAAGTTCTGCTACCGTATGTATGTACGGTGCCACAATTGAATTATTTCAGAAGAGTATTTTTTCTTGAGTCGCTTTTGTAAGTGGCTCGTACAGCGGCTTGTGTAGCCAGAACTCCTTACAACAAATACAATGGTGAGCTATGGATGTTTCGACAGTGAAGTCTCCACTGCCTCATTGTGAGGCGCTCGATTGGGCACACCCTCTGGTGGCTCAATGGTTTGTCTCGCGCTTTGGCACACCAACAGAACCGCAGATTGCCGGCTGGCCCAAAATCCTTGCCGGAGAGACAACATTAATTGCAGCGCCGACAGGGTCCGGAAAAACTCTGGCAGCTTTTTTAGTATGTATCGACAAACTTGTTCGCAAAGCGCTTTCCGGTCAATTGTCGAATCATACCGAAGTCGTTTACATCTCACCTCTCAAAGCCTTGAGCAACGACGTCGAAAAAAACTTGCAGGTGCCGCTCAAAGAAATTTTTGATCTAGCCATGGAAAACAATTTGCTGATGCCGGAAATTCGCACGATGGTGCGCACTGGCGACACACTTGCAATTGAACGCCGCACCATGCTTAAGCGCCCTCCGCACATTCTTGTCACTACGCCTGAATCTCTATACATCATGGTGACTGCAGAAAAGAGCCGTGCGATTTTGCGCGAAGTCCAAACCGTAATAGTAGATGAAATCCATGCACTCGCTGATGACAAAAGAGGAGTGCACCTGTCACTTTCACTGGAGCGGTTGCAATCACTCACCTGGCGCCCACCCAATCGGATCGGTCTTTCAGCAACACAAAAGCCGATTGAAATAACCGCACAATTTCTCGCCGGCAATGGACGCCCGCTCCCGCACATAGTTGATGTTGGACACAGACGACAACTCGACATCGCTGTGGAAGTACCGAATATGCCACTTGGCGCAGTTGCAAGCAATGAAATGTGGGACGAGATTTATGCCAGGTTGTTAAAACTAATTACGGAACACACATCCACGCTTATCTTTGTCAATACTCGAAAAATGGCGGAGCGCGTAGCGCACAAGCTTGGCATAATGCTTGCTGAGCAAACTGGCGAAGAAACAGATGGCAGCCTGGTTCTGGCACATCACGGAAGTTTGTCCAGGGAGCTTAGACTGGAAGCAGAAAGGCGCCTCAAAGCCGGTGAGTTAAAGGCACTGGTCGCCACTGCTTCACTTGAACTCGGTATAGATGTTGGCGCCATCGATCTCGTCTGTCAGATCAGTTCACCGCGCAATATAGCAGTGGCACTTCAGCGTATTGGTAGAGCCGGTCACTGGCGCGGAGCGATTCCAAAAGGACGATTGTTCGCCACTACTAGGGATGACCTGCTTGAATGTGCGTCTCTCATCAAAGCGATAAACGAAGGCGACCTGGATCGATTGATTGTCCCCAAAGAGTCCCTCGATGTACTTTGCCAGCAAATCATTGCCGCTTGCGCGACACGCGACTGGCGTGAGGACGACTTGTTCGACCTGGTGAAAAGTGCATACCCGTACCGTGACCTTGAACGCACTGAATTCGACGGAGTCGTCGAAATGCTGGCTACCGGTTTGTCCGACGTTCGAGCACGATACGGAGCATTCCTAATTCGTGACCGTGTTAACGGACTGGTTAAGGCCAGACGTGGAACCCTGCTTGCCTCAGTCACCAATGCCGGTGCCATACCTGAGACAGCCATGTTTACCGTGCTCACGGAACCAGATGCATTAATGGTCGGCACACTCGATGAAGATTTTGCTGTGGAAAGTTCAGCCGGCGATGTGATGCTACTCGGCACAACATCCTGGATGATCACCAAAATCGAAGGCAAAGCCGGTCGAGTCTGGGTAGTGGATGCCAATGGAGCCCCGCCCACCGTGCCCTTCTGGCGTGGAGAAGCTCCTGGACGAACCAAAGAGCTTTCTGATCATCTTTCATTTCTGCGCGAAGAAATAAGCAGACTTGCACTGACTTTACCGTCAGAAGATGAAATCGACGAAGAGGAATTTTTAAGCGGACCTCATCGCGCTCAGAAATTGCTGATCGACAAATGTGGCTTAAGCAAGGACGCGGCTGCTCAAGCAGTTTCCTATGTACTGGAAGGACAGGCACTGCTTGGTGCGATTCCATCGAAGAAGATGATAGTAGCCGAGCGTTTCTTCGATGAAGCAGGCGGCATGCAATTAGTCATCCACTCTCCATTCGGCAGCCGCATCAATAAAGCCTGGGGAATGGCTCTGACCAAGAAGTTCTGCCGCAACTTCGATTTAGAGCTGCAAGCGCAAGCCACAGAAAATGGCATCAATATTTCTCTTTCGGAACGCCATAGTTTTCCTTTAGAAGATGTCTTCCAGTTTTTGAGCGTGGAGACTGTGGTCAATGTGCTTGAGCAGGCCATTCTCCAATCACCACTTTTTACTACGCGTTTTCGCTGGGCGGCTAATCGATCGCTAGCCCTGTTGCGCTTCCAAGGCGGCAAGAAAGTACCCCCGCAGATTCAACGGATGCGCGCGGAGGATCTTCTCACCGCTGTCTTTCCGCAAGCTGCAGCTTGCCAGGACAATATTGCCGGTGAAATCGAAATTCCGGATCACCCCCTGGTCAAGGAAACGATGAAAGACGCATTGACAGAAGCGCTGGATCTGGAAGGTTTCTTGGAGCTTCTCACCAATTTGAAAAACGGCAGTATCGCAACTCATGCAATTGATACTCCGGCGCCATCGGTATTTTCGCATGAGATTTTGAATGCCAATCCATATGCATACTTGGACGATGCACCGCTGGAAGAAAGACGAGCACGTGCCGTCGAACTTCGCCGTGTGCTGCCTGATTCAATTGCCTCGACAGCTGGACGCCTGGACGAATACGCGATCAGCCAAGTCCAGATGGAAGCGTGGACAGATGTAAGAAACCCGGATGACCTGCACGATTTCCTATACACAGTAATTGCTGCACCACCGCACCTTTCATTGACGATTCGAGACAGCGGAATGATTAACTGGAGCATTCACTTTCGCGAGTTGTTGATACAAAAAAGAGCGGGCGTGGCAACTTTTGCGGGCAACGACTACTGGGTCGCCACTGAAAGAAAGGCTGCTTTTTTGGCGATCTTTCCAGAAGCCAATTTCGAAGATCATCTTCCCGACATTGAGCAGAAGCCGCTCACAAGAGAGGAAGCTCTCGATTACGTGATCAGAGGCTGGATGTGTTATCTCGGTCCGATCAAAGCTTCTGCAATTGCAGAACTTCTTGCACTGCCGCAATTCGATATTGACCTGTCGCTGCTAAGAGTTGAATCTCAAGGTTCAATTCTGCGCGGAAAATTTACGGGTTTAGAAGAAGAATGGTGCGACCGTCGCTTGCTGGCGCGTATTCACCGCCTCACTGTGGATGGATTACGACGCCAAATAAAACCTGTTTCTCGCGAAGAATTTATGCTTTTCCTGGCTCGATGGCAACATGTGGCTCCCGGAACTCAACTGGTAGGTATCCGGGGACTGCAACAGATTCTCAATCAGTTACAGGGGTTCGAGCTGCCCGCCAATGCCTGGGAATCGCAAATTCTGTCCAAACGTGTAAGAAAGTACTCTTCAGAAGATCTCGACCAACTATGCATGACCGGCGCAATTGGCTGGGGAAGGATTTCCCCGCATCCAGCAACAATAATGCCGGTTGAACCGCAGCCAAAGAAATTCTCCTTCAAGCGCCCTCGCTACGGCATGCCAATCGCTCGTTCGATTGCAACCGACAACTCGAAAGTACAACCTTTAACTCAAAAAGAAACTCCTAAAAACGAGTTGTCTGGCACTGCTGTAAATCAACCAATCACCAACCAGGTGAATGCCACCAAGGTGGAATCGCTTACGCTCCTTTCTGATTCTGGATTTGTCATCAAAGAATCCAGCAGCCGGCGCGTTGTTCCGAGCAGTGTTTCACCGATGACTTTTTTCATTCGGCAGGAATGTGATTGGATTACTTATTGCAAACGTTCCTCAAACAATATTGATCAATATTGTCTGACAAGTAATGCGCGTCTGGTATTCAAACACATAAACGAGCGCGGTGCCTTGTTCTTCAGTGACCTTGCTCGCTTTACTGGCTTATTGAAATCAGAAGTTGAATCTGCACTTTGGGAATTGGTGGCCGCAGGGCTCGCCACCGCCGATGGTTTTGATAATTTACGCTCGCTCATCGATCCAAAACGCCGTAGCGGACAAGGCAGTGCAAAAGATTCACGTCCTAGAAACGCAACTGGCCGCTGGTCTGTCCTCGGTGAGTTGACTCCGGAAGGCGACGTTGGTGAAATCGAAAGTGCTTGCATGATGCTGCTCAATCGATACGGCGTTCTCTTCAAAGACCTTCTTACTCGAGAGACAACGGTACCAACCTGGCGGGAGATGCTGCCAATTCTTCGTCGCAAAGAAGCGCGCGGAGAATTACGCGGAGGACGCTTTGTGGCTGGTTTCTCGGGCGAACAGTATGCGCTTCCGGCAGCCCTGGAATCACTTCGGGCCAACCGCGAGCAATCTACAGATGTGTTGAAATCAATCGAGGTCTCATCTGTTGATCCGTTGAACCTTCGCGGAATTATTTTGACAGGTGAGAAAGTCCCAGCAATATCCGGACGTTTCCTCAATCTTGGCGACGACTCTACCCCATCTTTTGTTCGCGAAGAAGCGGTCGAATACTCGGTCTAGAAAACATTTGGTTGAGGGCTACTTTTTACTTGCTGGTGCGCACTCTCTCGTGCTCGCTGCGGATCTTGCCATAAACCATCCAGGTTGGGTCTTTGGTGATATTCAAATCAACTTTGTAGTCTTTCGGAACTTTCAATGCAGCTTCTGCATCATGGGCGCTCTTCTCATCTTCGACATAAAAAAGAAATTTGCGAATTCCGTCGTGGGTTTGCACAGCCACGAATTTCCCGGTTCCTTTTTGAGCAATCAGCGAATTCAGCTGGTCTTCTATCTCATTCGCCTTTGCGGTCTCCGCCTTTTCCGGACGTCCATCGTTTGTGGGATGCAAAAAACTCATGGCATAGACTGCACGGAAAGGATATTTGGGATCGTTAGGTTTCAACGCCATATTGATTCGCACAAAAATCGGTTTACCATTTGCTTCGCCCCTTCCAACCGTCCACGTTTCAGTTGGTGAGTTTGCACTGAAAGACGGAAGTGCGAACAGTGTAGTTGCGCAGTAAGCTACCAAAACCGTTAGATGGCGGGACAGCCCAAGAATTTTTTGCATGTGAATATTCCTTTTTGCCTGTTACTTATATCAGTTCTCTTGGTTTCTGAATAATATACATTCCAATGCAAAACACCACGACAGCACCAATGACAACGATATAAAAGTGAGGGCCAAAGCCAGTTATGATGACATTATCTCGAGGATTTACGGGGTCGTAATAGGCTGTAATAGTTGAGCCAGGCGGGTGCTCGCGTTGGACATCTTCATCTTTTGGCCCTAATGGATCAATCGTCCAGGTGTAATTAACGCCTGCATATGTGGTACCACCTACAGTGAATTCAAATGCAATGTGAGGACGGCCGAAATACTCGGGCAGAAAAATTTTTGTCAGCAACTCATCAATCGCGTCGTATTTAGCACCATTGGCTATTGCGGATTTAAAAGTCACAACCCGCGCGTCGACTGGCTTCCACGATCTGCTGCTATGTGCTTGATGGACATAGACGAACTGACTGATCAAAAGATAAACTGCGCTCATCATGATCAGTCCGCCTAGAAGCGGACCCCAGTCACGAAAGAGATACTTGAAAAACAAAATTAGATAGTTCGCGCGGGAAACTCAAGCCAGATACTGGATTGTTGTTGCATCATATATCCACGATAATGCCTTTCCCAGTTGTGCATGAAATCTTCCTCGGCCATTTCTTTCACAACTGATGGTGGCAATTGCATGTCAATTTGCTTGCGTCGGCCGTCGGTGCGATACATTACACGCGCGATGCGATTATTTTGCGAATAATACGCTGCAATTGTTATCCACGAGTTCATGATCAATGCTTCCAGCTTAATGTGGAACTCATCTTCATTGGTTGTAGACTCATTGATAAGAACCCGACAGCAATCAGACAACTGAACAACAGCACCGATTGAGCCTAGGAGTTCTTCAGGTTCGAAGATGGTAGTGTCCTTTTCCTTCTCTTCTACTTCCTGTTGCCCGTACGCAAGAATTTCTTCGGCAGCAGCCTTTGTAATTTCCTCCGCATCAAAAAGAATTCTTGGAGCCGGTGCTTCATCATCGAATGCAGTGGCTGATTCAGCGAAGATCCCCTTTGGCAGCTTGACTGCATCGAAATCACTTCTTTCAAAGTCATCTCTCAGAGTCATTCCGCGAGACATGAAATTAGCGCGGTAAACGTCTAGCTCTTCTTGAGTCGGTAGGTAAATCGACATTCCCGGCTGAATGTAGGGAACGCGCGAGCTCCCATCTCCCATCATTTTGACCATTGGCCGATTGATGGTGACAAGCAAACCAACAAATCTGGCGTCGCCAAGACTTTTCTCAGCGATTTTTTCCAAGGTATCTCCGGCAAGAACAAAGTAACGGGCTCTGTTTAACCCATGACTGTTTCTAGACGACGGTTTTCGCTGAGCCCAACCGGTCAATTTTTGTAGCGCGCCCATATGCAAGCCGAATCGGCCGCTTCCATTAGTCAATGACATGCTGAGGTCCTGTCAATAATATTCGCCCTTGTCAAGAAGATACCAGAGCCAGTGTATTTTCCAAGTACCAGTTTTCTAATCAAAGACCAAACCAGTGCGCACTTTTGGCAGTTTAAGTTCAATTTCAAACTGGGCAAAAGCTAGATCCTATGTACCTTTCGGACTGACAGGTGTCGACAAAAACGACCCAAACTCAGCTCCCCGCCCGCCAGCGCGAGGGTGGGGATTTTCCCATTTCAGTTTCGGATTTAAACCGATATCGGTTTAAATTACAATCTAAAACTACTTGCGCTGACGGATTTTCAAGAAGATACCAGAAGTGCTTGCCAGTATCTAAACCGTAAGCCAGACAAACCTTTCAGACTTTTTGCTTCGTGCAATACAACCTATGGAAGATCGATAACTATGATTGGGTGAGCGCTCAGCTGGTCAATTGCGATTTCGCCTACGCTGTAATGCACTATTTCGCCGCCGTGCTTGTATGACACGTTGTCCTTATCTTGCTTGAATTCTTCCAAAGTGCTCTTGGCTGTTGGCGGATCGAGCTTTTTGAGCAATGACACGGCGTAAAGTCGCCCAGCCGGGCTAGCATTATGCGTCATCCAAATTACGTCCGTTTTCACTCCAGGGCCTGCTTTTACGGCCTGCTCAAAAGCTTTACGCAATTCGCTCTTAGGAGCGTTAATCGGCAGCCTGGAATCTTCAATCTGCTTGGCATTTTTCAACGTCTCGAGAAAGACTGGAAGTTTTACCGTCGATTCCTCTGCTGCTGGTGTTTTCGGCGTTTCGGACGGTTCTTCGGCTCCTACACTATTACTTAATCCAGACAATAGTATAAAGCTAATAATTAGTGCGTTAGTTGCGGGTTTCATGGGCATATCCAGTTTGTGGACCTTTTGCGTGATTCAATTTAGCACGCTGCCGCTGGGACACGTATCCAATCTAGACATCAAAGATTGGGCGGTTTCGGCTACCCGCAAAGCTACTATTGATGAGAGCAGAGGGCACACCTCGCGCCAAAAAACCAACCCCTAACCTTCGTGAATACAAGCTGGGATCAATACAAAGATGCTGCTGAAGCGGCCGCGGCACGTGGCGATTTTGTCACTGCCGAGTCTCTCTGGACGCAACTTCTTGCCGCCGCTGACGCCGCCGGACACCACGATGCTCGATTTGCACTCGGGCTCGACAGTCTAGGCAAGGTGTATGCGGCTCAGAAGCGTTTTCCTCAGGCTGAAGCAGCTTATGCCAAAGGTATTCAAGTAAAGGAAGCACTGTTTGGTCTCACGAGCATCGAAGTAGCAAAAACTTGCAACTTTTTGGCTGCACTTTGTTATGAACAGAACAAATTCGAGAAGACTGAATTGCTCGGAACTCGCGCGCTTTCGATCTATCAGTCCTTACTTGGCACCGATCATCCTGCGGTAGCGACTATGGCCAATAATCTGGCGCGATTGCAGCAAAAAATTGGCAGACCGGTTAATGCTCCTGCGCAACCAGTGGCTCAACCTCAGCAAGTTGCACCGGTTTATGCTCAACAGATGCAATCGCCCACATATGCTGCGCCGGTTCAGGCGCCTGTTGCCATTGCTCCTCCACCAGCACCGCCACCTCCACCAGCACCTCCGCCTCCGCCGCCACCTCCTCCACCGCCGCAACCTGTTCAACAAGCTGCTCCAGTTTATTCAACACCTGCCGCGCCTCAGTACGAGTACGCGCAACAGCCGCAATCGGCTCCGGCGGCTGAATATACTTCCTCGCAATCACAAACTAATCCACAGTATCTGCAGCAAGGACAGAGTGGCAGCTATGCCCTACCTCCTCAGCAACCGGCTCCTGCATTTGCAGCACACTCACAATCTCAAAACTATGCTCAGCAGGCTCAACCACAGGTTCAGCAATCACAATCGCAACCGGTTCAACCTCTGGCACTGCAAGCTCAGTCCCAGCAAATGAGCCAGCTAGAGCAGCCGCAATATCAACAAGCACAATCAGTCCCACAGCCAGAAGTGCAGCCGCAGCCGCAGCCGCAGCCGCAGCCGCAGCCACAGCCGCAAGTTGTGCAACAAGCTCCGCCTGTGTATTCGGCACCACCTCAACAATATCAGCAGCCAGTACAACCTGTTTACCAAGCTCCTCCTCCCCCTCCACAGCCGGTTTATATTGCGCCTCCGCAACAGCAGGTGCAGCCGCAATATGTTTCACCAGTTGCCCCGCCTGAAGCGGCCGAACCACAGGAGCCAAAGCCACCGACTCCAACGCAGGCGCGTGTAATTGCAGAAAGAAAAGCAAAACAAGCAGAGCAGGTTTGCGAAGTATGTGGACGTTTTTACAGCGGTCCCGGTTGCATGCAGTGCACGCAATCGCTTACTCCAATTGACTTTGGTTTCGACTCTCTAAATCCCAAACGCAAAGACCAACGCTAACTTCTGAAAGCGTCTTCAATAGCAGCTCTTGCTGCCAATTCACTCTTGAGGGTATCGAGCAGAGACAATTCTTTTTTCAATCGCGTACCTGTTTCGCACAGTTCCAGCAATTCCTGGCGGTCATAGGACGAATTAAAGAAAAGTGATGCAACCCAAAAGGACAGATATATAGGATCTGTCGGCAAATCCTCAGGGACAATGTTGTCTTTGTGAGTTAATTTGTTTGCCAGTCCTACTACTTCGCGCAATGACTTTTCGACTTTACCGCCCACTGCAAGCGCTTCGGCATCTGGTGCCGAATCTTCAAACCATTCTACTTTTCCGACCAGGTAAGGCATCTGTCGCACGATTTCCACAACACGGAAGCGCTGCAACCCTTGCGTCATGATATTCATGCGTCCGTTGTTTAGTTTCACCACGTCGCTGATCTCGGTTACACAACCAACATTGACCGATTTTGAAATGGTGGGATTCCAAAGCAAAACCCCGAACTTCCTGTCGCTTTCCAGCACCGTGTTTATCATCAGGCGATAGCGATCTTCGAAGATATGCAGAGGCAGTGGTCGTCCGGGGAACAACACTACATCTGGTAAAGGGAAAAGTGGTAACTCGCAAAGCGAGATTGAAGACGGTGATGCCATTAAAAACTACTTTGCGGTCGTATTTTAGAGAGCGAATAATTCCATACTTCTATCCTACTCTGAAGCATTCAATATTGCCTTAGAGCGATCAGTTTCCGTTTGCTTCTTTGGAGGCGCCACCGGCATTGAGTAGAAATTTTTGTACAAACATCACAGTTGAGTAGAACTGAAAGTCGCTGTTCTTTTTCTTTGCAAAGCCGTGTCCTTCATCTTTGGCTGATAGATACCAGATTGGAACGCCGCTTTTCTTGGTCGCATCTACTATCTGTCTTGCTTCACTGGCAGGAACACGAGGGTCATTTTCGCCCTGTACGACAAATAGCGGTTTGCTGATTTTCTCGACTTTATTTAGAGGGGCGATGCTCTGCAAGAACTCTCGCATTTTTGCATCACGCTCGTCGCCATATTCCACCCGTCTTAAATCGCGACGATACTCCTGGGTATGCTCGAGGAAAGTAACCAGATTCGACATGCCTACGACATCCACAGCACAGGTTATGCGCTCAGGATAGAAGGTTGAGATAGCCAACGTCATATGCCCACCGTAGCTGCCACCTGTGACCATCAAACGCGCTGCATCGAGATCTTTGCGTTGAGCGATCCAATCGAAAAGCGCATTGATGTCTTTATAAGAATCAACGCGATTGAAGCCATTGTCGAGTTTGAGAAACGACTTTCCATAGCCCGCAGACCCGCGCACATTCGGGAAGATCAGGGCTATTCCCAGCTCATTCAAATAGTAGTTGAGCCTGCCCAAGTATCCCGGACGGGATTGTCCTTCAGGTCCTCCGTGTATGACGATAATTACAGGGCGCGGTCCTTTGAATTTCGCATTAGGCTTGTAATAAAAACCGGAAATTTCTTTACCGTCAAAAGACTTCCA
The DNA here is from genome assembly GCA_013823055.1 of Cyanobacteria bacterium DS2.3.42. Classification (GTDB taxonomy): domain Bacteria; phylum Cyanobacteriota; class Vampirovibrionia; order Obscuribacterales; family Obscuribacteraceae; genus QKMZ01. The sequence continues at coordinate 17,010 of PNLN01000060.1, forward strand.
TTTAATCAATTCAGGTGCAGAAAAATTCGCTGCCGCCACCGGTCCGGTTTCACATTCAGTCCAGCGCTCGACCTTATTAGTTTTTGTGTCGATGCTGAAAATATCATTTGGCATATGTGCACTTTGAACTTGAAAGGCCAGGTCGCGGCAATTCTTGTGCCAGTCCAGACCGGAAACCTCACCTAGAGGAATATCCTTAGGTGCCCAATATTTGCCTGTCGCAGTATCCATTAGATAGAGCTTGCCATAGCCGTCTTCATTGACGGAGAAAGCGATCATCTTTCCGTCATGGGATAAATCGAATTCCTGAACATCCCACTTTATTGCATGGGTGAGCGGCTTCAATTTCTTTGTCGACAGATCGAGGTAACTGAGAGTGAGATTCTCCGAGCCACTGTCGGTGGTGACATAAAGCCCTTTGCCGTCCGGTGCGAAGCTAATCGATTGATAACTGGTTTGTTCGCCCGGTTTGCGCTCCGTCAATGCCGAAAGCTTACCTGTGGCAACGTCTACCAGCCACAAATAACTCTCATTTATGGAAATCTCTTCATTGACGGCGATTGTTTTGCCGTCATGACTGACATCACTTACCGACCAGCCCTCTCCCTTTACCTCAGTGAGAAGTCTGTCTGATTTGGGATCTCGAGGATCAACTATGTAAATATCGTTGTTCTTGCCGTCTCGGCGACTG
>PNLN01000009.1 GCA_013823055.1 Cyanobacteria bacterium DS2.3.42
TGCCTCGGGCGTCTTCTGAACGCTCTGTTGCTCTGTCTGCTCAACTGGCTTTTGAACTTCTGCCACGTCCAGGGGCCTCGGCTATTCACTTTTTCTAGTTTACTTGACGTTCGCTGTGCTGCTATTTCCCTTCAGTCTTGATGAGCTGCGCCATAAGGCCGCCATGTCCCACGGTCATAGCAGCCGAGTAACCATCAGTTGCGCGGTTTCCGGCTCTCCAGACAAGCTCCGTTCCGTCAATAATTGCCTCATACTTCCACTGGTCTTTGTCCCACGGCGCTGCTCTTTTGTAGTCGTTGCTGTGCATCAGCCACCACCACATCGTAAATTCTTCGCGCTTCTTGTACGGGATGTAAGTGTCTGTAAGATTGTCCAGCCGTTCTCCCTTATCAAAAGCCCAATTCTGAAGGTCTATAGAAAATGCAGCTTTCACGTTGTTAGAGACCTTTCCATAGCCGGATTTGAAACGCCTCGGACCGGTTGGAAACCAGTCTTTACTAGGTTTCTTGTCTTGCTCGTTGGCTATCTCGATGATTGCATTGAAAAAGGTCGGGCTGCGTTTCTCTACTCCGGTATCACCAAAGATAAGCGGAGCTGCTTGGGCAAAACACGGAAGACCAGCCAAAAGACATATCGCTGTCGCTGCAATTCTGTGTCGCGTTTGATTCTTCATTCCTCTCCTCCAACCGTGGGCGGTCCCAATTGCGCACATGTTCTGATGCGCTTGTTGATATTTCTAATAATATTGTTGTTCAAATAACCTCCCGGCGGAATCTCGTAAATGTGCCACCGGTAAATGATCAGCGTGCCGCCTTGCTGCTGCGGCTGAAAGTCAATGTACACAGTCAACTGCCGGATAACATCAGGCATATTCAGCTTTTCTGTGTATTGAACGAGCCCTGTTATCCGCAGAATGTCAGGGTCCGCCTTAACTGAAACTCCGACGTGCCCGACATTTGGGCTGATGTCTCGTACCATCGTCAGCCACAAGTCATCCATTGGAAATGTTGAATAGAAGCTACCTTCCCGGGCTTCCATTGCTAGATCGTCTTTTCGCTGTTCCTCAAACTCGTTGATTTTCTTGCCTGCTTCATCCGCAACCTTTTTGGCCGCGTCTTTGCCGAGTTCAAACAATTTCTTGCCCCAACCAATGGCTTTGTTTTTTGTTTCGTCGTCCATGTCTAGCCTCAAATATCGATATGGTCGTCGTCAGGCTTGGGTTCTTGAATCTCTTCTTCCGGCTCTGTTTCTAGTTCTTCAGGCTCCGGCTGGATGTATTGCGGCATCGCTTCTTCCGGTGTCGCTGTTTCTAATTCGCTCTTAATTTCTGATTTGACAGCATCTTCACTCAAAGGAGATTCTTGCATTTCTTCTCGCCTTTTTTTCTCTCCTTCTACCTGCCAGGATTGCACGGTCTTTAGCTCGTTGCAGTCCTTCACCAGCCGGTCATCTATTACGACCGTCGGCTTAATCACTCCCGGTACTTTCATTGCATATTGGTAATCGCGCCAGGTGAATCTTTCCATTAGCATTGGAGATGTTCGCGGCGTAAATACAAGCATTTTGCTTTCTTTCAGTGACATCACTTCACTCGGGTCTATTAACGGCCTGCCGCTTTCCTTTTCTTGTATTTGGCCGCTGCTTGAGACTTTCCGCTCATAGACAGTGCTTTGCCCTGCCATCTTGCTTATTCTCTCCGCCACATCAATCGTCCTGGGCCTAAAGAATATCCGGCACCCAAGCTGCCCAAACATGATTGTGGCTTCTTCTCGACCGTAAACGCGCTCCAACTGCATCGCGTCCTGGATGCCTAACATCACTCCAATATTTTTGTGCCTGATTATCCCCAGTCTGTCTGCAATGCCTGGAATCATGCCGAAATTGGTGAATTCATCCAGACTCAAGAACAGCGGATGTTCGAAATGTTGTTCTTCAGCATATTGAAGTACGTAGTTAAAAATCAGCGCTGCCACTGGCTTTAGGTGCGTTTTGCGTGCTGGTACTGCCAGATAGAAAGTAAATTTCTCGTGCGCCAGGGCGCTTAGGTCAATCGTTGTACGGCTCGTCAGTGCTGCCACTCTGGGGTTTACCCAGAGCGCCAGGCGCTGCATCAAACTTGCAAATACTCCATATCTAAAGCCTTCTCGGCTGGTTTTGTGAAACCCGTGATACTCGCCCCTCACCTCTTCTACCGGGCTCTGCGTCATCTGGTTGACCAGATCGTCCGGTCCTTCTCTCAGCAAGTGCCTTATGTAAGCGAGGTCCTTTCCCAGTGCTGCTGCGTGCGCAATGAAAATCGAAAGCATGTTCATCTCTGATTTAGGCCAGACATCATCCCCATAGTTGTTCTTGCTGGTTGTGTTTTCAACAATCAGCTTTGCCAGGTTCTGAGCGTCAGAGTAGCTTTTCACTGCATCAATCGGATTAATGCAATCAGACGAAAGATCATCAGGATTGAAGTAATAAATACTCTGCTGACCGGCAAGCATGCGGTATCCCGATGTCTTCGCGTAAAGGTCCGGCGGCTCGTTTCCCGCTGTCGCCTCTGTCACAATTGCGCTGGAATCTAGCCTCTCGCATAGATTCGGAATAAAAACACTCGTTGTTTTTCCTGAGCCGGTCGGACCACAGACAAGCGCATGCATTGCGGTGTCGCCAGGCGTTAAGGTCACATACTCATCGTCTTCTCCGGGGCTAATTATCATCCTGCGGTGGTCTTCTCCACCACCCCAATACCCTGCGTCAATTATGTCCTGATGCGTTGCCCACTTTGCAGATCCGTATCTTGTCGGCTGTGGCTGCTCTGCATTCGCCTGTTTCATCACTTCGGCGGATTCAGCCACCCGCTGCATGATCTCGTCACACTTTGCCTTGCAATGCGTAATCGTCCAGCGGTTTCTCTCTTCTCTTACTTCCAACTTGAGCAGGCATCCTGAGCCGCTCGCCTGCCAATTAAACGTAGCGAAAAACTCATACGAAAACGGCCGCTCTGCCTTTATCTGCGTGGCTACTAGCTGCCTCATTCTGTCGTTTACTGTCACTGGCCGCCAGCCAAGCCCGGTCAAGCAAACAACTAGAAGCTCTGCCATATCTGATGGCGCAATCGCTAATTCTTGTGTGGCTGTCTGCGCTGGCACCCTCTATCCTAAGCCCCTGTCGAATCCGTCGTCTATTTCCTTTTCTGGCTCTAACTTCGTCTGGTCGCCTGCCGTTTCCGCATGTACTTGATCGATCGCTAAATCCTGAGCTGACCGATCGGCTATTAGATTGCCGCTGCCTGTGTCCGGTGTGCTTGCATCTTGCCTCTCATTCCCTTGCTCGAGTTCTTTCTCCGGAGAATTCCAATTCTCTCCTAAAAGCGCGTCGAATTCTTGCCACTTGCCGCCCTTCTGCTGCCCGTGTTTCACTTCCTGGTCAATACTCTTCAGTTCTTCTAGCTGTTTCTCAAAGTCTTCTTTTCTGTCTGGAAATTGCTCCATCAATTCGCGCAGCCGCTGCTCTTCCATCGCGTTTGCATACTGCCCGTGATCCGCCACAAGCCGCCCTTTCGACTCTACCATCCGTTGCTTGTGCCCTTTGCCTAAACCGTCACTTCCTCGCTCCAGGTCTTTGAAGGCCTGCTTCAGGTCTTTGTCCAGCTTCTTAAACTCGCGCTCGTCCTCAAATGGATCGCGCTCTTTTTTCTTCTCTTTTTTGTCCCACTTGTGTTTTGCTTTCCGTTCAAAGTGGTCATCTCCAGCCCGTTCCTTCGTCCATATCCACTGACCAAGCTTCTTGTATTGCTCGTCCGGCACTCGCTCTAATTCGCCTGCATTCAGCCTCTCGGCTAATTCCTTCAAATCATCGAGCTTTGAATACCTGCTGTAAGTCTCACCGTCTCGCTGGATTTTCTCTTGTTCGGGCAAATGCTCGATTGCTTTCTCTTTGTCCCAAGGCTTTGCCTCATATGGCTTCTGCTGCTGCTCCGGTTCTTTTTCGTCCCGGTTCAAATCCCTAATTAAGTCCTCAAATATGTTGTCTCCACGGTCTCGCTCAAATCCTTTGTCTATTTGCCTATCCATATCACGAGGCAAGAACCGCTCAAAGTAATGATTTCGCTCTAAATACTTGTCGCCCGCCTCTCTCATGTTCTTGTAGTCGTCCTTGTCAAACAGCACTTCTCTGCCGTTCTTGTCCTTTCCAAAAACAACCACGTGCGCATGGTCGTGGTCTGTGTTCTTGTGTATAACCGCCCGCCAATCCAGATCGAGCCCTTTCTCTCTTCCGACTTCTTTTAAGAGTTCTCTGGTATACCGCTGCATGTCTATGTTCTGAACGCCTGGCGACAATATGAGCTTGTGAGCCACCACCTTCGACCGGTCCAAATTATCAATGTCTTGCTTAACTTCCCGTCCTAGTATCTTCTCGCGCTCATCACTGAAAAACTCGCGCGGCTTGTTGTTCTCCCTGTCCTCTCCGCGCCTGTACTGGATGTAATCGACATGCGCCTTTGCCCGCGCTCTGCCGCTCGCCCCTTTTACATAACTATGCTTCGCGACCGAGCGCATGATTCATAATCTCCGTCGCCTCAGGGTCTCCGCCTTTTCTCTTGTGCTGCAATCTCTCGGACGCTTTCCGCTTTGCTGCCGCCCACAGTTCTTTTCTTGTGTCTTTTGCCGCCCTGTCAAAAAATACTTGCTGCACTGTTCCAACGTCCATCATTACCCTGGCTATCATCTTCGCCAGCCTCTCGGTGTCATTGTGCTGATCCGCAGATAGCATCTTAATCGCGCTAGCCATGCTCTCCATGCTTTCGGCCAAACGGTCTCTTTTTGCTTCTTCTGCCTTCTTGTCGTAGCTGTCCAGGTAGATGAGCACGGCTTTTCTTAGCACCTCTGTCTTAGTCTTGCCTTCCACCCGGCATACGTTTTCCAGCTTCACCAGGTCCGCAGCACTCAACCGGGTGTTTAGTTGCGGCGTTAATCTTGGCGGATCGTCCGGTTTTCTTACTCTTGGCATTGCTTTTACTCGCTTTTCCCATACATTAGTATTAGATTGATTTTCAGCCTTTGCGCTTACGTTTTTTGCCTCATTTGAAGCAGTGCTTACGCCATAAGCTCCAGTATACTGGCATCTCTATTGCTTGTGCTTACAATCTTTATCCTGCCTTAGCTACGCAAAGGCGTTGCGCGGCAAAAGACTGTTGCGTCTCGTTGCCCACTCGCCGCCGCGCCGCCTGGAGTACTCGCTCCCACCTCGGCACAGCACGACCGTCAGACTAGAATGTCCACGCTCCCTTTCCCTTTGTCGTGCGGCTCTAGCCCCTTCGGGGCGTGCGGGGTACATCTAGCCCCGATGCTAGGGGCGCTTTCTGCTTTGCACGCAGGCGAAAGCACATACAAAAAGCAACCAGCCCTAGAAATTACAAACAGCCTCAAATGCAGAACACGCCGGATGGCGTTTTGAAGCTTCCGGCTCACACTAGGGAATTCCACCTTTCTAAATCCCCACCTTCCAGGCGAGGATGTCATTATGGTTTTAGTCGCACGCAAAGGAGCCGCCGCCGATGAAAAAGAAGGCCAAAAAAATCGACCGTGAAGCAGTTGAAAATCTGATGGTCGATACTTCACGACTGAGAGCCGCTCTGATGTTAGCTTGTTTGGAGCTTGCTGAGGGTGACCCAATAGTGGCCATGGATCTGTCTGAGGATTTGTACGACGCCGCGCCTCAGTTTCTTGAAGTCGTAACAGAAGCAGCCTTCGAAAGTTTTCCAGGCGGTCCAGCTAAAGTGCTCCCTTTCCAGAAAAAGCCCAGCACATAAAGCTTAGAAGGTGGGAGCCCGCCGGACCGGCAGGGCTCATTTGTTTTTGTGTTTAATTCCAGCGTTACAAAAACTGCTCAGGCACGTGCGCAGGTCTATTATCTCAACTGTAAGGCCGCAGCCCCAAAGACAACCATGCCTGAAGAAGACCGAAAAGAGCTTAATCGATTGCGCCGGGAAGGTTTTCATGACCGTGAAGACACACACGAAGAGCGCAATAAAATCCAAATCCGACGCAAAGAAATTGAACAGCGTCGGCTAGTCCTTTCTCTCCATGAGAATAGCGCTCACATAAAAGAGCTACTGGCGTTGCAGTTAGAGGTTGTGAATCTTCAAGAGAAAATTGTGGAATTGCAATTGGTTAGCAACCAACAGCAGGAGCTGTTCACCACATTGAAGGCCAGCGCTAACGGCATTTGGCATGAGCTATCGATGAATCTTGAGGAGTCTCAAGTAAGGCGGGAAGCCATTCAGGCTTTCGCCGAAGCAATCCAAAAGCTCAATGAAGATGTACAAAAGCACAAAGAAGACTTTGAACACAAGCAGCGTGCTAAGAAGGCAGTTCCTTAGGTCTTTGGAACTTATCAGGCTTTGCCAGTGTCACACAAGAATTAAAAGGCAACGCTGAAACAATTGACCATTCCTGAGCCCGAACCAACCGTACCTATTCGCGAACTGCTATGGCTTGTCCATTTCTACCAAATGCATGGACAATTCGATAAGTCCAAAGAAATTCAAGACATTCTGAAGAAACAGTCACCACCGAACCAAGTGACTCAACTATTTGATCGCAAAAAACCAGCCTGATTCAAATCTACAGACCTGGCGGTCCTCTCCGCCGATATGCTGCTAGTTTGATCAGCGAAAATTCATCTGCTAAGCCTGATGAATAGCCTTGCTTGGCTGTTGTCAAGAAGCTACAATTGGTAGCGTCGGGGATTATCTTTTCGTTTTTACTTTACCCCAAAAGGAAGCCAGGGCACTCACTTCAGAAGCTGCATCCACCCCACTCTTTGATACTACTAGCGGTGGCATCAGTATAACAGATGAGAGGGCAAGCAGAACCGGACACCCCAAAAGTGACAACTGCCTAAAAGCCCCGCAAAGCTCCAAAAAAAATGCCGGCCATTCCAACCACCCCAGAGCCCCTAAAAAATCGCCGCCAGCACCCTCAAAACCCCGGCAAATTTCGCCGCCCGGCCCCACCCAGGATCTGTTTTCGGCTTGCCGCTAGATTGTGAGCTTGAAGCCCCCTAAAAAGAATCCGAGGAATACCGGAGCGAATGAACGCAGTGAATGAGTGAGGATATGCCGCAGGTACCTAATGGTTTTGGCCTGCACGCAAAGCGTGCGCCAGAGGTTGACCCCGTAGCTAGACTTCGAAGGGAGCAAAGGCGGTACCAACTCGGCTGGCTTGCCGCTGAGTTGGTCGCCGTCGCCCCGCAGAAGGATAAGCGTAGGGTCTCAACCTCCTCAAAAAAGAGTCGCGCCAAAGGCGCGTACCTCCATTCAGAAAAGGCGTCTTGCCAAGTGATCCACTGCTCTGATTTTAAGCTAATTAAAACCCTAATTTGAACAATATTAGCGAGGCGGGAAACACAAAAGGGGAGAGGGTTTCCGGGTAGACAAGCGGCCCCATACCTCACGCGAACCGTTGTCATGGCTCACAGAAGCGGGTGCCATACCTCACAAAGACCTCCACCACACCTCACACTTGACTGAACCGACCGCCGCCATACCTCACACCCTTTCAAACAGGGCGAAAAGACGACAAAATGCGCGTGGAGGGTGAAAGGTGATGAGCACAGGCGACGTCAAACCTCACACTTGAGAACGAGAAGCGTTTCCAAACCTCACACTTGACAGGCGATTACTTCTTAAACGTAAGCTGGATACCCTTTTCAAGGCATAGCGCTTCGGCCTGTTGGTGCGTGATTCCGCGAGTCTTGAGAAGTGCGTCAGCCATGGGAACTCCACTGGCGTATAGATTGAGAACGGGTAGCAATAAATCGTGATCGTCTTTTGGAATTTGGACGTGAGGTATTGGGATGGTTTGCTCACGCGCATTGACTTTAGCTGCTGAACGCCTGCTTTGTTCTTCTTCGAACGTCGGACCAGGAAAGTAATACAGTGTGAATGCATCCCAATCACATCGAGAGATCAGTCCTCGTCTAATCAATTCATCGTTGGCTGATTTGAGTTGTTTCTTAGCGCGCCAGACAGTGTCAAAAACTTTGATTCCGATGTGCTGTGCTAACCATCTATACTCAACGCGCCAACAACCCAACTGGTTAGAACGCCATAGCCAATGCGATAAGAGCGGATAAAGATGTTTTGCAATGTCACTGTCCAAGGCACGCAACAAATGCAAATTGATAATCATTAAGTACCGTGCATTCAAGTTACTTCTGATCCTGTCGTCGAAAATGACGAAAGTCTCTTCAACTACACCGCCGTTGCCATCAGATTCTCCAGCAATTCCAACACCTCGAAGCAATTGAAATGCTTCTGTCAGAAAAAGGTTCTTGCTTTTATCGAACCAAGAGTTTTCACTCTTACATGTAGTGTGTACAAGTCTTTTAAGTGCCAGTTTCACTGCGGCCGCAGTCTGTCCACACGGCCTTAAACCAAGGCGTTTAAGGATACTTCTGATGGAACCGACAGTCATAATTTCGGGAACAGGTAATTTTTTAGAGATGTAGCGTTCATAGGCGATTTCATACAGAACAAGTAATACATCTCGTTCGACAGAGCCTGGCATACCATACTCAAGGTCAGGCTTAACGCACCAACGGCGCTCGATTTCCTTTCCATTCACAAGCACAACTTCGCGTGTTTCAAAGCCAATGGTTTTGTCTGCGTGTTTATCCAAAAGAAAGTAAGGACGCAAAAACATATGCATTTCTGGTCTTGCCAAAAGATTGTCTACTGGCGCCGTGGCCAGCGTTTCCTTGATTGGCAAAAGCAACTGTTCAATGCCGGTTTGAGTTGAGCTGGCACTAAGTGCCGCTTCTTTCTTTAGTTTTCTCATCAAAAGCCTTTTGGGTAAACGCCTGCCAGGCGCTTCTTTTTGGCAGTTTAATTTTAGCGGTCTACTGTATTACAAGCAATTGATCCGCCTCCATATGCGGTGGCGTCGATTGCTATATCGGCTAGACATCCACGTCTTTACAGGTCCGCGAAAGCCCCGCATAATGCATCTGTTGAGACTAGAAAGGCCTGGTTTTTATGGGTGACACCGCACTTGATATAACAAACAATCCCTTGGCAATCGAAGGGTTAGAAGATTTACTAGTGGTGCGAAAGCCGGGCACAGCCCAAGGCTCAGCCCACACGTTAGAAGATTCAGCAGAGGCAACGCCTGGCTCAGCCCAAGGCTTCGCCTCTGGCGTTCCAGTCGATGAAGCGGCAAGAAGATTAGGAATTTCACCCAATGCGGTTTTAAAAAGACTACGCAAAGGCAAGCTTCGTGGGCAAAAGGTTTCAGGTCAATTTGGCGATCATTGGCTTGTTGATGTTAGCGGCGTGCCAGAGCCAATACAGATTGAATTAGAACCGGAGCCAGGCACAGCCCAAGGCTCAGCCCACACATCAGAAGACACAACAGAGGCAACGCCTGGCTCAGCCCAAGGCTTCGCCTCCGGCGTTCTAGACCGGGAACGCGATTTACTGCAATTGGTCGTTCATCTCAGCAAAGAGAATGGTGCCCTACAAGCCCTATTAACTGAGAGAGAGCAACAGCTAAAACTCTTGACCGACAGCCAACATAAGCGGGGCTGGTGGTCTCGATTCGGCGCTTGGTTCATGACCGGCCGCCGATAACCGATTCATACGATCCCCGAAAGCCTTGCAGTGACTAAATTTTTACATCAAGAATAAACAGACCGGTCTATTATCCGATCAGCAAAAAGAGAGAAGGGAGGGAGCGCTTCCAGTTGCACTCCCTCTCCTTTTAAGCGGCTTCCACGTCACCTATTGCCAGCCGGACTGCCCGAATCACTTGAGCCATCAAGAGATCCGGCAAAGTGCCAATTGGACCTTTGACCAAAAGCTGTTTATTCACCCGGGTAATGTTTGTGCACCGCGCGTAGCTGTCCTCTATCAAACCGGTGCCTGCACGAGGAATGAGCAAATGCCTGTATGCGTTTGAATCCGACGTTGTGAACGGCACAATCAAAACGTCTTCCAGCTGCTCGTTCCGCAGGCTTGGCGAAATAATGACGCCAGGACGTTCTTTGTAGCCGTCGTCAAAAGTCCAGATTTCGCCGCGCTTCGGACAGCCGACCTTGTTTGCGACTGCATCTATTGCCTGCTGGTCAATCTCTGAACCGAGCTTCACGCCCCTGGCTTGAGCGGCGCAGATGATAGCTCCGCCGTTTTTCTGAGTGCAGGCCACCCAAGGAGCCTCCTGGCAGTAAGCGAGGCCAACTGTAGCAATGATCCACGGCGGCGCATTGCTGGAAATAACTACGCCTTTTGCTGTGTTCACTTGCGGCGGAATGATTGTGGCAAGCTCGCTGGTTTGCAGACTGCGAGGACTGGAAAATTCCACCAGAGTAAAAGTGGCATCTTCGTAAACACGGAACGTAAGGGCTTCACCAACACCCTGGGGCGTATTCCTGGGAATTGCCACCGGTCCATAATTGGGCGTATTCAGCTCAACAGGACAGGGCGCAAGAGCGGCCATGATGCTCAGGTAGAGCCAATAAGGCATCGATGCATCAATCAAAAATGTCTCAGACTTGTTGCCGATCTGTAGCGCTCGCAGGGCGATCTTGATTTGGGATAAGTCTTCTGGCTCCCAGAAGACCCGCCCATCGGGTGTCGATTCCTTGCCGATGATGTCGGCCAGGACTTTGTTTGTAATGGTGAACATTATTCGAGTCCTTCTCGAAAGTTGCTATTTCATTTGCGTTACTGGCTAACAGATGATAAAGCTGTAGCCACGTAGTAAAGAGGACAGGTAAACATGAATCGAACTTACGCATGGTCCGCTGTAGCACTAATCTTAGTGTTTAGCTGCGTAGCAGGCTTTGTCTGGAAACATGATCCAGTTGCAAGATTTCCAATCTGCGGCACAGCGTGGCTTGATAGTCATGCCAGCGAACCGCTGAAATTTCGATAACACTGAAGAACCCTTCCATGGGAGCCATGGAAGGGTTCCGACACAGTCAGCTATTCAGGCCCAGAAGCGGACCTCCTTACGGAGTCTGAGCTGTGTTGTTGACGATGGTGCAGCTACGGACGGTGCCTGACGGAGCCATGCCACCCGTCTTGAAATAGTTCTTCAAAATGGTATGAGGCTGAGGCAGGTAGCCGCCAGAGGGTTGGCTAGCCGCATAGCAATGAGCCCAGAATTCGCGGTAGAACTGAGGATTGGTATCGGGGTAAATGACATTCAGCCAGCACTTCAACTTAGCGAAGTTGCCTCCAGTGCAAGACCCTGGAAGACCCGACCAGTTAATGGTGTTGGGATTGAGAAGGTCAAAAGCCTGCTTATCGATGTCAAATTGGGTCACGAATTTGCCCGTTCCCTGTAACAGTGAAGGCATGCCCATAATGTTGTCGACAGCGTGGCCAACCTCATGGTTAACCAACCGAGCGGTATCGGTGTAGTTTTGCGTCGTACAGCCGGTCGGCGGGTTCGTGCAAAACTCTTCGAGGATAACAATTGCCGGACCAGGGTGATCAGTCGACATGTTCGTCGTGGTCAGAGATCCAATACCTACCGGAAAGTTCTTGCCCGTGTAAGCGTTGTAATCTGCTACAGATTTGAATACGAACAGGTCATAGCCAGCGTTAAGCAGCTTGGTTTTCACCACAGCAGACTGGTTTTGTCCTGCGTTTCTTACCCCCGAGATTGAAATAGGTGAGGGGTTCATGTGGTTCTGATATGAACCATCACAAATGAAAAAGTGCGTGTCGCCAGTGTTCGCAGTTGGCCAGCTTGTGCTTGCCACGTTCCAGTCAATACACGGAGCATGAGGGGTGTAATGCGGGGTTGCCTGAGCCTGTGACGCGCCGAAAAAGCCGACGCCGAGAATCATCGCGCCAAGCGCGAGAAACCGTTTTATGTTCATTCGTTTTCCTTTTGGGAAGTTTGTTTGGTTTGTCACTCGCCGAGCCAGTTTGAGAGCATGCGGACAAGATCTGACAGCTAGATGCTGCAAGACTTTTCCATAAAGTGTGCGCCGGGATTGGCTTAAGGTGCGATTTGCTCTGAACTGGACAAAATTGAGTGAGGTCTATTAGTAACCATTCGCGCAGCGAAAATGCTTGTTAACAGCCAAGCTTCATGAACTTTACTTTGTTAAGCCAAGATGAGACGATTTGCGCAAAGGGGGCATGGATGACTGTTTAGGTCAAGCTGAGTAGACACTCATACATGACATAAACTGTACGAGGCTCGCAGTGCGGTTATCGAAACTCACGCGATCACACTTTCTAGCTATGTTGCCAAGACACAATCGGCCACACTTTTACCAGACCAACTGGCCACACCGATTCCTGCCCGAGTGTCCGCTAACTTCTGTTATGTCTTATTGACATTTCCAAAAAGAAAAGACCGGAAAAGCAGGATGGGTGGGCTTTTCCGGTCTCGGAATTCCATTGTGATGATGCTTCTATTATTCCCACCCAGCTGTCATGTATATCGCTGCCCTAATTTGGGGTAGCCTTTTGGCTCCATTTCGGCAATATCAAACATTTTTATCAGCCATCTTGCGCTGTTTTCTTTGCTCCAGCTTTTTGTTGGCCGCCAATGAGAGTTCTACTTGCTTGAAGACGGCAGAGAGAGGAAAGTCCAGGACTTCACAGATTCGCCTGAGATTTCTGACTGCCAGATTTCGTGCTCCTCTTTCTATGTCGCTAATATATGACCGATGAAAGCCGCTCGCTTCCGCCATCTCCTCCTGCGTTATGTACAACATCTCGCGGCGATGCCTGAGAATGCTCCCAAGTTCAACAGCAAAGTCATGATCCGATTTCATGCCATTTTCATACCACAGGCTACAATTTCACTGAATTTGCCACCAGAATTCACTTTTCCAACAAGCATATCGTATGCTTGCTGGTACGCCAAATAGCAAGACCGGAAGTGCGGATTGGGGCTGCACTTCCGGTCTCTAGTGATTCAGTCTTATTGTCAGCTAGGACTTAAACCACTTCGGAATTTATACCCACTGAAACTTAAGCCACTTCCTCAGCACTCGGCCGCTTGGATAAGGCCCTTATATCCTCTTCACGCACAATCATTACTGCGACTGTGTCTCCTGCATCATCGAAAAATTCCACGTCATATCCAGGATATGGAACTTCGCTGCTACTGTGGATTTCCACAATCACGCCCTTCTGACCTTTGCGCAATAAAACGGGCTCGCCCAAACTTTCGTCAGACATCATGTCTTTGACGAGTTCTACGTCTTGGTATTGCTTCATCATTGCTAGACCTCAATCACTTCGGCGGCATGATCGTAATTACTCTCATGATGCCACCGTCTCTGTCTCTCTGCCAGATAACTCTAACACCATCAATGGACTTGCCGGAAGGTCCGGTAATCGATTGATCTTGCTTCCATCTCGGTCCCCACTCTCTTTCCGGCAACGTCACGGCAGTATCAGAATCAAACTTAATTTGCCGCTCAAGCATTGCCATATGTTCTGGATTCGCAGCTTCAAAGCCCAGAGCGCGTCTGAACCACTCACCTTTTGCCCATCCGCGCTCATTCTCTGGATTGAAGAGATAACCAGTCACCTTATCGTGGATGCTTTTTCTTGTTGCTGCTTCTGACGCTTCCATACTGCCCTGCAAGATGCCTTTAGACTCTAGCATCTCCGTCTCTACTTCCTCAGCCGTGAAGATTTCTTCAACACGTTTTTCAATTCCGAGCGCCTTAAGCTCTGCCTCCGTCATCCCTTCCAAACCCATCTGCTCAATGGTTTCAGGATTAATAGGTTCCTTTCCACTCTCAAAGAAAAACATCGGCAATAAAATACCGGCTTTTCTTGCTCGCTCATCGACTGACAGCGGCTTATCTATCTCGTCCATGGTGGCACTTAGAGCCCCCTGGACGTCTTTATCTAACTGGCTGGGACTTTGTGCGAAATGCTCCGGCAGCCCTGCCGCCCACTGCCCAGCCTTTAGAAAATCGTTGTTGATGGCATTCGGCTGCGCTAGATGATTTTCTACTTGGCGAACTGCAGCTGCAGCGTTTTCCAAAACAGTTTCTGCATACTTGCCTAAAACCTCTTGCTGCACTGCTTCAGATACTTCAGGCACATTGGTAATCTGCACATTTGCTTTGACAGCTGATTCATACGGCGGCTGCTGCATTGTTGGTGACAAGCTTGGAAGCGGCTCCACAGCTTGTTTTGCTGGATGCTCATGTATTTTTGTCTTGCCGGCGCCGGCGTCGCCGGCATTGTCTTTTTCTGAATCAAAAAAACCGAATCTGTTAGCCTGTATCTGCGCCACCCGTGCCTTGTAAGCCTCGGGTGTCTCGTGCTCCTCCATGGCGATCATGTCGGGTTCAGACAGCGTTTTGTCATTTGCATGCGCGACAGCATTAGCCTGCCCGTGTACTTCTTGATTCTTCTCACCGCCTATTACACCGGACACGGCGGC
>PNLN01000244.1 GCA_013823055.1 Cyanobacteria bacterium DS2.3.42
GCTCACCGATGAGACGACATCAATTGATTTGGCTCAGGCATTGTCGACCGTTGGCGCAAAGCTGGTCATCGAGACGATTGAAAAAATGCTGGATGGAACGCTTGTCGCCGTGCCACAAGACGACAGTCAGCACACATATGCTCCTATACTCAACAAAGAAATGGGAGTTATCGATTGGAAGTGGGACGCCAAACAGATTCACAACCGTGTACGGGGACTGCAACCTTGGCCTGGCACTGTTGCCACTCATAAAGGCAGCCCGTTGAAGATCTGGAAAACAAAGATTCATACAGGGGACCATGCCACAGAAAAGAACGGCACAATCTTTATGGAAGGCAATCATCTGCTTGTTGCATGTGGCGAAACCGGAACTGATCGTCTGGAATTGATTGAAGTGCAACCTGCCAACAAGAAGCGTATGCCGGCGCAAGCATGGGCTAATGGCGTACATCTGAAAAGCGGACAGGAGAGCTTTATCTGATGGCTGAAGATGCAGATAATTCACTAAACTCACAAGATTCTCCAAAATCTTCGCGCTACCGCACCCGAATCGGTCCCAAAAAAGCCGCTCGCATTGCTGCCGGTGAAGTGCGTAATAAGAGCACTTTTAAATCAAAACCAAAGTCCGACACCAAGAAAGATGGTGCCGCTCCAAAACAAAACAAGAAGGTGACGCCGCAAGCCCAGGGAATGGCTTCTCGAAAGTTGGCATTAGAGACTCTTATCAAAATTGAAAAAGATGGTGCTTACGCAAATCTAGCTCTTAATGCAGGTTTTGAAAAGCAGGATTTCAGCGAGCAAGATCGTGCTTTTGTTACAGCACTGGTTCAGGGTGTAATGCGCAATCAAAGTCTTATCGATCAGCAAATTCAGACTGTCAGCAAAGAACCACTGGCAAAAATGCCGCCACTTTTGCGCAATTTACTTAGACTGGCCTTTTTTCAGTTGGATAGTCTCAGTGAAACGCCCGAGCATGCAGTTCTCGATACGTCGAACCGCCTTGCCCGTGCGCTTGGACATGAAGGCTTGGTGCGCTATACAAATGGAGTGCTGCGCTCGTATTTGAGAAAGAAACAAAAAGGCGAATTGGAAATTTCAGATTCGCAATCAGGGGAATCGGAAGATCCCGCTGTTCTCAGTATCAAATACTCACTGCCCGCCTGGCTCATAGAGAAGTGGAGTAAGTATTTCGGTAAAGAAGAAACTCGCGCACTCTTGGAATGGACAAAAAAGGAGCCCGGATTTACCGTCAGAGTTTCTGAAGTGAATGTGGAACCACAAACCATGTTGGACATCATGAACAAGAACGGTTTTGCAGCAAGAGCTGGTCATCTTGTCCCGTCCTGTCTTGTTTTTGAAGGTGTCGACGGAGGCAAATCCTTTCGCGGTTCTCCTAAAAAATTGCCCGGTTTCGAGGATGGATTCTTTGTAGTCCAAGATGAAGCTGCAGCATTTGTCTCATTAGTAGTCGCTCCCCAGAAAGGTGAAATGATTGTTGACTTGTGTGCGGCGCCCGGCGGCAAGACTGTTCACTTAGCTGAAATGCTGGAGAACACAGGGCGAGTTTTAGCAATCGATAAACACGAATCAAGACTGAAACTGGTGAACGACGCACGAATCAAACAAAGTCTAAAGAATCTGGAAACGGTTGCTGCCGATGGTCGAGAATTTCAACTGGACCGGCTTGCCGACAGAGTGCTTCTCGATGCACCTTGTAGCGGCACCGGCGTAATCAACAGGCGAACCGATATCCGCACCAATAGAGATGAGTCTGATATTCAAGAACTAACCGTCTTGCAGAAGCAGTTGATCGCAAATGCGGCTAAGCTCGTCAAGCCAGGTGGTGTGCTTGTTTATTCAACCTGTTCGCTTGAGCCAGAGGAAAATATTCAGGTGATCGAATGGTTCCTTGCCGAACATCCGCACTTCAAAGGTTCATCACTTTTGCCTTTTCTCAGCCAAGAAATTCAAGAGCAATGGTTCTCGAATACAATTGAGCAATCACTGCCATCTGTTTCTACAAAAGCCGCTGCCGAAAAGGGCTACATGCAGTTAATTCCGACAAAACACGGCGTGGCTGGGTTTTTCGTCTGCCGTTTAGAGCGTGACGCTTAGGAAACTCCAAAGAAAAACGACACGCATATGAATGCACGTCGTCTTTCAGTTGCTGGGGCAATCAAGGGCTTCCTGAGATTCCTGAGAGGCCGATGCCTTTGTCTTCCTATCTTCCTTCCTAAACTTTCAGTGGTTGCAAAACTTGGTGTCCGCGATAATTGCGCGATTTTGCCACGAGTGTGTAATTGCATTTGGAGAAGTCGTACGCTGCTCTAAGTGTGAACAAAACGATTATTGACGGACAGACAGCGCTGTATGCGACTGTTGCGATGACGGTGAGGAGTGTGACTGCAAATCCGATGAACAGGCTTTCGTTTGCAAGTTTGTGGCAGAGGTTCTGTCTCATTTGTCTCTCTCCTCGGTCTCTAATGGACCAGCAACTTTGATGCCTGTAATTTACTCAGCACTCGTGATTTATTCAGGGCAGGCTCGTGACAGGTTTGTGAAACGACTAAATTGCCATGTTGAAGCTGCCAAAGTCCCAGCCCTGCCGAATATGTGATTCAAATGCGAATCGTGGTAGGAGATAAAGGGGGAACATTCTTCCTTATAAGAAGGAGAACTGGTTTGGAATCGTTTCTTATCGATGCAGGCATTTTTTGCGCGGTCGCCTACTTTCTAGCCGGCATAAAAATAGTCAAAGAGTATGACAGGCTGGTTATCTTCCGCTTTGGTAAAGCAATTGGCACCAAGGGACCGGGTTTTACCATGGTCTGGCCCGTAGCCGACACCTATAAGAAAGCCGATTTGCGCATCATTACGATGTCCATTCCCATGCAAGAGATTATTACCAAAGACAATGTCTCCGTTCGAACCGCTGCTGTCTGTTTTTTCCAGGTTGTCGATCCATTTAAGGCAGTCACAAAGATTGAAGACCCCATTGAGGCGACCCGCCAGATCGCACAGACAACACTGCGAAGCGTGCTTGGTCAGCATGAATTAGATGAGCTTCTCAGCGCCCGCGACACCATCAACGCGCAGCTTTCGGCGATTATCGATAGGCAAACTGAAGGCTGGGGAATCAAGGTCAATTCAGTTGAGGTTAAAGATGTGGAGATTCCCGAAGGTATGCAACGAGCAATGGCCCGGCAGGCGGAGGCGGAAAGAGAAAGGCGTGCCAAGGTCGTAGCCGCAGAAGGCGAGCACCAGGCCGCTGAAAAGCTTGCCGAAGCCGCCAAACTAATCTCGTCGCAACCAGGAGCCATGCAGCTTCGTCAGCTGCAGACAATGGTTGAAGTGTCTGCTGAAAAAAGCTCGACACTGATCTTTCCCATTCCCATTGAGTTCATGTCCGGCGTCCAAAATGTCCAGGGGCAAGAACAAGATCCTGGCTAAACTGAACGGATACCTAAACCTAGGCGCTTTGCGTTTTTAAGAAATCGGCAAGCGTTGTTTCTTTGGGCCGGGTCATGATCCAGATACAGGCTTCGGTCAATGCGTCTTTCAGTTGCGCTTCATGCTCTTCGTGTATGTCGGCTTCAAAGATAAGCCTGTAGGGCGCAATGTTTTCGCCGTACCAGACAAACACGCGTGTTGAATTGCCGCGCCCGAAGTTAATCAATAAATGATCGAGGTCCTGCGGTGGTGTAACGTCGAAGCCGCGCTTGAATTCGGTTACCGTGTCTACGGCAAACGGCACATCGAGACCGGCCTTCCATTTTGCAAACATGCCGCCTTCAGAGCACGCTCTGCCACGCAGTACGACCAACCCGCAGTTCGATTTACCGCCTTGCGAATCTGACGCGTCCTTGCGCCTGTAAGAAAGCCAACCTTTCCAATCTTTCGGAGTTTGGGCGCCCAGCTTAATGCCGACTTCTTGCTCAATTGCTTGCAAGCAGAGTTCGCATTCATATGGCAAATCGATAAGACCTCCGGCGCATTGCTGCTTTGCCAGAAGCTCCGATTCAAGCTCCAATAGTTTGTGATTGAACATTCGCCTCAGATCCGCCTCTAGCGCGGTCAAGAACTATATTCCCATCTTAGAACGGTGTAGCCGGCAACAGCTCGCGCATTGCCAGGATCACCGACATTATTAGCATAATAATGCCGAAGCCTCGACGCAAAGACGAGTCCTTAAGCTTCAATGCAATTGCGCTGCCGGCCAGTGATCCAGGAATCGATCCAGCAATCATGAGGATTGCCAGTGCAATGTTTACATGCAAGAGAGCAAAGTGAGATAGCGTGCCGGGAACCGCCACCGCCGCTATAACTACCAGAGACGTGCCGAAAGCAGCTTTCACTCCAAAACGATAGAAGTAGAGCAAACAAGGCACCATCAGAAATCCACCACCGACTCCGAAGAAACCGGCGAATAGCCCGGCGGCCAGGCCTACTATGAAAGGCCCGATGCCTTTGGATGAATCAATTTGTTCGGCTATGTCAGACTCTTTCTCTCTTTGTTTTTTCAAATTTTCGCCAATTGAAAATGAGAGATCTATACCGGCGATGCATACCAAAAGTGCAAAGAGCAGCATGAGGATCTGACCTTCCACGAACTGCGTAGCTGCGGCACCAGCTATGGTGCCGAGAATCGCTGTTGGTGCAAGTTTTGCAGCCATTGCCTGATCAACTTGTTTCTTCTTTATGTAGTTGTATGCGCCGGCAATTGATGTAGGAATAATCAGCGCCATAGTGGTGCCGACTGCTACGTGTGGATCGATGTCGAGGAAAATTCGCACTAAGGGAGTGCATAAAATCCCGCCTCCAACGCCAAAGCAACCCGACATCAAACCGGTCAAAAGACCTATGACGACAGCTTTAATGATAAATACTGGTTCGAAGATCACATGTATGTCGAGAGAAACTTTCCTAGATCCGGATTTTCGCCTATCATGCGGTAATACATTGGATTGCGGGCCAGAATTTTGGGCAGGCGACGATCGTTTTTGATGGCGCGATAAATTCCTTCTGGATCAAGCGCAATCACCCTGTCTGCTTCTGGATTTACCGCCAGTTTGCGAGCTACATCTTTCCACCTGGTCAGGCGTCGGCAAAGATAATGATCGGCTTCGGCAATTTCGCCCAGACGCGGATGTTTCACAAGAATATTAGCTGCCGAATGATAGTCGGTGATTGATTCGATTAACTGCGGATCTGCTTGAGCCGCTCGATCGAGCCAGTGATATCTGGCCATCGAGTTGGCGGCGCTTCTGTTTCTACGCACTCGGTTCGGCTTAATTGCCTTTGTCGTGTCAGCCGAATTGGTGCCTAAGCCAGGACGCAGCTGAGTGCTAAGGTCGTCGGCGAAAGCGGCAAGAGGGGCGGAATAAAAAATGGCAGCCACAATTAGCATTGTATCTTTAAGCGACCATCTGCTGGGCATCATTTTCAACCTCGAACAGTTTTTAGAAGCGAACAAAATTGACACCATGAGCGGCAAAGCCGCACACCAATATTTAACCACCTGGCGAGCTACAGACCATAGTAAACAATGCGTAAGACTCGAAGAAGCAAGCGCTTGAGCTTTCGAAACCTTAGCGACTAAGTCTTCGAAACCCCCAGCATGGGCACCTTTAGGTACAATGCATTTGGGATGCTGCGCAGAAATCTAGAATTTATGAGACTTTCGCTACACTCCAGGCTTCAAAATGTATATACAACAGGCATCGGCAGCTAGTTTGAATCTTGAAAGCTTAAAAAGTAGGCAATAAGGTGAGCAATCAAGGACCGACAGGAAATCAACCAGAAAAGGTCGAAAACAAAGGCCCAGCAGATGTTCCCCGGGATAAAGCGGACGGTGACGGGCTGAATTTAGGCGACATGGTTTCGCGAGCTGAACGCTTGCAGGGTGCGCAGCGCCAGGACCAGGGAATTACCGAAACCCAGAAGCTGGAACAATTGAACAATCAATTGACTCCGCATATCTCTGGAAAACCAGGCAGAGGTGCACTCTCGCGGGGGCTGGGTTTGTCGGAAGAATTGGGTCGTGAATTATCGAGAGAAGCTGGTGCAGAACCATTTAGAGACAGAGTTTTGAAAGGCGAAACCAATTTGCCTGTGCGCGAGTTCACCTGGTCAAATCAGCGTCAGATGGACCAATCGTCGAACGCCGGAATGAATATTCCCCTGGGTTTGAAGCAGTTTTTCCAATTGCGAAAGGCTGAATACCAAACTCCGCCTGAGAAATCGGATTCTCAGATAAATGTCAAGGTTGAGAATTTTTTGAACGAAACTCCAGTTAAGGATGCACAAAAGCGCTCTCCGGCTGAAGAGAAGGACCTGGAGCAGTCTCGAGATGCTTTACGAAACGCGACCAGCCCGGAAGACACACTATCAAAAGCGCTTCATCTAGCAAGGCTGTATCAGCATTTGCGCTATATTGATGAGGCTAAAAAAGCTGCCGAGTTAGCCTTGGGAATCGATCCTGACAATCTGGTGGCGCGAGAAATGTTCAAGGAATTAGAGCGGATGCATCCAGTAGATATAAGTGTTGCTGCCATACCGATTACCGTGCCCAATGCGGTAACCAAATCGGCATTGCGAAAAAGAATTCACGGACTGAGCGGCGGAAGAGTCGCTGTTGTCGGTGACCTTCTCATTGATGAATTACTGGAAGGCAAACCGGAGAGAATTTCGCGCGAAGCACCGGTCTTGATTCTGGAGCACGTGGATACTGTCCACATCCCGGGCGGTGCGGCCAACACTGCAAGCAATGTGGTGGCTTTGGGCGGCGAGTGTATGGCTGTTGGAGTCTGCGGCGCTGATGAGTATGCAGACAAGCTCTCCACTATGCTCGACCGATATCGCATCAAGCATAACCTGGTCAAAGACATCACCAGACCGACAACTGTAAAGACAAGAATTTTGTCGAAGTCACATTCCTTGATGCAGCAACTGCTTCGTCTCGATCGAATTTCGCACAATCAAATCAGTTCGATCATAGAGAAAATCTTGATACAGCAAATTGAAGAATCTGTCGAAGGCTACAGTGCCATTATTCTTTCCGACTACAAAGCCGGAGTCATCACAGATGGTGTCATAAGAAGTTTGAGAGAAATTTCCGAGAAGCAGAAAATGCTCCTAATTGTCGACGCACAGGGCGATTTCGAGCGCTTTAAAGGCGCAACTCTGCTCACACCCAATCAACCTGATACTGAAAGCGCTCTTGGATATCGTATCGATTCTCAAGTTAAAGTCGAGCAGGCCGGCAAGGACATGTTGGAAAAAACCGGCGCGGAAGCTGTTTTGATTACCCGCGGTGCAGAAGGCATGGCTTTATTCGAAAGAGGCAAGCCATATGCGGAAATGCCAGTATTCAACAGAAGTGACGTGTTTGACGTGACTGGAGCCGGTGATACCGTAGTTGCCACCATGGCATTGGCACTAGTATCCGGTGCCAGTTATGTTGAAGCAACTGCCCTGGGCAATCTTGCCGCAGGTATCGTCGTCAGAAAATCAGGAACCGCAACGACCAGCCAGAGAGAAATGCTCGAAACACTAGAGCAACTAAATATTCCTGAATAGCGATATTTGCAAACTTAGCGATGTGTAGCAGGGGACGGACACAGGCTTAGGCGTAGGAGCTTTTGAGAACTTGAGCGTAAAGAGGAAACTCTGGTTTGTAGTTGCTTTGCAGGTCGAGCGACTCGAGGAAGCTAGCTCTCACATCAGCCGGCAGCTTGCTCAATTTGCTCTCGAAGTGACTGACGAGCGCTTCTTGAGCTTGCAAGAAAGAAGCGTCGAAGGCGTTCGGTGACAGTTCGTTGTGGCTGACGTTGATGATTTCTGCTTGTTGCATTACTGATTGTAGCTCCGGATTTTTGTGACTTAACGAAAAGGTATTAGGTTTTTCAATCGCTGTCTGCGCTGTGATTGAATCACCGGTGAGTATTTCCGATACTTCTTGGACATCTGCTTCGGTTTCGAGTTCGCCGTTGTTGGTAATGTTTTCGAAAGGGGGCATGGTCGACTCCGAGGTATGTGGTCCGCGTGATTGTGTCTATCGAATTGTCGACACTTTTGGACAAGGGTCTTCGTATTTCCCGCAGTATGATTTAATTGCTCAAAATGTCCGTGATTGAACCTATTAAGAGGTATATACAGTGGCTCTCCTGCCCCGCGCCCGCGTCAATTTAATCGACTTTTGCCTGTTGGCGCTGATTTGCGCCGCCTCACTCGGATTTTTCCTTGCAAAAGCCGGACACGCAGGCGTCAACAAGGTTATTCAGGGAACTCCCAAGATTGCTATCGATGTATATATCACTGGATTAAAAACTAAAGATCTCGACTTGTTCAAGGTCGGAGACAAATCATCGATCACTATTCGCAATCAGCCTGTTAAGCCGCCCATGACTATTACAAAGGTCGAACACACGCCAAAGCAAGTTGCCTTCCTGGCTTCGGATGGCAAGAAGGCTGTTTCATTTGCAGATCCTGCCAATCCAATTGCTCACGACTTCACAGTTACCGTAGTCGATGATTCGGAACAAACTGATGACGGTTATGTGGTTCGCGGCAACAAAATAAAGGTAGGCAATCAAATTGAATTGGAAGCCTTTAAATACCGTGTGCAAGGCGTAGTAGTCGATATTCGCGTCGAAAAGTAATCAGAAATGACACAGCTGCTCGATTCGATCGCTTGCTTCATTTCCCTTGAATCGCAAGACAATAAGGTGAAAAAGGCTCTTCAGGAGTCGATTTCAGGCAATGTATTTGCTTTGCCGTTTCGCCTTCTATCTGGGGGCCTTGCGAAATTGGGTCAGCCGGGATTGTCAAAATTCGGCACCCTATTGCAGAAGTTAGCGTTTCTCGTCACCGCGGTGATGATATTTAGCCTTTGGCTGCCAGTCTTCGCTTCGGACAAAGAAATACTGGCCGTTATCTCTCTTCTGTCCCTCTTCCTATATGTAGGTGGAAGCATTTTTGGTGGAAGCGACAAACGTCAAATTAGTTCTGTTGACGCCATTGTTGTCCTTTACTTTGGGATAAACGTGGTGGCTGCTTTTGCATCACACTATTTTGAACCGAGCTTGAAAGGTCTGGCAAAGCTCATTGTTTATGTCTCGAGCTATTTTTTGTTCTCTGCCGTGGCCAACACTCCAAGACGGCGGCTGATTTTGCTGGTAGCTGCAGTAGGAGGCGGCCTAATTGCTGCAGTCTACGGTCTATATCAATATAAGATCGGCGTTGCCCCTCTTGCCACCTGGGAAGATCCGAGTGTCGAATCGCAGGCGACTCGAATCTATTCCACTCTCGGCAATCCAAATCTGCTGGCAGGTTATTTGATTCCTCTGGTGTCGATTTCTGGCTCTATGTTCATTGCTTCAATCGACGCCCGCAAGTGGCTATTTTCCATAATCACGGCACCTGCCTGCTTGATTTTGATTGCAGCTACAGTGTTGACTGGCAGTCGCGGCGGCTTTATGGGTATTGCTGTGGCTTTAGCTACTCTCTTTCTTATCTCGTCAGGCTGGTGCTGGCAGAAATATCCGAAGACTCGTCCTGTAATTATTAGTTTGGCTGTCGTTCTGCCATTAATTGCTGTCGCCTGCGTTTTGCTAGTGCCGAGCATGCAGCAGCGTGTCACTTCGATTTTTTCCGGCTGGCAGCATTCATCTAATGCTTTCCGCTTGCACGTTTATGAATCGTCTCTGCAGATGTTCAAAGACAACTGGTGGATAGGCGTTGGAACCGGAAACCAGGCGTTTAGAAACGCGTACGGCTTGTATATGAATAGTCGATTCGATGCCCTGGGCACTTATTGCGTTCCGCTCGAGATTGCGGTGGAAGCAGGAATTTTTGCATTGATCACCTTTTCTGTCTTCTTCGTCGCTCTTCTTGGACGCGCCCATACAGCTTTCTACAGCAAGACCATCGGATGGGAAAGATGGCTGTGTGCCGGGATGGCCTCTGCACTATTCGGTATTGCCGCCATGGGCTTTGTCGACACAGTCTTCTATCGCCCACAAGTGCATTTCATTTTTTGGTTGATTGCAGGCACCCTCGTGACCGCTTCGATTCACTCTGGCGCCGGAAAAAAGGAATTCGACTCCATTAATGTTGGAAGTTAGACCGTTAACGGTCTAACTTCCAGACCCAAGATTAACTACCGGCAGATTGAAGATTAAGCGGACTTCATTTTTTTGCTGGCTGGGAATATCTATATATAGGATTACAGCCCGAGTTAATGTAGTCGCATAGGCCAGCTCATTTAAGGTTCCAAGGTTAAAAACCTAGCAATATTTCATTAAACAGCGCTAATTTTATATTGTGTTTTTGCAATTCGGGTATGAAATATGAGGTAACGCTAATGTGGTTGTGACCAGTTCCTGGTCTTGAGCTGTTCCTGTAAAGTGTCAGCTAATGAATCGGAAAGCCCTGTGAGGTTTCAAAACCTTGACAGCCCAGCTACATTAACGGACAATAATGAATAGGATTTTACTATTTCGCCAGGTCAGTCGAAAACCCCAAAAATCCAAATTCGGCTGTCCTAACTACAAGACCCAAATCGGCATGCTGCCGGTCCTTCTTCGGAGGAGAACAAAGCAATGAAATTACGTAGACGACGAGGAGCTACGTTAGGGTTGGTAGCAGTCATCGTACTGTTTATCGCCATTCTGGGAATCGGCTTCTTCTTCCTGTCCAAAATTATGGGCGGTGGAAGAGAAGTTGCTAACGCTACCGACGCCGGCGCCATGAACGTCGCTAAGCGTGCATTGATGGAACCTACCGTCAACGCTCCCGCTAACGACGAATTCGATGGTCTCGGTGTCGACACCGCAACCGGTATCCCTAACAACACTGGCACAATCAACTTGCTCGCGTACAACCGCGCAGTGGGCAGAGCTCTCTTGGTTGCTCTAAATGCTAGAGCAATCGGACCTGCTTCCAGCAGGCTCGCCGGTGACGTTATCGATAAGTTGGAAACTCTCGGTAGAAACCTTCAAAACCAATTGAACGGCGGCGGTATGTTGCCCGGCTACTTTGACACCATGGCGAGAGCCCAGAACGTCAAAATGATGGGACCGACCTCGGACGTCAAATTGAGTATGAATATTCAGCCTGCATGGATGATCACCCAAGACGGTGACGGCATGCAAAAGACTAACGTCTATATCAACAGAGCTGTCGTAGACATGATGGGCAACCCCACGGTCAGCAATCTTTATGCTGCGACTACCGTTAATTCTGCCAACATCAAATCGAAAGGCTCATGGCCGCAAGGCGCTTTCTCAAGCTCCGGCGGACACAATTTCATCAGAGCTTATGACAGAAACATGACCCTTAGCAATTACCTTGATAAAGCGATTCTGGGTGCTGCTGTAGGTCCTCAAGACAGATCCCACTTAGTTCACCTTGGACAGTTCGACAATTGCTCGACTGCCATCGGATATGCTCCCCCCAACTCCTGGAAGACTCAATCGCAGTCTCAAAACACTAATAAGAATCAAGGCAATTTCGGCGGCGCAGTTGCATGTGCAGTCGTAGGATCCTTGAATGCTGAATACGAAGCCTGCATCCCGCGTGGTTACGTAAGAATCCTGAACTATGTATCTGCAGCTAACATTCCTGGAGCAGTTCCTGTTTCCGGACAAGATGTTAACGGCGGAACAAGTATCTTCAATAACGAATTCTGGACCGGACCCGGTGGTTCAGGACCTACGTATTATGCAAACAACGGTCAGATATTTGCTGAAGAAGGCGTAAACGGTGATGCACTGATTCGCGCCTGGGTGACCTACAACAGATCGTCACTTCCAGTAGGTGACGTAAACCGCGACAATGACGGCAAGGACAAGACCTTAGACCCTAAAGGTCCGGACTTCAGCCCGAACCCAGCTAACGGCGGTGTTTCTTGCAGACCAATTCGTTCCAATATCGGAGGAGCGGCTCAAGACAAGTTCGCTACCGTTGCTGAGATGAAGACAGTCACTTCGATTGGTGGAAGTTGCAGCCAAAACAACTTCGACAGACCGGACGTATATGATCCGTGTCGCTCTGCCAGTGATTCTCCTCCAGGTGGTGGATACGTCACTGATATGTCCGTAAACTTCGGACGTGGAACTTCGCAATCACCGACCGGGAACAGCTCGGCCGAAGGATACAACGGAGTTGAGTATCTCAAAGCCAGAGTGCTTGATGCATTCGCCTCAGGTTCACGCTGCGCAAGAAACGTCAGAGTCGCTGGTGACCAGAAGTCTGGTATGAAGACGTATGACCGCGTCAGAGATGGCGGTGGACCGTACAACACTCTTCCTGCTTCTAACGTCCAGTTCGCTAACGTTGGTAGTCCTTATGAACTGCTGATGCACACTATGAAAGGTGGACAATTCAGCGGAACATGCAACGACGTGATCTCCATGATCCATCAACGTTGCAAGGAAATCCTTCCAACAGTTGAAAGAGCAGAAGTTGAGCAGTTGCTTAGATCCAAGGACCTTCCTCCTGGCTCGACAATGTTCATTCTCCTCCCGAATGGTGCTTCAAGGCTCGCCGCTTTGGACACGGTACCTACGACACACGCAGCAGGAAAAGATCCGTTCAACCTGCCTGCTGAAGGAACACAGCCCACCTGCAGGTCTAATCCAGATACAGCAATTGCAGACTATCAGGTGAACTCGAAGGCCGGAAGAGCTGGCAATCCGAAAGGAGACAGCAACATTCACGACCAACCGTACACGAACTCCAGCGACGATTTCAGCTCGACTGACATTGTTGAATGGAAGCCAAGCTGCGGAGCGAGCAACTTCTTGGGCGAACTCTCGTTCAGGAATGAAACGACCGGTGGTGGTGAGTTCTGCAAACCCAACTAGGTCGAGAAAAATCGGGTGATCGAATGATGCTCACCCACTAGATAAGGCGCCCACCCTGTCGAATCGTGTAAGATTCAAATGGGGTGGGCACTTTATTTGTAGAGGCAAGAGTGCCTGTATTTTTTGCGGAGGAGAGTATTGTGTTAAGTACATCATGCAAGGCGAAAAGAGCATGGAGTCTTTGTTGTGTAGCTTCCATCTTGCTCGTTCCTATGATGGGGAACCAGGCTTCAACAGCTCAAAATACTCCTGGCTCATATCGCAAAACTCCATATAAACTGGCTCCTGAAGAGATCCATAAGATCGACATGCTTAAGGACAAGGTTGACTTGCCTGACCTGCCTGCATATACAGGTAAGGCTAGGTTTATCACAGGGTCTGTCGAAAATGGCTCAAAGGGAGGACCTAAATATTCATTCTGTTTTGAAGCAGATGAAAAGAAAGAGCAAATTCTCGAGTGGTACGAGAATGTTTTTCGTATGTATAAGTGGCCTAAATTGCAAAAGACTGATACTTCCATCGAAGCCAAGCACAAGGATGGGCACTATGCCACGATAATGACATCCACGATCGTAGGTAAGGATGGAAGACACCGTACCAGTTTCACTGTCCATTACTCCATGGCTGTTCGCTAAAGCGTTTCTGCGCGATAGCTACATTTGAAACTCTTTGGATTGCCACAAGCAATATTTCAATCAAGGCCAGCAAATTTGTCCTTTGCGCTGTCGCTTGTAGCAATGTTTTTCTTTTACAGCTCAATCAATCAGTGTGCCAAAGCCAGCACTAATTCGCTGAAATTGGGGCCGTTATCGCTTTTGCCTGACGGTTCGCCGCTGATTCTCAATCGACCGCAGCACTTCAACTATCTGTTGCGCAACGACATTTTGCGTCTGCGCATCAATGCCGTCATGACATCTCGGGCGTTGGTTGACGGTGCCTATGTTCCGACAGCTGCAGTCTTCGACGAGATGATTGACTCCAAGCCCTGGTGGGGCATGGCAGGGCAGTACATATGGGGGGAAGGGAAACGCAGCATTGAGGGGCCGTCCGAAGAATCGCGATTTGTTCTCAATCCTTTTCTGTTGGTCGCAGCCAATCCCTGGACTGCAAAAATCTGGAACCCTGAGCAAATCACCGAAGACGATTTGAAAAATCTAGATTTTCCATACACGTGGACACCGGAAGAACTCAGGTATTGGCCCAGAAGAAGAATGGCTCAAGTGATTTACGATGTCACCGCCTACAATGGCAAGTTGAAGCAACTTGATAGCAAGCTTGAAAAAACTGAAGACAATCTACGTTTCGGTCTGGTCGCATACAACGCGCGCGACTTTGGATACAACTTTCTCTACCTGTCGCCGAGACTTTCTTCCAACATCGAGAATTCCCATAAAGGAAAAGATGTGGTGGAAATCAAACAGTACATTCATACTGGAGACAGCTCGAAGTATCCTGGCGGCTGCAACAACATGAGCCCCTCAATGGACGAGATTGATCGGCTCCGAATAAGCGCGTTGCCGGCGCGAGCAACGATTCTTCTTTGGAAGTCTCGACCGCCAATGACTAGCGATCCGCCAGATTTCAGTTTTGTCCTGGACTTCAAATAAGACTGAGTCGCAGCTGGTATCACAGACAGTGCAAAGCCTCCAGTGCACATATGAAATTTGTCCGACAGACCATAAAATTATCAGATGCTTGGGCGCCCAAACGTCCGCTTTTGCAGCGTTTTTGAAATAACCGCTGGTTTTCAGCAAGAAGACTTCAGGGTTAACCCTAGGGCAAAAGTTTATCTCTTGACGCTATTCTGAATCTACTGACCGTTGGAAACTCGTAGCGTCCCGAGAAAGATTAACCAATCACCGACGGTTAGTTGCCGAAACAAATCAAAAGAGGGGATGAGCCGCAAGCGAGTCCCTTCTTTAGCGTTTTGAAGGTTTTTTGGCTTGAAAGTCTTGCCTGTTGAAGTTCATTGCGTTTCGAAGCTCACGGCGTGTTGAAGTTCTTCTTCTTCTTCTTCTTCTCTAGACGAAAGCCACCACTCGTGCAGGTGCAGCGCTAGCGCCGACAAGCAAAATCGGAAAGAAGGCCACTTTGAAGCCGTGCGACGGTAGTTTGTCGAGATTTACAAGTTGTTGAATGATATACACCTCGACGTCTCTGTAGGCAAAGTGAGCATCCCAAATTTGCGACTTGTCTTTGGTTTTTTGATACTCTTCGACCATTTTTGGAAACGGTCTGTCCCAACCTAGTGCGTCTGTGCCACCAATCTTGGCACCACATTCGGCCAGATATAAGGCCGACTCTCTGATCATGCCCGGATAGTTGTAGCGCATCGTATCTGTGATGTGGTACTTGTCATGATCTGTGCGAATCAGCACAGCATCACCGGTTTTTATCTGGTACTGCACCGCATCCAGCGCTCGCTTCACATCATCGACGGTGATGGCGTCACCGGTGCCCTTCTTATGCGTCATGTCCAGCACTACTGCGTCGCAATAAAGTTCTTCCAGTGGAATTTGATCTACTGTTTTTGCCGGGGCACCACCGCAGGTGCTGCCGTAGTGAAGTGGTGCATCCACATGGGTGCCGAGATGGCTGGACAACGTGATCATCTCCTCGGCCCAGCCTTCGCCACCAGGTAAGTCGCTTTTGGGACAGGAAAACAACTCGCACATAATATCGGCGCCGCGATCGTTGCCGACAAAATCAATCTCCGGTGAAATTATCCTGAAAAGCGGAGCCAATATAGGAGGGAAGGTTTTCTTGTCGAGAGCGACAAGCGGTCTGGTTAAGTCGATCAGTTTCGCCATTGATAAAAAATCCTGATTGGTTCGCTAAAAGTCCTGATTGGTTCGCTTGCTAAGCCTGGAGACAGATTTTCGCACTCTGATACATAGTCAGTCAGGGCGGATTAATTAAGTTAGACTAGCTGTTGGAATCTATGAACAAAGATTCGACTTTGCCCCTGGCTGCAGCCGGGCGCTTGACGTCTCTTCGACGGAGAGAATTTCATGTCAGAAACCGGTATCTTTTCCCTCACCCAGGCTCAAGCTATGCTCCCTCGCCTGAGAGAGCAACTCTCCAAAGCCAATGACGAGCTCGACTCAATCAGCATCAGGATTGCCGCTGCAAGTGAAGAATGTGAGGCTGCTGAAGAGGCTCTCGTGGCGGTTAAGACTACGTCCGGTGATGTAGCCGACCTGGCCCTCCTGAGAGAAGCCAGAGGGCGGTATGAAGCCTCAATCGATCAGCTTACGTCTGCAAAGCGAGATTACTTAGAGTGTTTCGAGCGCTGGATGATTGAAATCACAGACGGCGGAGTGATTCTCAGAGACATCCGCTCCGGACTTTTGGATTTTCCTGCTCGCAAGGGCAAAGTTGAATATTTCCTCTGCTGGCGCCTGGGCGAAAAGGACATAGACTTCTGGCATCTTGAAAATGACGGATTTCAGGGCCGACGCCCCCTGGCAGTGCTTGACGAGTATTTTTAAGACGATAAGCATATGTCATTAATATCCGACTGGAGGCAATGCCGGACAATTGGCATATCCAATGGTCTGATATGTGGCATATATAAATATGCTTTGAGATCCTTCGACGATGTCTACCGACGAGACGCCGGACAAGCGCGAAAATGAAGCGAAAGGGCCCGCTGGCGGCGGTGAAGAAAAGTCTGCACGCCGGCTTACTTTTCATCTTTTTGGCGCCGACAAATCGGGAGATGACGTCGTTGTTGGGCAAGGAAGCAGCACTACAGAAAAAGATATAAGTGAGAGCCGAAAAGGCGAGGATTCAACAGCAGAGAAGGCTGGTCGAGCGCGAAAGTTGATATCTGTTGATGAGTTGAAACAACTGGCAGCGAGTTCAGATCCAGTAGCCCGTTTTGCCCAAGATTTGCTTACCAATTTTAGCCACTGGCAGAAATTGCCAGTCGGAGCAGAAAAAGATGCCTATGCAAGAAAACAACAAGTAGCAGCTATGGGAATGCTCGGTCGAGCCATTAAAGAACTGGAGCAATCGGACGCGGTTTCATCAACTCCACCGGCTGACGTGACTGAGCCTGTCGCAAATAACTATTCACCTCACACCGTTTCGCCTACGAGTGTTGCTGACAAAACACCGCCCGCCGTAAACCCAAACATAGTCGAAACCAAAGCTGTGTTTTTAGAAACAGCAGATCTGCGCGCGCTCCGGGAAGAGGATCTAGCACTCGGAAAAAAAGGTGGTCCGGCCGAACAGTTTCTTGGACTACTCGACAATTTTCGCAGGATTCTCAAACCAGGCAAGGAGCAGGAAGCCGCTGTGAGGCGCGTAAAGCGCATGGCAATTTCACTGCTTTCTGGACGTCTGCAGGAATTACAGAGCAAAAAAGGCACCACTGGCGATGGTGCTGTGAGTGGTCAATTGTCCTCTCCTTCTGATTCCGACAGGCAGTTTATCCTCGAGCTAAAGGAGAAAGCGCGTGGGGAAACGGCCCAGCACAAAATACCGGCACAGTTTTATGAACGCCGCCAGACTTTGGCTGAATGGGCAAAAGAGCTGGACGAACATATTGGAAAATTGCACGAGCTGCACAAAGTGTTGGAAGTGACCGACAAGCAAAGTCAGCCGGTTGGTTTAAATGCAGCATTGAATCGGGGTGCCACCAAGGCAAGTTCAGTTAATCATGCGGAAACTGAGATCAGAAAAGCACTGGCAATGATGAGCGAAAAGGACATCAAAGATTTGCAA
>PNLN01000236.1 GCA_013823055.1 Cyanobacteria bacterium DS2.3.42
TGGGCTGACTGAAGAAGCGCTGAAAGGTACATTGACGATTGCTCCCAGTCTTCCTTATTTGGAAAAGGCATTTGATGGTGGTAAGCGCGGTGAGATATCCCAGCATCCATTTATGGAGTTGATGTTTCCCACATTGAGCGATTCTACTTTGGCACCTTCCGGCAAACACGTTATGTCTGCTTGGATGCAGTATGTGCCGTATAGCAGCAAGGTTAACCCCGATAGCCTGCGCGAGTTGGCTATTAAAGAACTGGCAGCGTTGTGTCCAAACTTCAAATCTTTGATAGAGCACTCAAGGGTGATTACTCCGCGTGATTTTGAATCTCAATTTCAATTGAGCGAAGGAAATCTATATGGTGGAGAGATCAATCTCGCGCAAGCATTTTACTTGCGCCCGATCCCGGGTTTTTCACAATACCAAACTCCCATTTCACAGCTTTACCTTTGTGGGGCCGCTACACATCCGGGCGGCATAAACGGTTTGTCCGGACGCAATGCCGCGCGTGAATTGGGCGTACGAGATATGGTCGCTGTTTAGAGCGAACTTGTCGCTCTCCCGTTTTTGATAGTTATTTTGTGATTTGGGTTTCGGTCTTGACTTGGACTGACGAACCATTGCCTGTAGCGCTGGTCGAGGCAGAAGTCGACGAAGAGCTATTTACAGCGGCTCTCTGAACCACACGGCGCTTAACCACGGGCTTTCTGATTCGCAACACGGGGCGGGTTTTTGAAACTGTGGTTGTAGAGCTGGTCGAACTGCTTGTTTGAGCTTCACCTGGAAGCGCATTGAGCATTGGAATCAGTGCTGTAATGGCACTCAGGAAGAAATACTTTCTCATTTGAAACTCCAAAGAGTGGGGGGGCACTTGGTCCACGACTGAGGAGCAGCTCGAAGGTTCCTTTCGCGAAGATAAACTTCAAATATTCCTTCGCAGAATCTCAAAGATCAACTTCTTGTCACTGATTATTCTTCGGAAAACCGATTGAGTTGGTCTAGCCTCGTTAATCGCTCTTGCAGTATCTGTGTCGGCAATTCTCCGCGACGACGGAGTTCACGGTTGCGAATCATCCCTTTGACGACGGTGTAAGGTGTATTGATGAGTGCATAGGCCTGTCCTGTTCCTTGAGTAATTCTTCCTGCAAAGCGTAACTTGTTGGCAGTATCAAAATCACGAGGATAGCCATAGATGGCGACTGTACCGAGTGTGGCGCTGGCAACGCCGGTAAGTCCAATTAACGGACCGGAAACGGATTGCTGCTGCGCAATCTGGCGATAGCGCTCGATGTCTTTGGTTTCTCGATCGAGCAGGATGTCAACTTTTTCAGTTCTTAGATTCAGTGTTGCAACCTTGCGGAGCCAGGCCTGATGGTCAACCGGATGCTCTTTCAAGTGCTCGACAGTCGAAAGTTTTTCCTGGAGAGCTTCTAGCTCCTTTGTTGGCAATTCAGGACGTTCAAGTGGGAACAGCCTTCTCAGTTTGTGCTCCTGATGCTTGCGAATCGCGATGCCCGATAGGTTTCGAACGATCGGGTTGATCGTCGCAACAGAATTGGCGACCAGAGCGCAAACAATTGAATATTTGGCAATCTCCGGATTATCGAATGTTTTTCTCGCCAAAATACCCGCGGTCATTCTGGTGTAATTTTGCAATGAATCGAGCGTATAGAAAGTATTCTCTCTCCATGCCTGGTCGCGCGAATGGCAGCTCCAAGTGGCAAATTCGAAAAGCAATTGTTGCCGTATCGTTCGCACCATTTTTGTTTCAAGATCGATTACTTGTTTCCTTTCGCTCGACCCCACCTCGGCGGCTAATTGTTCTCTCGTTTCTAACAGCCGATCGGTATTTATGATGATGTTTTTGACGAATTCAAACGAGCGTTTCGGCGAATAGCCGTGCTCTTTGGCTTTCCACATTACCCATGTATTTTGTGCCAATTCCAATGCCGAGGCGGTTCCGCTAATGGCATTGCCGGTGATGCCGCATGTCACGGCTTTTTTCAATTCTGTCCTGGAAATGCGAGCTCGATTGTCAAGCCCTTTTGAAAACTGTACGAGGTCGATGAGCGAGGCTGAAAATGTTAAAGCGGTTCCAGACTCTCGCGCCAGCGGGTAAGTTAGGGTTCGCCATTTTTGATGGCGATTAGCCTCCAGATGGAAATGAACATTGAATTTCGCCAGCTTGACCAGCTCAAGAAACAAGTCCTTATCGATATCTGCGAATTTGTTTCGAAAGTATGACTCTCGATCGACCGAAGCGGGGTTGACGTCTTCTGCAAAGGCAATCTCATGGGCAGTACAGCTCAGAGTCAAGAGAAGACAAAGGAGGAAGCGACGTTGCTTGCCGCAGTGAGTCTGTAAAAGGCGAATTGCGTGTCGCATCAAGGATTGACGTAGTCTACGAGTTGAAGCATAACACGGTCCTGTAAGTTCGGGCGATCAGCTCATCCAAAAGGATGATCTGCTCATGTTTAGTCCTTTTGCACGAATC
This sequence comes from Cyanobacteria bacterium DS2.3.42, assembly GCA_013823055.1. Taxonomy (GTDB): domain Bacteria; phylum Cyanobacteriota; class Vampirovibrionia; order Obscuribacterales; family Obscuribacteraceae; genus QKMZ01. Next base: position 2,490 of record PNLN01000236.1, read on the forward strand.
TTCCATTTGCTTTGATGATTACACTTGCCGCATTCTTTGAAAGGATTCACGGCGATGCGCAGACTAGACTTAAAGGGGTTAATTGCACTTTTGATGCTGGTTTTGCTAAGTAGCACGAATGCATTGGCGATGGTTGGAGCAACTAGTCATGAAACTGCTCAGCCTGATCAATGGATTCCAATGCCTGCATGGCTTGCCGGCACGTGGCAAGCGAAGACCCAGACTTTTCTTGATTCGTATGATTGCAAAACCGGACGGCATCTATTGGAACAGCCGACAACATTGCAAATCAATCGAATCCGTACAATTGGCACTCAGCAGGATGATACTGGACAGATTTGGCACTATGCTGCGACACCGTATGTGCGAAACATTGAGACTCAGACGCATACTGAAAGGCAGATAATTGACCAGCTTGTTCTTTTGCCTTCGGGGACCGACAAGGTAATGCTATGCACGACCGGCAGAGTAACTCGCTGGTCTAAGAGCTCTAAGGAGCTAATCGACTACTTCTATGAAAGGACGCTTGTCGCCTACTATCCAGTAGATGAGGACAAGATTAAATCCGAGTTGATCGTGACTGACTACGATCCTGATAAACAGCCTCTACATAGTTCTCATAGCGTCTGCCTCGAGCTGCGTGTCAAACCTTTTGCTGTCACCAATCGAGATGAAAGAGGTGATTTGAGAAGTAAGTTTTTGCGATTTATTTCCGAGAAGAATAGGCGCGGGCACCAGTAAAACGCATTTTCAAGATAAAGTTCCGTAATCTCTAGATTAGACTTCGCGATTGGCCTTCCGGACTGATGATAAACTCTGGAGATTTTGAACAGGCATCCGCGTTTAGGCCTAGCTGCAGAGGGAAAGTCATGACAATCAGATCACACGTAATCGACTACAAGATCATCGGCGACGACATGCAGGCAGTGGAAGTCGAACTAGATCCTGGCGAGACAGTTATTGCAGAAGCCGGAGCCATGAATTACATGGAAGAAGGCATCGTTTTTGAAGCAAAAATGGGCGATGGCACCGAAGCAGACCAAGGCATGATGGGCAAACTCTTCGGCGCCGGAAAGCGTCTTTTGGCGGGCGAATCGTTGATGATTACGCACTTCACGAACCAAGGTCACGGCAAGCAGCACGTGGCGTTTGCCGCACCATATCCTGGCAAGATTATTCCGATGAACCTTGGAGAAATGGGCGGAGAAGTGTTGGTGCAGCGTGATGGTTTTCTTTGCGCCGCTCTAGGAACGAAATTGAACATCGCATTCACGCAAAAACTTGGAGCCGGCTTTTTTGGTGGCGAGGGTTTTGTTCTGCAAAGCTTGAAAGGCGATGGCTTGGCGTTTGTACATGCGTGTGGAGCAATCATCAAGCGTGAATTGCGCGGTGAAACACTGAGAGTGGATACTGGCTGTCTTGTGGCATTCACACCAGGCATCGATTATTCGATTCAGCGTGCCGGCAATCTGAAATCAATGATCTTTGGCGGCGAAGGTTTGTTCCTCACGACGCTGAGGGGCACCGGAACTGTTTGGATGCAAAGCCTGCCGTTCTCGCGTCTCGCCAATAGAATTCTCGAGCACGCTCCGCAATCCGGCGGCAACAGTGCTGAACAAAGCGGTGGCATGTTGGGCGGCATCGGTCGGATGTTCGAGTCGGAGTGAAGCGCTTTCGCAAATCCTCACAATGCTCCGGAGCGTTTTATATCTAAGGTGCCGTGGATTTGTGCCGGGGCAATCTGACTTCAAAGGATGATCCTTTGCCTGGTTCGCTGCTGACGATGATTTCACCGTCGTGAAGCTCGACCAGTTTTTTGCAAATCTCCAGACCCAGTCCAAATCCTTGCTTATGCGCACCGCTGGCGTCCCGGACTTGCTTGAAGCGGTCGAAGAGATTCTTCAATTCTTCTTTCGGAATACCTGGGCCATTGTCTTTCACTAGTATTGATGAGTAGGTGTCATCCTGTGAAAACTCGATGTTTATTGGTTGTCCCGGTTGAGAAAACTTCACCGCGTTGCCGAGAAGATTGACTAACACTTGCACAATGCGACTGCTGTGGCAGTAGAAGAATTCATTGCTGTCATCATGCGTTATGGCAATACTTTTTGCTTGTGCCACCATCTCGACTGAGGAAAGTGCTTCTTCGACCAGGTCGTTGAAAGTAACAAGCTCTTTTTCGATATTAACTTTACCGGCATCCAATCGTTCCATCTCAAGCAAATCGTTGACCATTGTGATTAAACGAGTATTGCTCGTGATTGTCCGTTCGATCAAAGTTCTTCCACGGTCTGTCAATTCTCCGATGGTTGGATCCATTTTTAGAAGATCAAGAGTGGCTAAATTAGCGCTTACAGGAGTACGTAAGTCGTGGCTTACCATGGCCATGAAGTTCTGCTTCATCCGCTCTATTTCTCTACGCGCGCCTACGTCGTGAGCGACGCAAAAATATGATTGCTCTGCTTCCGACCAGGTAACAGCAATCTGCAGTTCAATCTCATTTCCATCTTTGTCATTTATTACAGCATCAAATGTTTGATCTTCATTTGTAGTCTTGGCTTTCTCAATGTTTTCCATGCACGATGCCAAAACATTGGCGGCATACTTACCGACGAATTCCTCCGGCGACATTGCGAGAATTTTTACGACAGCATCATTCACAAATGAAAATCTAAGTTTCGAATTTATCGAAAAAATCAACTCGCCTGAATTTTTCAAGATTGCTGATTCTCTTTCTGTAAGCTCACTTATGGAGCTGGCCATGCGATGAAAACGTTTATCTAGATTGGAAAGTTCATCATTGCCTTGCATTGGCGGTAGCAGGCTTTTCCCGAGCGCCAAATTCTCGGAATTTTTCGTCAAAATCTCCAACTGCCTTCTAATCCCAACGGCGAATACGCCAAGAAGAAAGAATACGATCCCACCACTCACAATCACCGCCGTCAGAAGCAGCGAGTCAAATTCTTCTTGTTTCGCCGTCACCCTCAGGAGTTTTTGTTTGTGAGCTGCATCTGCCGTCTCAATATCTTGCTGTGTGATTGCAATTATTGTTCTGCCTAGTTTGGTCACTTTCATGAAATCTGTAGGGTTCGAATATTGATCGTTTGAGTTTCTGGCATTTATGGCTTCTTCAAGCAACTTTTCGATCGACTCCATCGTGCCCATGATGTGCGCGAATTGATTTGGTTTTTCCTGCGCTAACTCTATTCTCTTTCTCAGCGTGCGCAATTCGTCCAAAGATTCGGATGCGCGCTTTCGCTCGAGCACCGAACCAGTTGTGCCGCTGCTTTTGTAATTCATCAAATAAGTGAGCGGATCCAGGCAGCATTTGAGCGCGCGCTGTATGAGAATGATGGTGTCTTGACTCTTGCGCTCTTGCAGATATTCTTGGTTCAGCTCTGCCTGATTGTTCTTAATGGCAACGATATAGCCAACTTCCAGTAACAAAGGAAGAATGATTAGAATTGCCATTTTCTGCCAGAGTTTCATTACTTACGATATTTACGAGTTTTATGCAATCGTGAGGTCCGAGATTTTTCCGTGGAGTTTTGATCATTTTGTCGAATCGACACTATTTTGCTGGAGGCACGTCCGGCAGCAGGCGATGAAACAGTTTGTCCATGGCAGCCCCAGTCAAGTGTATAGAATCTCCAAAGTCTGATTCTGAGTAGTCTGCGTTGCTGAATTGATCTGCAATCACGACAGGATAGTCAGCCTTGAGGCGTGTTATAGAATCTCTAAATAAAGTGGTAAGTCTGGGTGGAATTGCAGTCATATGCTCTGGAGAAACAGGCATGATTACTACGATCACCTTCGCGCCATTGTCTGTAGCGCTTTTCACTAGATATCTCAATTGGTCACCCTGAGCGACCACACTTTCGTTTTTCGCCAGGGTGTAATATCTCTGATAATTGCGCAGCATCATGGAAGTTCTCGATGCATTGGCGTTGTCCTGCGATTCATTAGCACTGCCTTTCGATGTATCGGCATGTTCCTTCGGTGCCTTGAAGTAGTTCTGCTTCTTCCAGCTTCGCTTGGTTGTGACAGGCGATAGCAACCATAATTTCTTCGCAATGTAGGTTTTGCAAACATGCAATTGCCAGCATACTTCCAGCCATTGTCGTTTGAGTGATCTCACAGATTTGCTCAATTCGATTTTTGCGGTTATTCCTGCAATCGGATCGCAGGCCCATTTTCTCTCAGGTTGTAGCGCTCTCAGTCGATTTCGCACTGGCGAATCGTGAATTTCTGAGCACAGATCGCGAAGCCCGACTCCTACGATGATGAGCTTGGGAGTTTTCTTGAAGTTGATCAATTGTCGGGTAATCTCAGCATTGTCAGCGACCGAAGAACTGACTACTGAAAGACTTATCGGTGAGTAATTCTTGCCTGAGTGTTCGAACACCTTCTTGAGGTGCTTTGATTTTGTGAACGTTTTCATTGCCTCTGAAGCGTCCCCTTCCTTGGGTGGGACTTTCAAGTCTTCGAAAACAATGTCCATCTGGTGCGCCGGTCCCTGCATGAGAGATGAGCCAAGAAGCACGCAGTCAGCAGATTCATTGGAGTAGAGAAAGTCCTCGATTCGTGAGATTGCTCGATAGGAGGTCAGATCCTCCGGAAGTCTCCATCGATCTTCTGTCTTTCTCGCTTGCAGCCACATGAGGCCAATTGTCACCACGGCTAGCGCGAAGGCAATCACGAACCGTGGGTACCGTGCACCGGATGTAGTCCGGTGAGGTTTGCTGGTTTCACAACTGTCTGTATCGGGTCTTGCGATTAGTTCGGCAACGTCCGACATGGTTGAGCCTTAACGGGCTTACGGTTTTAGACCATGTCATGATATCAATGCCGTTTAATAGCTAGCTTTAATCTTTTGACATATACAAATAGCTTCTTTAGGCGCGCCGGGCGCTAAAGTCGGATTTGTTCAACACTGTGCCGCGAAAGCGTCGCACTACATAGACAGGAGTGCCTGGACGTACCATTCCGTAGAGCTGAGAAATGTCGCTATTGGAATGCCTGACACAGCCATGACTGACGCTCTTTCGAATGAGATTCGGTTCATTAGTACCGTGCAGCAGAATTTCGTATTTGTTCAAATACACGGCGGCGACACCCAAAGGATTATTCGAATCTACGTTGTATGGCTTGTATTTTCTCTTCTTGCCCTTGATTGTTTTCGGCACTATCCATTCCGGATATTTTTTCTTTGCCACGACAACATATCGCCCTGACGGTGTGGGTTTGTCTTGCGTGCCTATGGCGTTCGAAACTGTAAGTACCCTCACAACACCACGGTCTTGCAGTTGCAATGCATAAGTGTTGTGGCTGCCTTTGTCGACGATAATGACGGTTGGCTGTGTCGAATGGTATCCATTCATTTTCATTATAGGCTTTAGCACATAATGATTGTTGCGAAAAACGCCATCAGAGACGACTTTCGGTTTTGAATGTCTTTGCGGTTTTTTGCTCCTTGCGCTCTCCTCGGCAGCGAATGTTGCGTTGACGCAGAGGACTTGGCACATGATAAATGCCACCACAAACGCTGTTGACTTTGGAAAGTGCATTGAACAAATCTCCTATTTTGATTTGTAGACTTCATACGGATCTATAGCGCGCGCCTGCCACCATTTTTTCTCCGGTGTCTGGATTGAGATTGAGAGATGCAAGTGCGGAGTGTTCTGCGGTGCATTGCCGGACGTTCCAACAAAACCAATTACCTGTCCCCGTTTTACTTTGTCGCCTTCTTTGATTGTGGGTTCATAACCTTCAAGGTGCGCGTAGTAATAAACGTATTCGCCGGAGGGATCAGTTTGATATATTGTGTTGCCACCAAGCCGGCTCACAAAGAGCTTCGCGATCGTTCCGTCTTCGATCGCGTGGACAGGAGTATTGCGAGGAGCCGCGATGTCTACAGCTTCGTGCCGTGAGTCACCGCGCACTTCCGCGAAAGAGCCTTTAAGCACGGCTGGTGTAATGCCATCAATCGGAAGCCGAAGTTGTCGGCTGCGAAGCACATGAATGCTTGACTGTACTTTGGTATCAGGCACCAGAGCAAGAATTTCCTGTTCCATCTTCTTGTGCTGAATCAATCGCTCCGCATGCTGTTTTTGTTCCGCTTGAATCTTCTGCTCTGCTTGAACTTTTGCATCGAGAGATGATGTGTCGGAAGCTTTGCTTAGTGCATCAGCATTAAGTGGTGACACGAAAGCGAATTGCAATACAATCAGTGGCAGCGTGATTTTTGCGATTCTACTCTTTAGATTCAAATTTGTTAGGTTTAAATTCGTTAGGTTCAAAACGCTGTCCAATCTAGATTTTGTGAGCCAAAGTGCGCGCGAGCAAAGGAAGGTCTGGACAGATCATTTGCCCAGCCTGCTACAACCCTGCCCACTCGGAGACTTAAGGCTATGCTTATAAGTTCCCACTTTGGATGAATCTGATTGCATACAAGAAGGAATCCAGCACCCGGAGTGCCCGATTCATTTGCAATCAGAAGAATTGCTACCTTCGCGAATGGATACTAGGAACGCCAGGAAGTACAGGGCAGCAGCGATTATTACCAGGAATCTAATGCCTGTATAGTTGGCCGCATATTCCAATAGACCGCCTATGACGGCGCCGAAAAGATTAAATGCGAGCGCGCGGCTGGGGTTTTCTACATTCTTAAATGCGTTCGAGAAAATCAAGCTGGCGGCAAAGAGAGGTAATAGAGCCAGTACGGTGATTGCGCCACTGTTCACGAAGTGGGGGAAGGCTGCGGTGAAGCTGCTTGTTGGCGTGAAATAATTCGCTACCAATAAAAAGAACAAAAATGGATAGAGCACCGTCTGTTTCATAAATGCTGATTCGCCAAACCGCGAGACAAGGAAATTTGCCAGGAGCACCATGAGCAGTATTACGTCGATGACAATGGAAGAGGTGAGCCATGTACTTCCATACAAGAGCGACAGCTGAGATATTGACTTTAGTTCGAGCAAGAGAAAACCGGCACCAAGGGAAAACATTTGCCAAAATCGCTTGCCGTTCTTTCTTCTTACAAGGGGTATGCCGGAAACCACTGCGATCAGCAGAACAATTGTCATGACAAACCAATACGGGCCATCGAAAGCCACAGGTGTTACGTACATGTACGGCCAGTCGTCAGTGACGACGCGCTCAGGCATGGCACCGAATTTCTTTTCTGCATACGGAGGCGCTGGAGGTGTCAGCGTGCCATTTTTCACCGCGGCACCAAGAACGAACGTATCCCACATGACGTTGGTGTTTGGAGTGTCGTCGAAGAATACGCGCGGAGTGTAGCCTGCTGCTGCCTTCATGGTTGCGAAGACTCTCTCTCCTAACCAATCCAGGGTGTCGTAGGAAGTGAGCATCAACAGACCATCAGGTTTTAGCAGCCTTAAAGCGCGTTCTATGCTGTCTTTCGTGTGCACATAGGTGTCGACACGCACAGATGAGCCCTGCCCGACAACTGTTTGTGAATTGAGTCCTCCAAGAATTACCATGTCGTATTGCTTGGAGCACTTGTTGAAGAAATGACGGGCGTCATCGCAGGTGACGGTGACTTTGTCGCTCGCGTAAGGATGCTCGGGATGTTTCCTTTTGCCTATATCAATGATCACCGGATCAAGCTCCACTGCGTCCACATGAATGGCGCCGTTTCTCAATGCTGCTGCAACGTCATTGCCCGTGCCGGAGCCCACGATCAAAATTTCGCCGGGCGATTTGAATTTATAGGGTAGTTGATATCGACGAGCTTCCATATTTAGGTGCAAGTTAAATGGCTTGTTTGCTGCCACATCCGTGAGAGCCTTCTGTGACAGATCAACTGATGAAAGATATGGACCGAGATTGAGCAACATGACATAGCAGCGATTTATCACGTTTAAAGACGCTTTTTGCTTTTCAGGATCTGTGCTCGTCCAGAATGCAGGTTCTTTTACATCCGACAATTCCGGTGAAAAATATTGTTTGAATGGTCGCAAAGTCAGTTGCTGATATGGAGACCAGTAAGTTTCAGTTGTTGGTGGATCAACCGGATAGGTCATTGTCATCGCAGCTAGTATCAGTGGCGTTAAGCCCAGCGTCCAATTTACTTTGTCGCGAAGCATGAAATAACAAAGTGGAATAATCGCCGGAATGATAAGAGCCCAAGGGTGAAAACCAAGGAATGAAACCAGTGCAAATGCGATACTGCCCGCGATGGCACCAGCAACGTCAATCGAATACGCCGTAAGCGGCTTGAATTTATTGAATAGCTCACCAAGCTTGGCACCGATGCACGTCATTGCCGCAAACGGACCGGCGAGCATGAGCAATACACACTCGGTGCAAAGCATGATGTTCGGCAAATTGATTGAGCCCATATCTTGCCATGAGTAGATTCCTTCAGATGGAAACATTTGAAAGCGAATTCCTGTGACAGCAAGAATTTTTTCGAACACCACTGTGGCAAGAATTGCAATTCCGCACATGCGAAAAACTTTGGGATTTGCCAGCGCGCATCCCAAACCAAGCCCGACAAAGCAGGCGATCAAAGGAAACGTACGAAATACCGTAAAAAACCTGACATCACCCGAGAGCCACCGAATAATCAACAGCTCGAAATAGAGGGAAACAAAGCTGATTAGAAAGAGCTCCAGGCGGAGCTTTTTGCTGCTTTCAATTCCGTCTGTCACAGAGTCACCGGTGTAGCCATGCAAAGCCTTGCCCATGCAATCTTAGACTATAAAGGTTGTTTTATCAGGTCACTTATCGAGGAACATATCCTCCAGCAATCCAGCTGCTTGCATTTTCTTTTTCTTTTGATTCGTTACTTCATTGATATTCTTTGCCACCTTAAACGTTGTCGGGCAAACGAACTCCGCGGTTGAAATAGTCACTTGTTTGCAATCTTTGGTGTCCAATGCCGTATCAACTCTCCCATTCGGATAACTGCGGGTCCTGCGCAACATCAGTCCATTGAAGTCCGGAACTCTGTAAATGCCGCACAAGAATTTTTGCGCTCCCGGCTCCAACTTCATCCACTTCTCGTATAAAAACTCTTCAGAGCGGAATTCGGTTGACCGACCGGCACTTTCTCTGTAGAGCATTTCTACTTGTTCTTTGACGGGATCTGAAGTGTCGACCGTACGGACCATTAGCGCTGCGGGTTGACCTCGCCACTTGGTTGCGGTTCTCGATTTTTCCACAGATTTCACAACTCTGTCGACGAGCCTGAATCCACGTCCTTTCCAGACTTCGGAAGTAAAGTTTAGCCCCAGCTTGTCTTTCACATTGACGAGAGTTACGTCCCATTTTGGCGGCACTGCCACGACCACGACATGCTGGGCCGGAACGACCATCTTCACGCCGCTGGTGCCTATGTAAAGTGTAATCGGTCCTTCCAATTGACTGATTTGTTCAACCTTCCAGACTGATACTTGTTTCTTCGCTTCTGGTGAAGACTCCACGCCCATGGGCTGAGTGATGGTAGCAGCTAGAGCTGTTGCGACCAATAAACTTGTTCTAGTTGGCTTAGACAGGTGGCGCCGCAATTGGATAACTCCTTCGCTCCCCCTCTTTAGTCTATCCCAAAAGCGTTACCCTCCCGCCTCTCCGGTCCTCGATAGGGTAAGCTATATGTTTTTTGGGCGGCCGGTATGCCGCAGGTTTAAGTAAGGACGGGCAATGAATACTGAAATCAGCTGGGAAGATGCCTATAAAAACGCGACTGAACCTCTGCCGTGGGACATTGGCACCCCGGCGCCGGAGCTGCAGAGTGCTTTCCAAGAATTGGATATGGCTGGTCGCCCGGCATTGGAGATTGGCTGCGGGACAGGAACCAATGCAATTTGGATGGCGGAGCAAGGGTGCAAAGTTGTAGCAACGGATTTATCTGCTACTGCTATTGAAACTGCAAAAGAAAAAGCTAAGACGGCCGGAGTGGTCGTTGAGTTCGCAGCGGCGGATATCCTTAGCGAAGGTGCAGTCGAAAGTGAATCTGTCGATTTTGTTTTCGACAGAGGTGTCTTTCATGTGATGGCAGAAGGTAAGAGAGGTCTGTTTGCATTGCGAGTGGCTTCAGCGCTAAAGAACGGCGGATATTGGCTTTGCCTGGCCGGTTCAAAAGACGAATTGAGGGAAAATCCGGATAACGGCCCGCCCCAATTATCACTTGCCGAAATCATCGATGCTGTTGAGAAATCGTTTGAAATTCATCGAGTGGAACGTTCGAACTTTACCCTTCCGAATGGCGCAATGCACGTGGCCTGGGTAGTTTTGATGCGCAAACGCTGAACTCCACCTGTTTGTTCGGGTCATAAAGTTCAGCAGACCAAAAGAGAGCCTTTCGGCCCTCTTTTGATGCGCTCTCTATCGTTGTTGAATCCTTTGAAAAGTGTTTTTGTACTTATTTCGGTAACTATTTTTGTACTTCTACGAGTGCAACTTCCCATGTCAGGTTGCGAGCCGCGTGTGCATCAAGCACTTGTTCAATCTGATTGAGCTTGCGCATGATTGGCCTATTGCGAGCGGTGGTGCTGTCGATTGCGAAGTAGTCATTTTCAGCGCGCGCACCATCGAGATCTCGCTGCAATTGCGCCATTTCATATCCATTGATCAATCCGGCGTCGAATGCGCATTGGATTTCGCGCGATAGGTTGGCTTCCTTTTGCTGTACTGGACCATTCATCTTATGCCAGGTAAATGGAGTGTCTGCCATCGCAGCAGGTACAGCCAAGAACGATAGTACTATTAGTGGTGCCACGATTTCTGGTTTAATTTGGAAGAGTTTCATGATTGTATCTCCTGCTTTTATTGGCGAGCTAACTATTTCGTTCAGACTCATTTGCTGGGGTGCTTACTTTTCCAATCTATTCTCGCCATGTGAGGAAACTGTGAGTAAAGAAATTTTGATTTCTCAAAAATCGACAAGTACCTTACTTCCGCCGGAAAGACACTAGCCTTCGGCGGAATCGAATTGACTTCATGGTCTAGAAGAATTTTCAGTTTACTCGGGTCTTAGTGCGGCACTTGCATAGAGCTTTGGAATGCACCTCGGACTGCGGTAACGCTTTTGCCATTAACTGGATACCTTTTTGCGTAATGTTAGTCTTCTGCAATTCAAGATCTACAAGATTGGACAGTCCAGAAAGAGCAGGAACCGACGCATCGGAAACCGTATGCAATTCCCGCAGCCACAACTTACGCAGATGCTTTAGATTGGCAAGATGCGCAACTCCTGCATCAGTAACTTTTGTTCCACTTAAGTTGAGCTCTTCGAGATTTTTCAATTTCGCAAGCACGTCACGAACACCAGAGTCAGTGACTGCTGTTCCTGACAGGTCTAATTTGCGAATTGATGGCAGTGTCAGCAAATGAGATAAACCTTTGTCTGAGATTTTTGTTTTGGCAAAATTCAAAACAGACAGAGAACTCATTCTTGACAGAATTGGCAAAGCATCATCATTTATGCTGGTTGCTTTGCAATCGATCTCTGCAAGAGTCTGATTCTTTGCAAGATGTGTAAGACCTTTTGCTGTTATTGCATCCTTTTGAAGGGACAGAGATCTTAACGATCGCATCTTCGCTATGCTTGCCATCGCCCGGTCGGTAATTTTCGTATAACTCAGATTCAGCGACTTAAGAGACGGCATCCTTGTCGATATGAATTCCACATCTCGATCATCCGCATCAGTACCGTCAAGAGTCAGTGTCTTCAGTCCGGTGAGGCGCGAGATATGTTTGAAACTGTCATGCGTCAAAATTGAACCATCAACATCCAGAATTTGAATATCGGTCGGTTTCAAAAAACGGAGTTCGGGAATGCAATCCCCTGTGCACCAATATGTCTCTACCGCGACAACAGCCTCGGCAGGCACAACGACACGCCCCTTCGCCAATTTTCTAGTTGCAATTTCCGGCCATTGCGCAAGGAAAGGCTTTTCTCCTTCTTCGATGTAGTACTTGCCCACACCTTTTGAAGGGAAATTGATTATGCGTGTGGAGACAGTCTTGCCTGTGACCGCGCCGGAAACCTGCGCAGTCAGTAAGAAACAAAGCACAATCAGTGCGTGATTAAGGGCTCTCACCGGTCTCCTTTCTAGCTACTTCACAAGGACGCCGACAGTAGCTCCGACGTTGGTGAAATTACTGCCTGTCGACGGATCCATTGCGACAACTCCGGGAATATTCTCGGCATGCCCTACGAATTGAATTTGCATTTCGCCAAATACCCCCTGCCCGTTCCGCCAGCTGTTTGGCACGAAAGGACCAGTCAGCTTGACGAGATAAATGCTAGTCACTGGTGAGGGATCGCTTCCTGTAGTGACAGGCAGAACTACAACATCACCGTTTGTCCAGAGAGCCTGATTTTCAGCGGACCACGGTCTGGAATTAGCAGAGTTGTAAGAGCCATGATTGGCATTTATCTGAGAACCGTTGATGACAATTGGATTGACTGTATTGCAAGAGCCGTTATCGCAGTAGCCGCGACACTGAAGCACTTTCTTCACCCCTACAGGGTTAGGTTGAGCATTAGACAGATTGCTGATACCATGATCCACCCAGTAAGTGGGAAGTATGGGTGGTGCCATCTGTGCTCTTCCGTTAACGCTGTCGGCAAAGGTCACATAAGCGTTGGTGGGAAAGGTGGTTGGAGGCGCAGGCGACGGCGATGGTAATGGTGCCGGTGAACCAGGACCACCCTGTGACGAGGTGTTGAGGAACCAGGGCGGAGCGGGAGCCGTCAAAATCGGTAGTTGCTGGGCTGTAGCTGACACTCCGACCAGCGTGCTCAAGTTGCCGATAAAAGGTGCAAACATGTTCAACATCGGTGGATTGATCCTCACTGTGACGGCATTATTGGTGCCACCATTGAGCGAAGAGAATGAGACGCTCACGCTGCCTGTCGGTATGCTGGTACCACCTGGGCTGTAGCGGTCGGCAAAGGAGTTCTGCGCCATGAATCTTGCATCTGCATCAGCAGCCGCTGTATTCGCTCCTGTAGAGTTCCACTGCAGATTGTACACACCCATCAGAGCGGCTGCGTCCGCCGCGCTCTGTAGCTCAGCGTTAGCCGAGACGAAGTGAGAAATGTCTATAGCGATTATCGCGAATAAAAGCAAAATGAAAATTCCGAACAAGAAAAGCAGTGTTCCCAATGCTCCCCGCTGAGATCGATAACCTCTACGCTTCCAAATCAGTTTGCGACTCATAACCCAGACCTCGTACGTCTATCAAGTCAAATTCTGCCCCTGCTGCATCGTATCCATTAGGCTCGACGCTAAGGTTCGATATCGACGCAGTAAATACCAGCAATAGTCATATTGGTAGGCGCCAGAGTAGCGCCGAAAAACTTAAGCGGTGGGAAGGGCCAAGTGGGCAGTCCGGAGGTGCCCGGATAGACAACTTTCACCGCAACGACACCTTTTCCACTGGCAGCAGTATTGCACTGTCCTGCAAGCATGAGCGGTGGCGCAGTGGCAACGAAGTTCCCAGCACTGTCTACAGTGCCATTTGTAAACTGCGCATTCGTAACAACACAATTAGCAACGCGCACATTGCTGTTCTTCCAGTTAGCATAATTTCCATTGCTGTTCCCGTTTTGCTGTGCCAAGAAATTGTAATTAATTGCCAGCCATCGCGCGTGAGTTTTTGCGGCAGCATCAACGCCGGTTTTAAGGTACATGTACATCGAGATTTCGTAAGCCAGGTAAATTATGCACAAGAAAAGCGGAATCACTAATATGATTGCCGCGGCAAATTCAGGAATTTGCGCACCTCTAGTACTTCGCATACGTCGAACGACCTTCACTGTCTTGTCTCCTATTATGAGTGCGGTATCGGCCATGAGCATGAAGACCGGATCACAATCCCTGTAGTGTCAAACCGCAGAAAGCCAGTCTGCAATGGGTTCCATGGAAATCTCGGCAGATTTGGACCATTCTGGTAGGTCACTGTCGCAGTGACATAACTTCGGGCGAGGCTCGGAGAATTCGGGATAGTAAATGACACTTGAAATTGCGAGCTGGAATTTGCATTGATCACGCTAGGGACTGATATGTCATTGAGAATATTCTGGTAATTAGAATCACCAGTAGCTGCAGCTCCGGAAGCAATACCCCCGCTGTTCATAGTCGTATACTTCATGGTGCCGTAGCCGTACGCTATCTCTCGGGCAGCTTGGCGAGCCACATACGCTAACTGTTGCTTAATTATGAAGTACTGGCTGACTTGGGTAATCGCCCAAATCAAAATAAGCACGACCGGAATTAGCAGCGCCATAGATGCTCCGGCTTCGACAATGGCACCACCACTCGAAGAACGCATACATCGATTGCGTCGTCCAGCTCTAACTGGACAGGCCGTGTCACTACCCATTGGTCCGCTTCTTCGCATGAAAAATCGATGACTCATCATTGAGCCAGTCTCCTCATTATTGCCCTGGACCGACACGCCGGCAGATCCCGGCTGAGCAGGTCAGTAGCCCCCTCGCTACTTCACACTTTGAGCATATCAAAAGCCTCGGTAACTAGAATCACCTCACGGGGTGACAACTGCGGCGATTGTTGCCGTTCGATGGTTTCAAACAACCATGACTGATTACTTCCCGTTGGACCTAAAATGCAAAAGCAGTTGCATCGACGAAAAACGTCATCACAACTGCCTAGCATTGGCTTGTCCTAACTGTTCTCTAGTGCTTTTGAATTCCTTTGAAGCCCGCCCAGGCGTTCATAGCCTGATTGTTGCCGGGAGTCTGGTTTGTTGCCGGCCCTACACTTTGCTGGGCACTGGCTACCTGTTGAGCAGCTGCTGTGTCTCTGAGCATGCGAGCTGTCTCGCTGGCATATGACTGAGTGACGCGATTGCCGGCTGTACTCACTGAATACGCTATCGTTCCTTCTTCAGGCTTCACTTGTCCCATATCAAAAGTAGTCTTAGGTTCTTCGGCGATCTCCTCTGTCAGCGGAGCTTTAACCTCTTTTGTAGGCGATGCGGCCTTCTTTCTTGCCGCGACCACATTGGCAAGCCCGATGCGCGCGTTGGCGAGTAGCGGGTCGGCAGTGATCGCTTCCTTGAACCAACGTTCGGCATTCCTTAGCTGTCCAGCCTGCAAA
>PNLN01000261.1 GCA_013823055.1 Cyanobacteria bacterium DS2.3.42
TTTTTCGCCGCTGTTATGTGGTTGTGATGTTGCCGTTCGATACTCCAGCATCCCCCATCGCACACCGCATAATGCGAATAGTCGAGGTTCTAACTATGGTTTCTCATGTTTCTGATTCATCTTTTCACCCTGAAGCAAACGACACAGGAAAAGACAGTCTGGCAGATCAAGTTCTAGCTAAATTGCAAGACGAGTCGCTAACTTCGGCTTTCAATTTTATGAAATCGTCCGTGGCAAATGTCTATGCCGGACGAGATGAAGATCAAGACGGAAAAATCGACCTTCGTGACAGACGTGATGATGTCCCGATGAACGACAAAGAGAAGCAAGAGTTCTGGACTTCGCTTTCGAAAGAGCTGGAAGAGAAGCGCCCCGGCGTTTTGAAGAACCTCTCTGCAGTTTGGCTCAAGGACTTCAAAACTACTGAACTCAAAGCGATGCCGTTTGAAGCGGACTATGTGAATCAGATTGCTGCCAACGGTAAGCAAATGAACAAGACCTTTGCCGGTGAGGCTTTGAAAGACCTGCCAAACATCAAAGCTTTGAGCCGCGCAGACGACATTATCGACGACATTGAGTTGGACAAAAACATTCAAAGGCAAAAACAAATACCGCGCGATCAGTTCGTCAAAGACATAATCAGCAAGGCAGTCACTGACAGCGAAACCAGCCCGATCAAAGCTGTAGATGCAATGTATCAGGCGCTGAAAGTAAGAGGACAAACAGAGACCCAAGCTGAGCGCGCAGCGTCCTATGCTGCAGTTGCCGAGGCGCTGAAAGACTATCCGGATCTTGCTTCGAAATTGTCCATGGGTTATGTGCAGCGAAACTTCAAGGACATCGATACCAACTATGGTGAACACAAAGAAGATTTCAGAATCTCAAAAGATGAGCTGAGCGACTTCACGCCGGACAGCATCGGTAAAGTGTTTGTCAACTATGTCAAAGCTAATTTCGATTCAATTGCCAGTACGTCGACCTACGATAAGTATTTGAACTCGCAGAATTTGACGGCTGATGAGCTGAACAATCACATCAACAGGCTCAAACGAAAGAGCTAGTGAAAAGTTTTTGGGAGGATAGGGTTGAGGCGCGTGAAAACGCGCTTTAGCCATTTTTAGAGCCAGTACACGGGGCCTGACAGTGGGCGTCGCTTTTCCCAGAAATCTTCATTGAATTGCGGGCTGAATTTTCGCAATAGCGCCTTCAAACGTTCCACCTTCATTTTCACAAGTGCGTCTGTGCTCGCTCTTTTCTCAACGCCTGAGTAGTTGATCATCAGGTGTTTGAAGTACTCGGCCTTATCTTCATGAACCGCTGTTGTCCCGTAGCCGGAAAGAAAGCCGGGCGCATCAGATTCGTAGTGTTCGAAATGATCGTAGCCATCATGTCCGTATTCAAAGCCTTTTGGATTCAGCTTTTCCCATTCGTAATCTACATAGCCCCAATAATCGTCGCTGTAGTCGATGGCATGGAAGATTTCGTGGTGCACGGTGCCGCGATGCAAATTGTCGCGTTCGTTGCCGATGTTGAGATAAATAGTATTCTTCCGCCCAGGCACAATGAGTTTTTTCATTTCGGCCATGCCATTCGCCTTGCTTCCGCAAGAGGCTAATTTTTCGCAGATAACAATGCGCTCCAGCTTGCTTTTCCTGAGCGTTTCAGCGGAATAAACTAACAGTTCCTGATGAAGGAAAGACTCCACATAGTCGCGTGCCACCGTCGCTTTTACTTCGCTATATCGGAGTTCTTTTGCAGCCAGGTCTTCTCCCAGCACGACATCAATGTCGTATTTCTCTTTGATATCGGCTAGGACTCGGAGATAGGATTTCATATTTCCAGTATCGGCAAAGGGCGCGCTGGAAATAAAAATGCTCCATATTTTTTAACGCGTTGCTTCTGTGATCTGAATGTGATGTTGCTCTTCGATACTCAATTCATTGGTTCTCGTACCTCTTCTCCGGGCGCCAAAAAACAAACGATTCGAAGATCAAATTGAATCATCAAATCGAATGCATTTACCTTGGCCGAAACATCGGCAATTGAAAAATTTTTGGGAGGATGAGGTTGAAGCGCGGTAAAACGCGCTTTAATCCCTTTTTGAGGAAGGTTTTGCTCACATCCTTTTTCCATCAATCATGATGCCTGGAAGATGGTACATATCGCCTGGATAAAGCTCAATCTTTGGTGTGTGCGTTTTGCAAAGCAACAGAACAGATTCGCTGCCACTTGATTCAGGGTCGGCTTGCTCAGACCCATTGAGGTATTCTTTTAGGTATTTCTCTTTGAACGTTTCAAGAAACCCCTGCTCAGCCTCATTACTTAAAGCTATTGAAGATGTGTCATTATTCAGCGTGCCCAACTTGATGCAGTTGTCGAAATCTTCTGCCATGTAGAACTCCTTCTGCCATTGCGATGTTCGAACAGATGTTCGTCTTATGTACTGTGAGTGACCGGGGGTGGGCTGTGTGCGCACTACGTTATAGGCCCAGACATAAAAAAGACGTGAGATGTTGGCGAAAAACTGATGTACGCTCAATTTTGGGCTAGAGAGTTGAGCACTATAATGGGTAGTACAAATGCCGGCAAGCAGAAAGGCGCAATGAAAGAGAAGCGGGACTGCTTCATTTCACTGCGCCTTTGGTCATCGCTGTTTAGACGACAACCTTCTGCTCCGCCCGATTAAGGTGCAGATGTTAATTGCTGCCGATTAGACGAGTTAGCCGAGTCGACGCTTGGTCTCTTTCTCGGCAAGTTCCGACAACGCTTTGATCTCGTTGAAAACGATGTCCGTCGCTTTATCCAGGTCGTCCGGGAGGTCGGCGAGCAGAATCGGTTTTCCGAAGGCCACAGTGGCTCCGAACGTGGTCTCGTTGAACCAGTCGGAGAACCAACGAATGCCGAACAAGCGCGCCACTCGAAAGAGCAGCGTCGCATGCTTGGCGTCGCGATCGTAGTAGATGCCGACAGGCAAAACCGCAAAGGGCAGTTCGCTCTTCTTGGCGGCATGCTTGCCGATCATCAGCGCTCCGGCGAAGAAGTCTTCGCGGCGAAGCACATTGTCTCTGATCAGGCGGCCCTGGGGAAACACAACAAGCGAGCTGGTCTTCTCCGCGCTCATCGCACGCATTGCTGTGCGCACAGAGGCGGACGGGTTGCGGTCATGATGCACGGCGATACCACCGAGCCAGGCTGCAAATGGTGCTCGCAGCTTGGTTATCTGGTTGATCGCCATGAGGAAGCGAAAGTGCATCGTGCCGAAGATTGCCGTGACCAGGACGGCGTCTTTTTCGATCTGGTGGTTGGGCAGCATGAGCAGCCGCCCTTTGAACTTCAGATTGGATTTGCCGATGATAATGAGCCGACCCACGCGAAGGCGCATGGCGATGCGTCCGATGACGAGCCGCGTTGCACGCGCCCACCATGAGACTTTCGGCGTCATGTACCCGGGTTGAAGCAGCTTCTGACCTTCGGAAATCCAGAAACGGACGCGCACAATGGCGAGCGTCAGGGCGAGCAAAAAGATGCCCGCAAGCGCATAGAGCAGGTGTGTCGTTGTCATTTTTTTCTCGCTTTGAACTCCACGGCAAAGGAGGGGGCGAGATTGCCCCCTCCTCGAACACC
Organism: Cyanobacteria bacterium DS2.3.42; assembly: GCA_013823055.1. Taxonomy (GTDB): domain Bacteria; phylum Cyanobacteriota; class Vampirovibrionia; order Obscuribacterales; family Obscuribacteraceae; genus QKMZ01. Next base: position 3,625 of record PNLN01000261.1, read on the forward strand.
GCGTTTTTTAGGAGCCGCTATTGAGCTCCCGGGCGAGTTTTCTGACTGCCTTCAAGTCGAGCTTTCCGGTCGGTCCGACCGGGAATGCATCGACCTTGTAGAAGTCGCCTGCCTTCGGAATCCACAGCTTGGGCACGCCTTCGTCTGCGCCAAGCTTGCCGACCGCTTCCTGTGCGGTGAACGGCATCTGGGTATAGAGCACGATGAGGCGCTCACCACGGACGGGATCCGGGACGCTCGTCACAACCAGCTCCATCTCCGTGACACCGGCAAGAACGCGCAGCTTTGCCGCCACCTTCTTGTTCGGCACCATTTCGCCGCCGATCTTGGAGAATTCGTCCAGCCGGTCGACGATGAAGAGGAATCCGTCTTCGTCGATGTAGCCGATGTCGCCGGTGCAGTAGATGTCACCGTCGAGAACTTCATCGGTTTCCTTCTGGCGCTTCAGATAACCGCGCATGACCTGCGGACCGGCAACGAAGATAAGACCTTCGCGACCGCTGCCGAAAGGCACCACTTCGCCGGTGTTGATGTCGACGATGGCGATCGCGGTGCCGGCAACCGGCTGTCCCACCGAGCCGAGCTTGTTGCCGTGAACACGACGTCCGTCGGGCGTCACGACTTCAGATGGCGAATTCGCCGCCACGACCGGAGCCAACTCGGTGCAACCGAAGCCTTCCACGGCTTCCAGACCGAGCTTGTCCTTGATGTCGCGAGCCAATTCAGGCTGAAGCTTTTCCGAGCCCAGCAGAAGCCACCGAACGCTGGCAAACTGCTCTTTCGTGCAGCGAGCCAGATACGAGCGCATCAGGGTCGGCGTGCAGGCCATCAACGTGGGCTTCTCGGATTCGAGCAGCTTGGCGACGGCGCGCGGGTCGAGCGGACTGATGTGATATGCGGCCGAGCGACCGAGCGTGGCCATCGTCCACAGAGTCACCGTGAAGCCGAACGAGTGGAAGAAAGGCAAAATCCCCACGACCGCATCGTTTTCCTCGATGTTGGCGTGGTTGTTGATTTGGTGAATGTTAGACAGGACGTTGCCGTTGGTGAGCATGACGCCCTTGGGATCGCCGGTCGATCCGGAAGTGAACATGACCGTGGCGATGTCGTTGAGACCAGCGCGCAGACCGGGCAGGAAAAGGCCCAGAAGCGCGGTCGGAACGAATTTCGCAACGGCATATCCCCAGGCCTTGTCGGCCTTCGAGATGCCCGACAGCAGGTCTTCCAGGTAAATCACCTCGCCGGCGAGCTTGAGCTCCTGCTTCTCGACCACCTTGCGCGACGTGATGATGACCTTGATGTCGCACTGCTTCGCGGCGGCGTTGATGACTTCGGACGTGGCCGTGTAGTTGAGGTTGACGGACCACTTGCCGAGCAAGCTGGTGGCGAAATTGGCGATTGTAGCCGGCACCGAGGGCGGTACCAAAATGCCGATTGCCTTCTGTCCTTTCACCTTGCGGCTGAGGAAGCTGGCCATCACACATGATTTGAGAAGCGCATCAGCGAAAGTGACGCGCCCCCGGGAGGTATCGGTCGCGAACAGCTTCTCGGGCGAACGGCGTGCCTGCTTGACGAAAGCCGCAGCCAGAGACGTCCAACCCGCCGGAAGGGGCGAGAGCTGTTTCAGTGTGACCATCTGCTCGCGCGCCGGAAAAGGCACGCCGTACTTGGTCAATCTTGGTGATTTGCTCACGTTTTTCTCCATTTTAAAGACGTTGCTCACCACTGCTCGAACGCACTAAGTGCACGGTGCAAAGCTGTGTGGTGAGCGGGCATTCTTGGTAGAACGCGGAAACTGTCGATAGCCTGGTCGGAGTGCAAAGCGTTCTTTGCAGTCAAAACCAGGCAGGAAGACGCACATCGCAGGCTCTTCAGGAGCGCTGTCGAGACAAGTCCGATCCGATCAGTTTTTCCCAACCCACGGAAAGCGCGTCATTGAACACAAGGTAGAAACCCAGTGTTTGGCGCGTTTTCAATTTGGCTGAAGACTATGTGGGAATGGCTGATCGGGATGTGCGTAGAGATAGAAAAGACTCTACATGTCTAACAGCGAGCGCTTAAAAGCTCCAAGTAAATGGTTAAGTTGGAAAGAAACTCTGAAATCTCCAACTGGTGAACCTTTATGCTCCTTCGAACCAAAAGAATAAAAATGCGTTCTCACTCATAAATGTCAAGGTGTGCAATAACTAAGCTCGTATGTGGTTCTGAGTGTTGCGTGTCTCGCGCGAATTTTAAGTTGCACTTAAGGAAAACGCTTTTGAGCCGCGGTTCTAGCGATGGTCGGTTTGGCCAGCAGAAAGTGGCCCGGTCTCCTTTCGTGCAAGTGGCACCATCCAAACATCGTTTCGCGCTACCTGCGCTACCGCGATTGGTACGGCATTTCGGGGGTTTGCGGTGTTGTGTAGAGACAACTAATTTTACGAGAAGTGGTTTTGCCTCAGGCGAGTAAGCCTGTATTTGTATGTTTCTTCTATCCCGGTCATTACCTTTTCCAACTTCCCGTCAGTCCTTTTCCGACACCCACGTCAGTTTCACGCACTTTCTTTCAGCCCCAAAGCTGACTTAAGAGAGCACGTAATCGGACAAGTACTGGCAGCACCGGGACAACTCTTCCCCTGCAAGCGCTACCTGAAAGCCGTTTGCACAACGACGAATTAGAATTCGTCACAGGAGAAATTCACAGTGAGCAATACCAAAGTCACCCCGACCGCCGCTTTCGCCATCGACCTCCTGAAGCAGGAAGTTGCCGCCAAGCCTGGCGAGAACGTTCTTGTTTCGCCGCTCTCCGTTTCGCTCGCCCTCGGCATGACCGCCAACGGCGCGCGTGGCAACACCCTCAAGGGCATCACCAGCACCCTCGGCATCAACAGCGACCTGGGCGCTAACAACAAGGGCTACGCGGCTCTTCTGGAGCTTCTGAAGCGTTCCGGCATCGGCGTGACGCTCGACATTGCCAACGGCATTTTCGCCAAGCTCGGGGTCACCTTCAAGCCCCAGTTCAAGCAGGCGAACAAGCGCTATTTCAACGCCAAGCTCGAGGATCTGGATTTCGATGATCCGGAAACCCTCGACCTCATCAACGGCTTCGTCTACGAAGGGACCAACAAGAAGATCGACAAGATGCTCAAGTCGATCAGCCCGGATGCGGTGATGTTCCTCGTCAACTGCGTGTATTTCAAGGGCGAGTGGACCTCGAAGTTCGATAAGTCGCTCACCAAGGACCTCCCCTTCGCCGGCGTCGGCGACGTCGCCACCATGTACAAGGACGGCGCGATGGTCTACTCGACCGACTGGGAGAACTACCAGGTCGTCGCTCTGCCATTCGGCGAGTCCAAGGCCGTGCGCGAGATCATCATCCTGCCGTACGAGGGCAAGACCATCGATGACGTGCTGGCCATCCTCGATGCTGACACCGTCAAGCGGTTCGCCCAGGAAGATGAAGGCAGCGACGGCGAGCTCTGGCTGCCGCGCATCGACATCGGCTACGAGAATTCGCTCAAGGATTCGTTGATCAACCTCGGCATGGAAGATGCGTTCGGCGGCGCCGACTTCACCGGCATGTCCGAAGACCTCGACCTCAAGATCGGTGACGTGAAGCACCGCACCGGCTTCAAGCTCGACGAAGAAGGCGCGGAAGGCTTCGCCGCCACCGTCGTCGAAGTGATGACAGAGAGCGTGTCGGCTGGACCCTTCCAGGTGAAGGTGAACCGTCCGTTCATCAAGTTCACCATCGACAAGGAAACCGACGGCGTCCTCTTCGCCGGCGTGGTCTACAACCCGGCCAATTCGAAGAAGTAAGCGATTTGATTTAAGTGGTTCTGTCCACTGGATAGCCCCTCTTAATTCTCATCGGAATGCGTCGGTTGCTGCTTTAGCAGCCGGCGCATTCTTATTTCGAGAATTTTTTCTGCCTTTTTTACTATTAATGCATATAGTGGTATTGAGTTTTTTTGTTTAATCAAAAGGCTGGGGAGCAGAGCTCATGTTCTGCTCCCCAGGGTTAGCAACGATTATGCGGAAACGAAGTTTTGCTTTGCCCGTCCGATCAAGAAATTGACCAGGCGTGACCAGGCGGAAATCCCTACCCCCTCACGTTCTCCTGCAAATTTCAATCCCAGATTGGCAGTGCGGAGGTTGTTTGTGTACCGGAAGAAAAGCCCTTCGTACGCGAGTGCCACTTGTGATTCGATTGGCAAGACCAAATCCATGAAGCAATGACACGACATTGGGGTTACTCTCTTGAGACTGGCAGCCAGTTCGAGTCTCACTGCAGCGGTTGGATCAGTAATTTGGTATTCGCGATAGTAAGCGACTCTGTCCATCAAGCAATTGAATTCATTTGCCACGCGGTTGTCGGGGCTGAAGCGTTCGAGCTTGGGCGCGGAGTACTCATTGATCCAGCCCACTATTTCCAGGCTTTCACAATCGTTGCTGGGGGCCAGCATAATGGCACCCAAGCAGCGCTGACATTCCTGAAGGGCAGCTGCGAGGAGTTCCTGCTGGTCCGCTCGTGAGCTCAGACCCCTGAGTAGCAGCAGGGATGGATTAAGCCTGAGAACTCCAGTCAGTTCCTTTTCAGCCAGAGTACCGGAAAGAACCAACTGGCAGACCCTGGAAACGTAGCCGGTGGTTGTATCTGTGGTCAGGCAGCCCAGACGAAAAGCAGTTACCGTTGGTTGTTTCAGCAGACCGTTTTCGAAACGGCTCTTTTCGCCCAACTGCGGTTGCGGAGGTGGGTCTTGCAGATAGCTAAGAAACAGACCGGCAGCCGCTGTCATGATTGAGTCATTGATCAGTGTGGCGATTTCGCCGGCTGCCGTGTCGCGTTTGAGTAATTCGGCTGCCTGTCCTGCAACTTGAAACGAATCGAATCGTAAATCGCTTCTTTCGGGCATGGAAAGTTGGGCGACGCTTGTGATTGTTTTTCTGAGCGCTTCCTGCCTGCGCTCAAAAGGTGAAGGTTGACTTCCGTCAGGTCTTATCATTTCTAGCTCCTGAATTCGAATTAGATTCCGAATGTCCATCTTTCGCCAGCACTATTCCAGTATTTGCCGATGTCGCTTTAGGGCGACTTTTTCAGAGTTGTTAACTGTGGATTGCCAGTGGGTGGGTGGTTGTAAGCCGAAGTGCTTAGGAGAAAAGAGACATATCAACACCCTATGGATAGAATCGCCTGAGAGCAAGCAATCTGGCTTGTGTGCCTTATCTCTGTTGCATGTAGTGCGAACTTCAGCTGTACTACCTGCCAGCGGCAAGTTTCGAAAGGCTGAAAGTGGATCGCTTTTGAGGTTTGCTGAATTGCGGTAAGGTATAAGCGCTGGATAAGTCCTTTGGACAGATGGTGGAAACAAAGTCAGTTCAGATTGGAGTCGCGTTGATTTTGCTGGCGGGTTTCGATCTCGCCTTTTGTGCTGAGCAATCTGGCGAGTCAAGCGCGACCAGTGATGTTTTCAAGCAAGAGTGGAACGCTTATTATCATCCGACAGCCAACGAAAAACAGTTTCACGGACAGAAAACAAAGTATCTGCAGAAGCTTAGTATGGGCGGTCGTATCTACTTCCTTGCCAATCGTAAAGACTTTGATCTGGCGCTTACCGAGCTGCAGCGTTTCCCAAAAAACGGCACTGCTAGTGCACTCTACGTGCGAGCGATTTGCCTGGACGGTTTGAAAAAATACACGGAAGCAGTGCAAAGCTTTGCAGCAGCGCAATCTAAGATCGATCTGGTTTTCCATCCAGGTCCAAAGTTTTACTTGCAATACGCAACGGCTCTAATGCACGCGCAAAAATTTTCGGATGCTTTGAAAAACCTTGATATCGCTGCGCAGATGGGCAAGAGCGGCGTCGATAAAGGCGGGAGGAGAGCGTACGAAATGTCCGGCACAGTCAGAAAGCGAAAAGCTGCGATCTTCGAAATGCAAGGCCGCTACAAAGAAGCTCTGTCTGAGTATATTTCGCTTTGCGGCAAAAATGCCTCTCATTTCAAACTGGATTCGCCAATGAAAACCTCTGTGGCTGAGCTTGTCCAGCAGAGGCAGGCGCTGCAACAGAAAGGTTCTCAAATCGATTATCAAACCAAGTGCAAGCTTGTTCGGATTGACTATGAGTTGGGCAAATTCAAAGAATGCTGCAAGACGATGAGATCGATTGCCGGCAATGGTTTGACGGATGAGTTCGACACGTACTTCACCACAGTATCAATGAGAGACGTCCCGCAACTGGTTTTGCAAGAGGACGTCGAACTTCACAGTATTGATTTAGAGGAGGAGTTGGATTTCGTAGACTATTTGCGCAATCCGCTGACTCCGGCTAAATCTGGCGCGAAATATCAGTAAGGAGTTCCATTTCAGGCAGTAGAAATAGACGTGAATCGTAGAGTCAAAAACATCAATCTGACCATTGCCGCTGCCACATTGCTGGTGGTTTCCGCGGCTCTGCCTGCCTTTGCCGACAAAAAGCAGAAGAGTGAATGGGCGCATGGAGAAGAGGGGCTGGCATATCACATTCGCGGCGAGGAGCGGCAATCAAAAGAGAAAGCAGACTATATGAAACGCCTCAGTGCAGGCGGGAAAATCTACTTCCTTGCTTGCCGTCAAGATTGGCAAGAAGCCCTTGATTTGCTCGAAAAGTTTCCGCAAAAAGAGACAGGCAGTGCGCTGTATGTCAGAGCATATTGTTTGGAAAAACTGAAGCGACACGAAGAAGCAATCAAGGTCTATTCTCGGGCAAAGTCAAAAGTGGACATGATCTTTAGTCCCGGCTTCAAGTTTTACTTCCATTTCGCAGATGCTCAAATCAACGGTGGTCAGTTGGGCGAAGCGTTGAAAAACATCGACATTGCTGAAAGCAAATGTCAGACGGCTCCCAAATACGGCTACACGGAGCAGGCTGCCTTCAACATGATGCGCCGTTTGAAATACGTGATTCTAGAGAAGAATGGGCAGTATGAAAAGGCGTTTGCCGGTTATTGCCAACAGCTCGACCCGCACAAGAAAATCCTTCATCTCAACGAAAAGCTTGTTGTGACCCCTGAGAAGCTGAAGAATGCAGAAGCATTTTTGCGCGAAAATGCCAAACCTCCTGCGCAGGATCGAGGTGATGATTATGCCAATCACTGGCTTTCCAGCGGCAATGCATACTTGCTGCTCGGGAAAACAGCAAAAGCAAAGGCATGCTATGTAATAGTCGAAGCTTACAAGCCGTGGTACGAGGTGCGAAAGACGAAACTTGCAGAAGACGACTCGCAGCTCAAAGAAAGCAAGCTCAATGCACAGCTCTCACTGTTGAAGCTGTTTTACGCCGAAAGAGATTTCAAGAAATGCTGCAGTCAAATACGCAACATTTACGGTACTTTCAGTGCCAATCCAGTCGAATATGCCGAGCACAAGTATGCAGTCATTTCAATGAAAGATGTGCCGCAGCTTGTCTTGCAGCAGGATGTGGATTTGCACTCTACGATTGCCGAGACGATTCTGGACAAGGAGCCATTTACCTCCGGGCTGCAAAAGGAAAAACTCAAGGGAGAAAAGCGCGCTGCATTCGAGCGTCGCAGGGAAAAGCGGCTTGCTCTTTTTGCCAATGACCCGCTTTTGTCAAAGGCGCATAGAGAGCTTCAGCAAAAAGATTTTGCTCGCTGTTCTGCGACTCTCGATCAGTTTTTGCGCGTCAATTCCCACTTGTCTCTGGAGCATAAGGGTTATTATCAGGGGCGCAAGGCCGGTGTTTTCGACCGCAATTTTGTCTACCAGGTGCGCTTGCTGCAATTGGCGGTCGGATTTGCATCTGGGCGCAAATCACAGACGCTCAGTTTTCGCGTTTATTCGGAACCACTTCATTCGGCGCGATGGGATGCTATCGAAGATCGATTGCTGGGCCGGCGCGGCTCTAGCACTTCCTCAGATCTGGAGAAATTTCGCAATGAGCCGGAATTTGCAGCTTGGTGCCATGTTGCAGCGGGAGTCAATATGATGAGCACTGGAAATTACAAAGGCGCCGGGCGAGAATTCGGCATGGTTACTTTGCCGGAGGAGATATTGCATCTTGCAGACTATATGAGCGTACTTAAGGCGTTTTGCGAGAGGCAAAAATAATGAGTGCGTTCAAAGCAAAACTCAAAATTTTCTTTGCTGCTGTTTTTGCCGTTAGTTTCACTATGTCCGAGAATGTGCTGGCCGTAGAACTAGACAAGCTCACGCTGGAGGAGGCTGCATACTATCGCACCGTTGGCGGTAGCGCTAAACCCTCGAAACGCAACTGGAAAGCGCAGTATTTGAGGCAATTGAGCCCGGGCGGCAGAGCTTATTTCCTCGCCTGTCGACGTGATTACAGAGAAGCGCTTCAAGAGCTGGAGAAAGTGCCCAGGCGCAATACCGGGAGCTACTTCTATGTAAAGGCTTTCTGCTTGGAGGGACTTGGGCGGCATGCAGAAGCAGTGAAAAACTATGAGGCTGCAAGGTCCAAGATCGGCGAAGTTTTTCATCCTGGTTTTCGCTTCTATTTGCAATGCGCGACCGCGAACATGAAAGTCGGAAACGAAGGGAGAAGCCTGGCGGACCTGGACGCAGCGGGACCGATATCCGAGGAGTACGCTCAAGTGCACGCGTATCCTCGCTATGTCAGAGAAGAGATTAGTAAGCGCAAAGTTGCCGTCATTGAGTACAAGGGCCGCTACAAGGAAGCGGCTGAGAAGTACATGAAGTTGTTCAACGCGATAAGCGACCAGTTCCATTTGAACGAACCGCTGACAGGTGATGCTGCCAGTAAAGCGCAAGCGTCAGCCTGGTTGGAGAAACTCGTTGAACCTTCAAGCTTCAAGAGTGAGACTGAGCAGTGTATTTTTTTCTTGCGGAAGGGCAAAGCGAACCTGAGTCTAGGCAATATCGCGCAAGCAAAAACTTACCTGGCTAAAGCTGCGCAATGTCAGTCGCACAACCGCGAACCTATCTCGCCGGAGCGATTCAAGTACGAAGACATGACAGTGTTGTCGAGGGTCAAAGATCAAGCAAAGTCACTGCTGGTGCGGATTTATTATAAAGAGAAGGATTATCGAAAGTGTTGTGAATACTTGAGATGCTTGTTCAGAAATGAGGTAATGGATTCGCTTGAAACTACGTACAACACTCTCGCCATGCACGATATCCCTGAGCTGGTGGTGCAGAAGGATATTGATCAGCACATTCCTTCGCTGGAACTAAAGCTTGATAAAGCTGATTTGCTAATCTTTGAGAAACCCGCACAGGCGAGGAGATAGTCGTGCAGTTTAAGAACAAGAGAGTTCCGATGGCGGGTGCGTTCTGGTATTTACTCGCCTTTCTCTGCGTTCAATCTCCTAGCCAACAGCAAGCATATGCAACACCTCAGGCGGAAATAAAGAGAGGTGGCGCACTGGAAAAGTCTGTGCCATTGGAAGAGAAGGCTTACACACGCTATCTTGGCCCTTTCTATAAAACCTACGACTTCAAGGGTGAGTACATGAAACTGCTCAGCCCAGGCGGTAAAGTCTATTTTCTCGCTTGCCGTCATGATTTTGCAGAGGCGCTCGCAGAGTTGAAGAAACTTCCCAAGAATGATACAGGCAGCGCACTTTATGTGAAGGCTTTTTGCCTTGAGAATTTGGGAAAACACCAGGAGGCGATTGCTGCTTTCACGGCAGCTAAAGCCAAGATAGATTTAGTTTTCCATCCCGGCTTTCGATTCTATCTGCAAAGTTCTAGGGCCTTCCTGAAAGCGGGCAATGAGAAAGAGAGCTTCAAGGATTTGAAAACGGCCAATGAAAAAATCCTCGATAACACGCCTGACGACCAGAGTGCCGGCATAATCATGCACATGATCGACAGACGCAAGATTCTCATGGGTGAATTGAAAGGTAAGTATAGAGAAGCCTGTGAAGGATATCTTTTTACCTTCAATTTCAGAGGAGATCAGTTCCACCTAAAGGACTCAATTGTTGCTGACGCGGCTACGAAACAAAAGGCGGCAGAATGGCTGAAAGGGAACGCAAATCTGCCTCCTGGGGCTTCTGATGTTGAGACTGCCAGGTTTCTTCTAACTCAAGGCAAGGCATATCTTGCGGTCGCAAATGTTGTTGCCGCCAAATCTTCTCTTGAGAAAGCTTCAGCATTGGAAATGTCTGATCCACCTTTGACGCAGGCAGAAAGGCAGATAATGGATGAAAGAGGTCCGCTCAGAAAGGTCAAAGATCAAGCTCGCGTTCTTTTGGTCAAGTTGTTTTACCGAGAGAAAAACTATCAGAAGTGTTGCGTGTATTTGAGAAAACTCTATGCGCGAGATCCTCTAACCGAACTGGACAATTCCTGCAACATCATTGCCATGCGCGATGTTCCCCAGCTTGTTCAGCAGAAAGATCTTGCCTTGCATTCGGTCGATTTCGAGAACCGACTGGACTTTTATGACACAATCGCTTACTCTCCAACCAAAAAGCAAATAGGGCAAGTATATTCAATTTACAAAGATGCTAATTTCTTGAAGGCGCGTGAAGAGGTGGATGCAGGGCGCTTCAGTGAATGTTATAGAGCCCTGACAAATTTTATGTACGACAGTACTGAATTTGCAGAAAAGCGAAAGGACTATAGCTTTCAGCAGATCTCGCGCAAGATGCCATATTCGACTCATTATCAGCATGCCGCCAAGCTTATTCAAGTCGCAGTCGGCATAGCTTCCGGTAACTCAGCGCGCGGATTGAGTCTGACAGTTGGTGGCAAGAAGGATATGTCTGACCAGTGGCTGGCCATCGAGGATGTTCTTTTGGGGCGAAGAATGCGCGATCCAAGACATTCAGTCACAACCGGACACGCCCTGACTATCAAAGAATTTGATGAGTATTGCCACTTTGCGGCTGCTGTCCGAGCAATGGACAAGAAGGACTTAAAAACCGCAGCAAAAGAATTTGGTCGTATTGATCCGCCCAATCCGAAAGTCAATTCGTTTGTGCCGCACTATGCCCGGGCATTGAAAAAATGGTGTGAAAAATGAGACTAGGTAGCACAATCAAGAGCAAGCTGATCGTTCTCTTTGCTGCGCCCGTCATGATTCAGGCGATGTTGATGTTGGCTATTTACGAGTTGCATAGTCGGTCGGAAGCTGCCAGGAAAGAAGCGGAAACTTCACGAGCTATTTCGGACGGCGTCAGTGTTTTGTACAAAGATATTATGCATCTGATGGAAATTGCTTCAGGTGAAGTGAGCTTGCGCAACGAGCATTTCAATGGAGCAGCCCTTAACGCAATTAGCAAAATTACCGACTCCATAGATAATCTCAAGAGATTTGCCCAAGGCGATCGGGAGCGTCTGGCGTCTCTGGATAAGTTGTCTGCCAATTTGAAGCAAGCAAAAGACATTTTGAGCCAGCTGCAAAGGAGTTTTTCCGAAGATGGATATCAGGCACAACCAGCACGTGCCCCACTCTGGGACAAGCTTTATAGCATCGCCAGTGTAGAGGCGCCGAAAGAGATTGATGAATTCGAAAAGCGCCAAAAGGCTGTCTCCGAACTGAGTGCCAAAGCCCGCATTGAGTTTAACGAAAGGCTGGCACAGACTGCACTTCTTGCCTCCGGCATTCTGGTCGGCATAGTGGTTTTGATGGTGATTCTGGTTCTGCGAAACATCGATGCTCGCTTTAAAATCATGCAAGACAATAGTTTTAGATTAGCCAGTGATGTGCCTTTAAACCCACCACTTTCCGGTCGTGATGAAATTGCGCAGATGGATGCAACTTTTCACAGCATGGCAAAAGCCTTGAAGGAAGCTACTTTGAAAGAGCGTGCCATTATTGAAAACGCTCGTGATGTGATTTGTTCGCTAAACAAAGATTTGCGATTTGAATCAGCAAATCGCGCTCTTGGAGAGTTTTTTAGTATTGAGCCTCAGGAAATAATCAATGAGCCGCTGCATCGATTTGTTGAGGAAATCGATATGGATATCACTCATGCGTACTTCGAAAAAGCACGTAGTGGGCAGCAACAGCAACCGCTCGAGCTGAAAATTAAAAAGAAAAGTGGAGAAGAGTTTTATACCATTTGGTCGGTCGCCTGGTTTGAAGATTTGAAGTCTTACTTTTGCGTTGTGCACGATATCACCGAGCGCAAGAATCTCGAAGAGATGCGTCAGGAGATTGTTCGCATGGTCACCCACGACATTCGAAGCCCGCTTTCAACAGTGCAGGCGATGATCTCGTTTTTCCATGCCGGACAGCTTGGGGAGCTGAACGAACGCGGTGAGCGCATGGTCAAACATGCAGAAGTGAGTTCCAATCGAATCATGTCACTGGTCAACGATTTCCTTGATTCTGAGCGGCTTGAGGCTGGTAATTTTCCACTTGAACTAAAGCCGGTTGAAGGTTCGATCATGATCACCGATGCTATCGCCTCTGTGGTTGGCCTGGCTGAAAAGAAAAAGGTTTCACTTCTTGGTGAGCCTTGCGATCTCATCATTCAATGCGACAAAGACCGCGTGGTGCAGGTTCTGGTCAATCTCCTTTCGAATGCGGTCAAATTCTCACCGGAGGGAAAAACGGTCACAGTCGCAGTAAAGGCAAATGGTGAGTGGGCGGAGTTTCAAATCATCGACCAGGGCCGCGGAATTCCAGCCGATCAAACTGCGCTGGTTTTTGAGAAGTTTAAACAGGTTTCGACCTCTGACGCGCGAAATATGGGTGGAACAGGCTTGGGTTTAAACATTTGCAAATCGATTGTAGAACTGCACGGCGGAAGCATCGGTGTGGAGTCTGAAGAAGGAAAAGGAAGTACATTTTGGTTCAGGTTGCCACTTGTTGAAGGTGAGACTTAATTAGATGGCACCGTCGAAAAGCGTTTCAATGCTTAGAATTCTGCATGTCGCAACCGTTTTCGTTTTACTCGCATCACCATCATTGATGCTGCCTGCGTATCCGCAGGTGGCTTTGAAGTCTATTGATGAGCCGGTCGCATTGACGATTTTCTTGATTGGCAAAAGTGAGCGTTTTGAAAGAATCAAGCGTGCATACATGAGCCGACTCAGCCCAGGTGGCAAGGCTTTGCTTCTGGCAAACCGGCGTGACTACGAAGAATCTTTGAAGCAGTTAAAACTTTGCCGGCGCCAGGACAGCGCCAGCGCAGATTATATTAGAGGTTTTTGTCTCGAAGAGTTGGAGCGTCATCAGGAGGCAATAGCGGCATATAAGCGAGCACTCGCCGGTGTGAATTTGACTTTCAATCCTTCCTCGATGTTCTACTTGCACGTTGCCATTCCATTTTTTGAAACTGGTGATTATCAGTCTTGTTTGAAATACCTTGCTATTGCCCAGAAGAAAGCGCGTGAGGAGAATCTGGGCAAAAGCAAGCCGCGTGTGTCTGTTGCCTTTGTCGCGCCTCGCATCCATGCATTGGCGCTGGAAAAAGCGGGGCAGAAAAAGGATGCATTCGAAGCCTATGTCACTTTTTTTGGTAAATGGCATCATTACGCTCAACTAGATCAGTTAACGGGCGCAAGTCCCAAGGCCAAGGAAAATGCGAAGAAGTGGCTCGCCGTCAACAAGTCGCCGCGCTCAGCGAAGCCGGAAGATCAAGCTGAGTTCTTACTTCGCACTGGAAAAGCATTGCTTGTTGAGGGCAATATTTCTGAAGGTAAAAAGGCGTTGCAGAAAGTCATCGCCACCGGTAAACCTCCTGTTGCGATTTACGATCGGCGCTTTAAGAAACAGCCGATCTATCTTGAGTGGCTGGTGAAAGGCGGCGCTGCATCCCAGGCAAATGCCTTTTTTGGGCTGCGAGATCCTCTCGTGAGAATGAAAGATGCTGCGGGCGTTTTGCTGATTCAAAACTACATTAAAGACGGCAATTATTCCGATGCTTGCATTGCAATGAGAGACAGGCTTCTACTGCAACCCGGCAACCAAAGGCAGATTGTCACGCATGCAATTCGCATGAAAGATGTGCCTGAAGT
>PNLN01000080.1 GCA_013823055.1 Cyanobacteria bacterium DS2.3.42
GTAAGAATAATTCCGGAAACATCGAGCTGTGTGTTAAACGTTTCCGCCACGTTTACCGACTCTTGTCCGGTCATGGCATCGATAACCAAAAGCTTCTCGGATGGCTCGAAAGCGCGATCGAGAATCATGATTTCCGCCATCAATTCCGTGTCGATTTGCAGGCGACCGGCGGTGTCGATAATGACAGGCGAATTATTGTTTGCCCTGGCTTGCGCGAGAGCTTGTTCGGCAATATCGTGCACGTCTTTGCTTTCAAGGTTGGCGAAAACAGGGACGTCTATCTGCTTGCCCAGAGTTTGCAATTGAAGGATAGCGGCTGGTCTCTGGACGTCGCAAGCCACCAGTAGCGGTGACATGCCTTCGTCTTTTAATTTCTTCGCCAGCTTTCCGCAAGCAGTCGTTTTGCCTGCACCCTGCAAGCCTAAAAGCATTACTACTGGCGGTTTGCCTTCAAGTTTGATAGGAACGTTTTCACCGCCCAAAATCTCAATCAACTCATCATGCACAATCTTGATGAATTGTTGTTGGGGTGAAACTGACTCAATTACATCAGTGCCCAATGCCTTTTGTCGAATGCGGCTGATGAACAGTTTCACGACCTTCAAGCTGACGTCTGCTTCGAGCAACGATCTTCTGACGTCGCTGATCGCTTCTTCGATGTTCTCAGCGGTTAGCTTCGTATCGGTACCAAGCGAGCGCATCGCTGTTTTTAATCGATCGCCTAATTGGTCAAACATTCTCTAAATTCCTCTCGAAGTTATTCTCGTCTGTGCTGCGGTGTTTTTTCTTTTCTAAACTGGTTTCTTCAGTTTTTCTTCTTTGCTTTGCGCTTTTCCTTCACTTCTTCGGGATGCGCGAGTTCTTGAATGTCTACGACTTTCTCGTCGATTTCCGGGGGATAGATGAGCCAGAAAGACTCGTAATTACCTTTCACAAGCGCGCCTATTGTTGGCGATAATTCGGAAAGTTCGGAAACAATACCAGTGTCTGTTCTGATCACGATATTCGTTTCGGGATGAACAGACTCAGGGCGGTAGTAGTCGTACGGTCGAAAGCCGGTAGACTCGACTGCCACGTAATATTCGGGGTCCATGCCATATGCTTTTACCAATTCCTTGGTGTGATTTTGCACTTGCTCGATCAAATTTTGGAATTTCCCGTTGCTATTTCCACCGCCGGCTGGTGGCATGATGCGCACGGATTTGAAAAGTCTGCGATCGAGGAAGCGCCGCGCGAGGTCTGCCAAAACTGGGTCCTTATCCTCGGTCCAGCGCTTTATGTGATAAGTCATTTGCACATCGTCGAGCGTAAGATACTCATCGACAGTTAGCTTTTCGCCGTTCAACCATTTCGCTGTCGGGTCGTCCATGAAAGAAAATTTGTGCTTTTGCTCCATCAAGTGTTTGACGCGCTTGAGGAGTTTGGCAAGATGCGCACGGGCAGCTAGATTTTTGCGATGGTAGTAAACCTGCGCGTACATCGAATAACGTCCAAACAAATAATCTTCGACTGCTGTTTGACCTTTTTCTCCAACTACTTCGATGCGGTCTTTCTCTTCGTTGACTTCCATCGAGCGCAATATGCGTTGCAGGGCAAGATGCCCATAGGCAGTGCCTGTCATATAGCTGTCTCTGAGCAGATAGTCGAAGCGATCGCAGTCGAGCTGACTGGAAACTATGTGCGACAAATATTTTGGATGGTGCTCTTTTTTCAAGAGTTTCACAATCTTGTCCGCGAGATCGGGCACTTCGGTGAAATTATCGAGAACTTTCCTCACTTCTGTATCGCCGGAGATGATGCGGCACGACCAGTCTTCGTGATCGTAGTGAAGAATCTTCTCTGTGACGTGACTGTATGGACCGTGCCCGATATCGTGCAAAAGTGCAGAAGCTAAAATCAGCGGGCGATGTTGCTCTATGGAAGGGGTCTTTTCCTTCAGCATGTCTATCAGTTGGGAGGCGACGTGCATGACGCCAACCGAGTGAGTGAAACGCGAACCTTCTGCGCCTTGAAAGGTGAAAAAGGAAACACCCAATTGATGAACACGGCGCAGGCGCTGGAATTCGCGGGTATCAATGAGGTCCATGACCAGGCGTTCAGCCGGCACCCGCCTATCCAAGACAATGTCCTGGTGGATAGGGTCGAGATAGGTCCGCTTGTTGGCCATGTTGAAAACCTGTTTCTGTGGAAACCTTGCACAGGGACGCGGAAAGACCGAAATCCTGGCAAAAGGAGCAGCCCGCATACTGCAAGCAGCCATATTATACTGGGCTAAGTCTGCCCATACCCTGAATACATAATCTAAAAACTTGAGTCTTTAGTTATTAAGGTGACCACAGGGGAATACTTCCTTTACCCCTTGTTTTTGGTTCAGCTAAAGGTGCCCGTCCAATGCTGAAAGAAGATTTCGTTTTTCCGCCTCCGCCAGAGAGGCCGATGTCGGTTCTTGCGCTGATAGCGCTGGGTTTCGAGACATATAAAAGCAGCTTCGGATTTTGTTGCAAGCTCTTGTGGTTCCCTTTTGTGCTTTTTCTCGTTTCCGACTTGCCCGGCACGTTTTTTTCTGACTACAGTCTTCAGCTCGACAATTTACCCAAGCTTGGCGGTGTCTTTCTTTGGTGGGCATTGTTCGGAACCCTTGGTCTCTGGAATCTCGTTCTAAGACTGACAGCAATCAAACGAATGGCTTTGACTCCTGAGCTGGAGTTTGTTCCTGCCATTGCATTTGCAAACAGGTTGGGCTGGAAAGTCTTTGTTATCCGTATGGCGACAATGATCTTTCAGATTTCGTCGGTAGTCGCAGTGATTATGGCCGGCTGTATTTACTGGACGATAAAACCCGGTTTGTCGATTCCATTTGTTGGATTTGCAGCCGTTATGGTTGTGTTTTCCTATTTTGGCTATTTCTGGAGCGAATTTTTTTACGCATGCTTTTCAGTATTGCTGGTAACGGAAAGAAGCGAATGGAAGTTTTTACTGAAACGCTCACTTTCAATGACCAAACGTGCCTTTCTCAAAGGCTGCAATTTCTCTTTCGCGATGGAATTTCTGATGATGTTCGCGATGATGATTTTGAGCCCAGTTCTCATGCTCAGCTTGTTTCAGTTGGCCTCACATGGCTTTGTCACTTGTGTTGAAAGTGAAACGCCTTTGTGGATTTCTGTTGCGGATGATTTCGTACAACTGTTCGTCAGCCTCGCGATTATTCCTCTGGTGGCGATTTGGTATGCCTACTTTGTAAATGACCTGCGCTTGCGCCTGAACTTGCATAATTAAGTGATTCGCTCAGGTAAGTAAGCGGCACGGGCAACAGTGAAGTGCGTGCGAAGCACTTTGAAGTGCATGCGACAAAAATTTTGAGGCGCATGCAATGCGCCACTAAGAGATTGTGATGCGCGCGACGCTTCGTTATGCCGGTTTCTTGCGTTTGCCGGACATGGCTATCGAGGCGAGTGCCAGTGCGATAGCAGTGCCGAGGATCGGTTGAGAGAGCTTATGCAGTTTGGAAAACTCGGCCTCGGCGGCTGCATCGGTTTTCAATTTCGGCAGAAGATCTGTCATTGGAGCTGTTAGTCCCAGCGCGAAAAATAGAACGAGAATTGCACTGGCAGCGCTTGTTCCATATCTAGCAAAGGTGCACTTGCTTTTCTCCGGGTTGGTGAAGAAGTCGGCAACTTCGCTGACGATCAGTGCAATAGCTGCTCCTAATGCCAGTTTACTGAAATGAATGAAAAGTGGTGCGTTTGCTAAGCCGATGGTTGCCTGGTCCAAGCCGGCGGCGCGCCCCTCTCGTGCGTTGTTTATGACGACAAATACGATTGCTACCGAGCCGCCAAAAATTATGGACAGGGCGAGAAGCCGCGCTGTTTCTGCAAGTTTGTTCATGGTTGTTACCTAGCCTGGGCGTT
Organism: Cyanobacteria bacterium DS2.3.42; assembly: GCA_013823055.1. GTDB lineage: Bacteria > Cyanobacteriota > Vampirovibrionia > Obscuribacterales > Obscuribacteraceae > QKMZ01. The sequence goes on from PNLN01000080.1 coordinate 3,909, forward strand.
TGGACTCGCATCCGGGCCGGAGAGCCGGCACTTCGTCTGCGCTAGTGAAGAGTGGTATCACGCTCAAACCAAGAGAGGTAGCGATCTCTGTATTAAGTTTCTCTAGGTCGGCTTTAGCAAAGCCCACGATCGTCTGTTTTATGACCGTGTCCTTGCCCACCAAGAATAGGGTAGGCACGACGTTTAGGTCGTATTTGACTGTGTTTTCAAGTTTGTCGTCGAGAAGTAGCGGAAATGTTACACCGTACATCTTTGCAAAAGAATTGGTCGCATCGGCGTCATCCTGGGAAATGCCCCAGATGGGAAATGCGGGATAACTTCTGTGAAGCCGCTCCAGATAAGGGAATTCGAGCTGCACCACCGGGCAAGTAACTTTGAAGAAAGCTAAAAGTATGTGCGACTGATTTTTTAGCTCGGCGAGCAAGCTGTAAGGGCTCCCAGAGCTTGTAATAAGCTTGAAATCAGGAGCTTTCGTACCTTCAATAAGTGCTACCATTGGGAATCGGTCCTCCAAGACCATTCTACATCCTTGGCAACAAGTGCAATTTAGCACCAGCCACGGTTCAAGCGTTTCTTTTATGGGAGCCTTCTCAGTGAAGCCAATTCGATCAGTTGAAGTAATGCCGTTCTTGCCTCCAGAGTTGGAGGGACTTAGAGAGCTCGCCTACAACCTCAGATGGACCTGGGATCACGAAACCATCAATCTGTTCAGGCGTTTGGATCGCGAACTCTGGGAGACAACCGGGCACAATCCAGTACTGCTCTTGGGCACCGTGGCTCAAGAACGTCTGAACGAAGCGGCTGCCGATGAAGGTTTCGTAGCTCATCTCGATCGCATCTTGCAAAAGTTGCGCGAGTATATGAAGGTGGAGAACACCTGGTACGAGAAGCATCATCGCCGCGCAAAACCGCATACGGTGGCATATTTCTCGGCTGAATTCGGACTTACTGAAGCGCTGCCGATCTATTCTGGCGGTCTGGGCATTCTTGCCGGCGACCACATCAAAGCCGCATCGGAATTGGGTTTGCCGCTTGTAGGCGTGGGCATCGTTTATCAGCAAGGTTATTTCCGCCAGTATCTCAATAAGGAAGGCTGGCAGCAAGAGCGTTATCCCGTTAATGACTTTTACAACTTGCCGATCTTGCCGGTCAAAGAAGCTGATGGTAAGCCGGTTCTAGTTGCTGTCGATTTCCCGGGGCGCAAAGTCTTTGCGCGCATTTGGAAGGCGCAAGTCGGTCGGGTTCCACTGTATTTGCTGGACACCAATGTGCCGGAAAATGATAAAGACGATGAAGGCATCACGGCCGCCCTCTATCAAGCCGACCACGATATTCGCATACGTCAGGAAATTATTCTGGGTGTGGGCGGAATGCGTGCTCTCAAAGCGATTGGAATCGAGCCCACAGTCTGCCACATGAATGAAGGGCATTCGGCGTTTCTGGGTCTGGAGCGCATTCGCATGCTCATGGAAAATGAAAAACTTTCCTTTCCTGTGGCGCGCGAAGTTTGTGCCGCCGGAACTGTCTTCACTACACATACGGCTGTCCCTGCCGGTATCGATAAGTTTGCACCAGAGCTGGTAGAGCGCTATTGGGCGGATTTTTATGCCGGTCTAGGCATCTCGAAGAATCAGTTCTTCCAGCTTGGAAGAACCGATGATACTGACGAGCAAGAGCCTTTCAGCATGGCTAATTTAGCTATTAATCTGTCGTCCAAAACTAACGCGGTCAGTCGCTTGCATGCTGATGTTTCCAGAAATCTGTTCAAAGACATCTGGAAAGATCTACCCGAGCACGAAGTTCCGATTACTTATGTGACCAATGGTATTCACACGCGCTCATGGATTTCTGAAGAACTCGCAGACCTCTACGATCGTTATCTTGGACCGCGTTGGTCGGAAGACATTTCGGATCAAAACATTTGGAAGCGCGTCGAGGATATTCCTGATGAAGAGCTCTGGCGCATTCACGAACGAAGAAAACAACGGTTGATTCACTTTTGCCGCTTGCGTGTTCGCCAACAGCTAGTGAACAAAGGAGCGCTGCCTTCGGAATTGAAGGAAGCCATGGAAATACTCGATCCGAACGCGCTCACAATCGGCTTTGCGCGCCGTATGGCGACTTATAAACGCGCCACTCTTTTGCTCAGTGATCCGGAGCGTCTGGCGAAAATACTTGGTGATAAAGATCGTCCAGTGCAGATTATTATCGCCGGAAAAGCGCACCCTGAGGATACTCCAGCCAAGGAGTTGATTCGTGAAGTGATCAAATTCAGCAAGCGTGAAGATGTAAAACGTCGCTATATTTTCCTGGAAGATTACGACATGAACGTTGCTCGCTGGATGGTCGGAGGCGTTGATGTCTGGCTGAATACGCCGACTCGTCTGAAGGAAGCTTGCGGAACTTCAGGTATGAAGGTCGCCTTCAACGGCGGCATAAACATGAGCATTTTGGACGGTTGGTGGGACGAGGCTTATGAGCCACATGTCGGCTGGGCAATCGGACATGGCGAAATGTACACGGACAGTAAGTTGCAAGATGATGTCGAGTCGAATGCCGCGTATGACCTGCTGGAAAAGGAAGTAGCACCGCTCTTCTTTGACCGCGATCGCGATGGTCGCCCGCGTCAATGGCTGTCCCGTATGAAGTCTTCAATGTTGGAAATTTGCCCGATGTTCAATATCAACCGCATGGTTCGTGAATACGCTCAGCGCGTGTATTTCCCGACCGGCGCTCGATGCACAGAATTTCACGCCAATGGTGCTTCGAAAGCAAAAGCTTTGGCCGAATGGAAAGAACGCGTCATAAGCAGCTGGCAAAGCGTGCGCATCGAGTCAGTTGAAGCAGGCGAACGTGACAAAGTGCAGGTCGGCGACGACATGCGCATCAGGACTATGGTCAACCTGCAAGACTTGAAACCGGAAGATGTCGCGGTGCAAATCTACCATGGCAAGATTGGCTCTACAGGCATGATTGAAGAAGGGGAGATCATTCCGATGTTCCCAGCGGAAAGTGGAAAGGGTACCAATGGTTCCGTGAAGCAATTCACCGGCGCCATTCGCTACTTCAAGAGCGGTCGTCATGGATTCACCGTGCGCGTGCTGCCCCATCATGACGATCTGGCTACTCCGTTCGACACTGGGCTTCTCACCTGGGCAACAGAACAGGTCAACGTTAGAGTCTGAAGTTGACTGCAAGCAAGAGTCCGGTTTTAGTCCTTCGTTGTCGTCGTTGTTTTCGTTCATGATGCTGCCCGAAGGTCCAATAGAAACGATCTCCAGGTTGATCGGGTTGATCGGATTGATCGGATTTCTTACGGCTTTGGAAATCTACAACCATTTCGGGTGGATAAGAGCAGAGTACAGAGTTCAAAGCTAGTGGTAGGGCGATACGTGTCTCGACCTTCCTGCTAATGAACCAGTGGCTACTTTCATTTTTGCCTGGTCTCGAACTCCTGTTTTGAAATAGCTATTTCAATCCTATTTTTTTCAGTCCGAGATATGAAATCTGTCGGCTAATCTTTGGAATGCTGGCCAAGATCTCCTCAGTTTTTCTTGAACGCTTTTCCAGCGCTTCATACTGCTCAAGCAGCTCGTGAAACTCTTTATGTAGTGTCTCATATTTGGATATGATGTCGGCATTCGGCACGTAAGGTGTTTGTTTTGAGCAAGAATCACTCATCTTGGCAAAAATCTTTTCCAGATGCGGAATCATCGAACGGTAGTGAATGAGCATCACCTTGTAGAAGTCTCTTCCGATTGTCGGTTTGGTTTGGCAGAGAGATTGAGGGTGGCGTCGGTAGAGATAAAGGGGGTCTGGAACATGGACAAATTTGGTGCCTAACTCAATTACCGAAATCCAAAATTCTGTATCGACAACACTCTCAATGTTTTTGTATCCGCCGGCCGCTTCAAACACTTCTCGTTTGAGCACCAATGTATTGTGCGGATAGTGTCCTGAGAAAATGTCGCAAAGATCGGTAGACGGTTGATAAACCGACTCGTTCATTCCGAAGATCTGTACGTTTGTGTAGACCGCTTCGGCACCGGATTCTATAAGTGCCGTCACTGTTTTTTCGATGTACGTCGGCGCCAGCAGGTCATCGCTGTCCAGGGGTAAGAAAAGCGACCCTGCACTATGAGACGCAGCGGTATTACGAGCTGTTCCTGATCCCATATTCTTTTCGTGGCGAAAAATCTTAATTCTCGGATCGCGAGTCTCGCCAAGAACCTTTTCTGCCGGCTCGTCAGGCGCGCAATCGTCTGCTATCACCAATTCCCAATTGCTGTAGGTTTGCGCAAGGACACTATTGACCGCTTCCACAAGCAAGTTGCCGAACTTGTAGTACGGCATCAAAATGCTGACCAAGGGACGGTTATTGTTGGTTACGTTCGCCATGCTATTCATTCTTAAACATGAGACTGTGTGCCGGTTCTAGGCTTGAATGCAAGAAAGAGAAATTGGCGAGTCAGTTTTGGAATGCTGGCCAAAATCTTTTCATTGCGTGAAACCTTGCTTTCTAGATTGTCGAAACGTTCTTTGAGCGCAGCGAATTCTTTTTCCAGATGGGTGAGTTCCTCTACGAGTTTTTTGTTCGCTGATTGCTGCTCAATCCGTCCCTCTTCGATTTGAATCCAACTCTCTATAATGCTAGGCAAATGTTCCGCTACGGAAGTATGGTGCTTTGACATTGCCGCGAAAAGGTCCCTCAGCATCTCGATTTGTCGACTTTGCGAAATGCTTCCGGGATGCTTGCGATAGAGATAAAGAGGTTCTGGTACATAGGCAAATTTGGTGCCGGCTTCAATCATTGAAATCCAAAATTCTGTATCTTCAATTTGACTTTTGGTGTCGTATCCGCCTACGGCATCGAATGTTTCGCGCGTGATCAACAAAGTATTGTGCGGAAAGTGCCCGGCAAAAATGTCCGCTAAATTGGTGGACGGTGCGTGAGTTTTTTCCAAAAGTCCAAAAACTTTCACGTCCGTGTACGCGGCCGAAGCTCCTTCGTCTTGCACTGCCTTGAGAGCGCGCTCAATGTAATTCGGCGCAAGCAGGTCATCTGGGTCCAGTGGTAAAAGGAACTGTCCATTACTGTTGGAAGCGGCTGTGTTTCGTGCAGCACCGATGCCGCGATTGGTTTCATGGCGAATCAAGTGGATGCGTGGGTCTGCAAAAGTGTCTAGAATGTCGTTCGGCAGGGCTTTTGTGGAACCGTCGTCGACAACAATCAACTCCCAGTTTCCGTAGGTCTGTGCTCTAACAGACTCAATTGCTGCAGGTAGAAAACCATCGACATTGTAATAAGGCATTAAGATGCTTATCAGCGGTTGGCTTTCTGACATTGATGTTCTACTCGCTCTGGCTGCCAATCAAAGGCACTAAACATAGACTGAAGTTTGGTTCGGTTTTGTTATTTACATGTAATTTTAGGCAAAGTAGAGCTTTTCGATGCTCTCGAACAAAAGTCAAGTGTTTATTCTTTCCAACAGGAATGTGTTCGTGGAGGAAAGCTAGTGGGTGTTCGGAAGTCATTCAGTGAATCTTATAACGGTTATGTCAATGTTCAAAGACGAAGTGGCACAGATAATCTGCAGTCGTTTGAACTGAATAGCCTTAATGCGCTTTCGCCTAACTTTTCAGTTGCCGGTCCTTGCACATGTAGCTGCGGTTGCAGTTGCGCTTGCTTCTGCACATGCCCATGCTTCAGCTCCTGCTCTTGCGGCTCCTCCTGCTTTATGCCCACGCCTCCTTCTGAGGCCTGAGACGGTTTTCACTTTTGCTCTTCTTTGAGATCGTCTGTACAATGAGACGCCTCGTCTATTTGAGCATTTAGAATGTCTGACAAGCAAAGCGACATTGCCCTTTCCTTCCTCAAGGAAAAAGGCACAAACTTTCCTACATACCCGAAGTTGATTGAAGACATCGCGGTTTTCTCTATGCCGGATGGGCTGGGGATACAGTTTCGCGGTTTGTCCAATCCGGTTGTTTTGCGAGGCGCTTTAGTCGAATCGCTTTTGCCTCACCTTTTGCCGCTCCTGGACGGCAGGCATGATGTTCCCCAACTCGTCAGTTTGCTAGCGGGGAAAGGCAGTGCAGCTGATGTTGCGTCTTTGTTGATGAACCTGTTTGTGCGTGGTGTGATTGCCGGCGATGCTCAAACTGTCCAATCGGAAACGAGTTACTTTTCCAAGAAACAGCGTCTGTTTCTTGGACGCCGGCTGGGTGTAACCCGTAACAATAGGTCTTCTGCCGAGGTACTCGAAAAGCTTTCGCGGGCACGAATCGTTCTTATTGCGGAAGGTCTTTTGGGTACTTCGACTTTGGAAATGCTGCTTAGAAGCGGTTTCGAGAGCATTACTGTAGCTGCTTTGGACGAAAACGAAGTCGCCATTTTTTCAGAGCTGACTGGCGATAAATTGACGAAGGCAGTGGCAAGAAGCGCCAAAGCAATCGGCAATTTCTTGCATGAGAATGTCGGTTCTTGCGATCTCGTCATTGCCGCTTTGCGCAATATTCCGGTTGCTGTTTTCGACACTATCAATGAGATTTGCGTGCGGCAGTCAGTTGAGTGGCTACGTGCACACGATAACGGCAGTCATTTGGAAGTGGGACCTTATGTCAAACCCTATGATTCTGCGTGTTTTGAATGTATGTCAATCCGGCAAATTAGTGCCAACGAACATTCCGTAGAAGAAGAGTTGTATTTGAAGAGTTTGGAAGACTTGCCTGATGCGGTGGGATTGTACGGTGAGTCAATTGCGCTGGCTTCACTTGCTTCCTCATACTTAACTCAAGAAGCATTGCGTATTGTCACTGCAATTGAGCGGCCAGCTCTTGATGGCAGCGTCGTAAGTTTCTATTCCGATGGCAACATCGATCAAAACGCATTCACAAGAGTACCTCGCTGTGAAGTTTGCGCACGCGGCGGATCTATTGTTATTCCGGGAAAAACCCATGCCGGTAATGTCTCCTAGCGCGCTTGGAAAATTAGAGCCGGTGTTGAATCTGGTGGACGAGAAATTCGGACCAGTTAAAGCCATCTATGGAATGAAGCCGGGCAATACAGAACCGCCCTGGTGGGTATTTCATGCTGAGCTGACGCGTCCTTTGGGACTGTATTTTGCAGACTATGAGTGCGATGCATGGGGTTCGTCTATTGATAAAGACGAGGCACTTTTTAAATGCCTTGGCGAAGTGCTCGAGCGTTATTGCATGTACAACGCTTCGGTCTTTGACGAAACCCAGGTCTTGCTTGCATCAGAATGCACTTTCTTGAGCGAACTTCCGGTTTGCGCGCTTGAAGAAGCCTGCAATATTTCCTACAAAAAAGTCGATCCGAATTGGAAATTGACTCAGGTTAGAGTCACCGAAGCAGCAAACGGGAAGCAGCATTGGTTACCGGCCGGCTACATACATTTTGATTTCCATGGTTGCGCAGGCGAGCCCAGCGTGACCCTTCCGCATTCATCCGGTTCTGCATTTCACGAGACATTGGAAAAAGCAATTTGGGCTGGGCTTTGCGAAGTTGCAGAAAGAGATGCTTTCTCGCTTTTCTGGCTAAATCAATGGCCGGTAAAAGAAATTGCACTTGAAGATTCTATTGCCTTCCTCTCTGGTGACTCTCATTATGATTTGGCTCAGAGACTCAGTTTGGCTAACAGCGCGGGACTGAAATTGCGGTGCTTCGATATAACCACTGACTTTAACGTGCCCACTGTTTTTGCAATCGCGCAAGGCTCCGAGTATCCTAGGGCGACTTTTGGAGCCGCTTGTAGTGCCAATCCAATCAAGGCTATTTGCAAAGCGATTGACGAAATATTTCTTGTCAGAGCTGCTCAGTTGAGTGGGAAAGCAACCGCCCAGGTGCCATCTTTCAGCGAATTCAGCTGGGTCTCATCGTTGCGCGACCATAGCGACCTGTATGCTTTGTGGAAAGACACGCCTGCCTTCGATTTCTTTATCAATGAAAAAACGGAGAAACAGTCGGTTTTAGATTTTGAGAATAGAACCTGGTGGAGAGAGCCGGAGAGTTTTGCCAAGCTGGAAGAGTTTTGCTCGATGCTTCAACGCGAACTTGGCTTTACAGTCTTATATTCGGACTGCACGTTAGATGACGTTTCTCAGTTCGGCAGGGGCGTTAAGGTTTGCGTTCCGCAAATGCAGCCTATCTCGGTTGCAGATTCAATGAAGTGGCTAGGGTGTCCTCGACTGGCTTTGCATGCCGCCAGGCACTCATTGAAGAAGGCTTCAAATCCATACCCGCATCCTTTTCCATAGGTCAGGACATGAGAATAACTCAGAAAAAAAATGTGGCGGATTTGGCGTGTGAGTATCACATTGCCAGCGGAAACTCGCCCTGGCTGTTGAAAACACCATCCTTAAGGCAAGTCAATTTCAGCGAGCACGTTCAGGAATTGATGGAAGAGGGTCCGCGCCAAATTGAATCGCCAATCGGCAATGTGCAATTTGAAAGTTGCGATCACCCGGTGGACATGTCGCTCGCAGATGTTTTGGCAAAGCGTAGAAGTTCCAGAGAATTCTCCACACAACCCCTCAACGCAGACAAGTTCGGCAAATTGCTGGCTCTTTCCAACGGTCTGAGAATTAAAGCCGGCAATGGCACAGACTTGAATAGAAATGCGCCCAGTGCAGGCAATCTCGGCTCCTGCGAAATGTATGTTTTATCCGTCAACATGCAAGGTGTCGACAAAGGTTTATATCACTATGATGTTCCTTCTCATCAATTGAAACTGATCAAGGCCGGCGATTTCAAAGAGTGGATATCGCGAATGTTGCTTTTGCAGGCGGAACTCAGCGAAGCTGGAGCGCTCATTTTTCTGGCAAGTAATCAGGCGCGCTTGCGCAGCAAGTATGGTCCTAGAGCCTATCGTCTTGGTCTTCTCGATGCCGGGCACGTCTCCGAGAACATCTATCTTGTGTCCGCTGCGCTTGGACTTGCCGTCACGGCGACCGGCGGTTTTATCGATGACGAGTTAAACTCCGCCCTTAATCTGGACGGCGTCGATGATTGTGTAGTTCTTGTTTTGGCCGTCGGAGAACCAGGTTAATAGGTCTCAAAGGTTTAAAACTGTTGGTCAGAAGGTTTGCCGAAGAGCGCTTTTATTCTTTCTCCTGTCTGCCGTAAGCCGAGATTATAAGCTGGTTTTGGCGAGAGCCGCTTGCGATTGACTTCGACCAAGTCTCGGATTTCGCTGCGGTAGGGCACATTGGTGCCTATTTTCAATATTGATTCGAGCGCCTCTAAATGCACTTCATCCAAGTCAGCCGCGGATTCCAGTAATTCTCTTGAAACAGGCTCAGCAAACGAACAAGGCAAGGGCAAATTCAGCCACTTAACCAAAAGGAGCGTGATAATGCATTTCCCGCACTTTCCGCAATTTTGATCTTTTCTGGTATTTGAGAAGCACACTCTGATCCGTTCATAGGCAGTCTGCCAATCTCTGAGATGATAGAGTTTGGCGCCGCGGTTCCAAACAGCACCATCATGGAAAATGGCGAAACTGCGGCTGGACATCAAATGATCGCTCGTCGGGTTGCTGCCCCAGGTGGGTGCTATGTCGCTGTAGCAATATGTGCCGGGAATTATGCCTTCGGAAAATCCGCGTTTGAACAACATAAGTGCAGAGGCTATGCCGGTGGCGTGAGTTTCATTCCAATCCGGAAACAGTTCTCTGTGGTTGGATTGCAATGAAAACAAGGGAATACCCACGGATTTGAGCGTGTCCTGGTTAGTGCGAAAGGCTCGTTTGAAGGCCTCTTCTTCACTCAGTGGAATGTCGAAACCATGAACGAACAAACCCGCGCCGATATTGCGTTTCAGTCTGCCGCAAATGCCCGATGCATGGCGATATATCGTATAAGAGCTGTCCAGCCCGCCGGAGAAGGCGCAGATTGATTTATCGAGATCCGGATCGTTATCCGTTTCTTTCTCCACTTCTGCATGGATTTCAACGCGCGTGTACTTTCTGGGAACCATGGCATACCAGTAAGCTTGAAATTCCATAAGATTGCGAATTAGTAACGGCGAAACCGTACCGTGTACACGCACGTTTGCTTTTGCTCGCATGGCCACGAACATAGAGGCAACAAGAAAGTGATCCGCGCTTACAGTGACATGATCGCTCAGCTCTTCCGGGACTCGATACCAGAGTCGATCGCGATGCCCATCCGGCAATTCGATCTCGGCGGACAGCTCAATTTGTCCGTCCACCTGCTTGGGCTCTAGCGGGTAAATATTGGTGCGCATAGCCCATTTGTATAACATTGCTGATTCCAACTTCATGAGATGGTTGTCATGTTGCTTCCGCTTATCACGGTAAACTGGTAGCAACCAAACTCGTAACCATGCAAAAACCGCCGCTGATTTCGATTGTCATCACGTACTACAGCTACGCCGACTACTTGTTGGAAGCCGTGGACAGCATCAAGGCGCAGACATATAGCAATTTTGAAGTAATTATTGTCGATGACGGTTCGCCCGAAAAGCACGTATTCGAAATGGACTTTGGCACTTTGAGCTTTCCACTTAAAGTTGTCACCCATGAGACAAATAAAGGTTTACCTGAAGCCAGAAATACCGGGGTCAAACATGCCTCAGGTGATTTTCTGGTAATTTTGGATTCCGATGATTTGATCGAGCCCACATTCTTGGAAGAGACGATGGCAGCACTGGTCGCCTCCGGAAAAAATGGCATTTACACAGAGATGCAGATGTTCGGTTCGCGCGATTATTTATGGAAAGGCGAGATTTCACTGGTCTCGCTTTTGGCTGGAGAGCCAGGACCGGTAACCTTTCTGATGCAGCGCAAGGTCTTCGAGGAAGTGGGCGGATACAACCAGCATTTGACTTTGAACAGTGACCACGAATTTTGGGTAGCCGCTTTTGCCTGCGGCATGCAATTCGATCGCATTGAAAAACCCCTATTCAAGTATCGAAAGCACGAAATCAGCATGTCCTGTGTGAACCGCGACCAATGGTGGCAGTCCATTCCGGTTTTGATGGAACATCACAAAGAGTTTTACGATCAGCATTACCCGGCTGTAATGGCATATAAAGAACGGCAATTCCGTGAGCTGGAGAATCAATACGATCTGCTCTATCAAGAGTGGATGGCTGTCGATGCAGAATCCAGGCGCGTTCATGCCATTCATAAAGAAGCGATGAAACGCATCGCTTTTGCGGATCAGGTTTTCAAAAACCCGATTTTGCGGCTTTGTTTCTTCTTTTTGCGACGCCTTCCCAATAGCACAATCGATTCATCTGTCGATGAAGAGTTTACTGCTGCCTCGAAAACCGCACCGGACTGCGATGGACGCTTTAGCGCTATCGGCGATACCCGGCGCGTCGCAATGCGCTAGAAGAGACGCTCAGTTTTTGTTTTCAACTTTGCTCTGAATCCTGACGCTTATTTGCGTAGGTGTTTTGGATCACGAATTGGACCATCTCCGCTTCGCCCGTCAAAAATCGACTGTTTTTTGACTGCATCTTCCAGGTGGCGAAGAACTGCGTGTTCTTGTGATAGGAGTTAGAAACCAAGCCGTTTCGCACGCCCAAAATACAGGCGGTCAAATGGGCATGCAAACGATCCGTGATCAGCAATGAGCACTCAGCAATTTGCCGCGCGCAGTCGAATGCCACCATCCACGAAAACAAAGTCTGTTTGCGATTTGGCATTGCCTCCAATATGGGCGCGAAGCGTTTCAAAAAACGCCATTTGATTTTCTGCGGCAATCTGTACGGTTTTGAAATGCCACGCTGCCACAACTCACGTACTACAAAAACAGAACCTGGCAGTTGTTTGCAAATTTCAGGCAATTCCTTTGTTTTGCCGCGACCGTCATAGAGCCAACTGTACGATTCCCAGTCTTCGATGACAAAATCTGAAAATGCATTGTCTTGCGGCACTTTTGTGCCAACCGATTCCTTGTCGGCACGGATCAGAAATTTGAATTGACCTTTCAATTGTTTTTTGAAAAACGTTTGAAAAACTGGTGCCAAAAGAAAAACCATGTCGGGAGCCAGGATGGAGCGTGCTTTGGGAAAGTACTGGCAAGAAAGTTCGTAGCTTTGTTTGTCGCGCGTGAATATCGTCAGCTTGGGATGAGCGTTGAAAATCTCACGGGCGGAATGCAGAGCTTGTTCATCGGAAAACAAGATCGACTGAGGCATGATGTAGATCGGGCTGTCATGATTGCCGGCGATTACTTTCTCGCGGAACTTTTGACTGTCGGGCCAAATGTCACCGAGGTTGCCTCCACCCTGCAAGAAAATCGGCGCATTGCCATTTTTCTCTTTCAGTTTTCTTTGATCGAAATCGACCAGCGATGAGGTGTAGGTGACCTGAGCCTTGCGTGTTTCGATTAGGAAGAAACACGTGCCCAGCCAGATCAAGTGATCGCCAGAATTCAGATGATCCGGATAGTCGAGAAACGCACATTTTTGGAAGGGCTCTATCTGTGAAAGAGCCTCCAATAGCTGCGTTTCGAGAGGCAGATCTTTTAGATGTTGTGCCTCGGTCGCGTCCATTTTTTTACTTCGTTGCCTACTCTACGCGCAAGTCACCAGCGGCGATGGCAAATTCGGCCGTTGGTTTGCCTTGCGTGTTGAAGGCATTGAGAATTTGCAGCTTGCGCTTCGTGTCGACATCGACAACGGAGACAAAGACGCCATATTTACCAGGTTTTAATGGCGGCATCTTCAGCTCTTCCGACCAGGTGATTGCCTTGCCTGCTTGCCACTGATTGGTAGGAGGTTGTGGTGTATGCAGAGATTGCGCTACAGGCTTGCCGGATTCATCTCGGAATTCCATTTGCACTTTGTAGCTCCCGGCAACGTCCTTGTCGAATTCTCTGGATGGGCGTAGCGGTGGTGCTGCGCCCAGGTTGAGGAATTCGAAGGTAGCTTTCAGCTTGTCACCCTGTTTGAGTTTTTCGTCAAAAGATATTTTTTGCGAGACCAATTGGTAGCCAAGTTTCGAGCGCAACTCTTCAAGTGACTTGGCCAAAGCTTCGTCTTTAGAAGATGCTTCGATAGTCGACAAAGGCAACTCAACATAGCTGATGCCGTCGACCGGAGCATTTTTTGCGATTTTCTCGAGGTCCAGCGCATCTACCTTTTCGGTCAACTGATAGCCCGTGAAAGTGTCCGGATGGAATTTGATTATGACTCGATATTGATCGAATCCATGTTTGCCATCGTTGATGTTCTGGCGGGTGATATAGACCCTTTGACCGTAGCGATAAATTAAATAGTCTGAGATTTCATCGAGAGTATCTTGACCGGCACGATTGGCCGTAGGTGCATCGACATCGAAATTCAGTCTTGCTGTCGGAAAGGCTTTGGGGAAAATGTCGGCCACATACTTCCAGTGCTCTACCAATTGTCTCTGAGTCATACCGTGATCTTTGACAAGCGCTTTTTCGAGCTTGTCGTAATTGCCTTTTTCGCCTGTGACATCAGGAACAACAGCAGTACCGCCCGCAACGCCACCACCGGTAATGCCGATGGAATGAATGTTGGGGTGCTTGTCGTACTTTTCTCCCATCTCGGTGATGAAGTTAGACCACTTCGCCAGGTAATTGGTATTCCAGAAAATCGGCATTAGATG